>NZ_JBAJMW010000003.1:211928-496346 GCF_036881825.1 Tersicoccus mangrovi | reverse complement strand
TTCGGCCGGGCCCTGGCCTGGTCGGCCCAGAACTGGGCCAGAACGGCACTGTAGTAGGTGTCGTCGTTGCCCCACCGCCCGTCCCGGGCGATCAGACTGTACCGGCCGAGCTCGCGGAAGACCGTGGACCGATGCACCCCCAGACCGGCAGCGATCCGGTCCGGAGAATGCTGCTGCGCGACGCCGATCTCGATCCGGACCCGCTCGGCCAGCTGCAGCCTTCTCCCGTGGCCCGAGGAGGTGCCGCAACCCTTCGCCGTCGGCGGCAGCACCACCGAGGACGGCGCGTCTGCATGATGTCGTCCCGATCGCAGCATGACGCCAGCCTGACCCAACCACCTCGACAGAATCGTCCGGCTGATCCCTGCGGCCGACGCCGCCACCATCGTCGTCGTCCCCGCCAACACATCCTCAATGACCCGCGCACGAAACGAAGCAGGCAACATCAGCAAACCCCTCTTCAGGAGTCGCACTCACCACCTGAAACGGCCGCCCGACGGTGACGTCGTCCGTCCACTCGGCGACGCGGTGGTCTCGAGTGGGCGGGTGATGCGTTCCCGCGGCCCGACGGTGACGTCGTCCGTCCACTCGGCGAGCGCCGCTCGGTACGCTCGATCCGATGACTCCTGACGCACCCGCCGACCCGGATCCCTGGCCGCACGCCGCCCGCACCGTCGCCCAGCACGCCGCCGCGGTGCTCGCGCTGTTCGACGGCGTCACGCTCGACGCGCAGACCGTGCCCCTGGCCGAGGCGGGCGGCCGCGTGCTCGCCGACGACGTCGTCGCCGACCTCGCGCTGCCGCCCTTCGCCAACGCCCAGATGGACGGGTACGCGGTGCGGGCGGCCGACCTGACACCCGCGCCCGACGGGGTAGTCATCCTGCCGCTCGCCGCCGCAGTGCCGGCCGGCGTCGCGCCGAGCCCGCTGCCGCCGGGGACGGCCGCGCCCATCATGACCGGGGCGATGATTCCGGACGGTGCCGACGCCGTCGTGCCCGTCGAGGAGTCCGACCCGGACCGCTTCCCCGACTGGGTCGGCGACGGACAGCCCCCGGCCGGGGCGCGCGTGCGCTTCATCGCCGCCGCGGCGTCCACCGCGACCGGCCGCTTCGTCCGCCCCGCCGGCTCGGACCTGGCGGTCGGCGCCACCGCCGTCACGGCCGGGACGCGGTTGACGCCGGCCGCGGTCGGCGTCCTCGCCGCGCTCGGGCGCCCGGACGTGACCGTCCGCCGCCCTTTGCGCGTCCTCCTCTACAGCACGGGCACCGAGGTGGTCGACCCCGGCACCGCGCTGCTGCCCGGTCAGATCCACGACGCCAACAGCGCCATCCTGCGCGCGGCGTTGAGCGCGTGCGGGGCCGACGTCGTCACCGCGCGCCTCGTCGCCGACGACCCGGACGCCCTGCTCACCACGCTCGCCGCGGACGTGCGGCAGGCCGCGCCCGACGTCGTCGTCAGCAGCGGCGGCATCAGCCGGGGCGCCTTCGAGGTGGTCAAGCAGGCGCTCGGCCGCCGCGGGGTCGCCTTCGGCCCGGTCGCGATGCAGCCGGGCGGCCCCCAGGGCGCGGGGCTGCTCGACGTCGACGGCGGCTCACTCCCGGTGCCGTTCCTCGCCTTCCCGGGCAACCCCGTCAGCACCCTGGTCTCGACCGAGATGTTCCTCCGGCCCGCGCTCGCCGCGCGTTTCGGTGCGCCTGCCCGCCCGCGGTTCCGAGCGCGGCTCGCCGAACCGGTGACGCCGCTGCCGGGGAAGCAGCAGATCCGCCGCGGTGTCCTGGTCGGAGACAGCGCTGACGAAGGGCCGTCGGTCCGCCTGTCCGGCGGCACCAGCTCGCACCTGCTGCACGCCGCCGCGACAGCCGACGTCCTCGTCCACCTGCCGCTGACCGCGCGGCCGCTGCCGGCCGGCATCGAGGTCACCGTCACGCCGCTCGACTGACACACCGGTGCATCCGCGCCGGGTCGCGCCGGCCTCGTGCATCCCTTGACGAGCTGACCGGGGTGGGGGAGGGTCGGGCAGCAGAACCCACCCCCGACGAAGGAGCCGACGTGGGCCACCTGATCTACTCCTCGATCGCCTCGCTCGACGGCTACACCGCCGACGCCGACGGCCGCTTCGACTGGGCCGCGCCGAGCGCGGCCGTGCACGCCTGTGTCAACGACCTCGAGCGCCCCATCGGCACCTACCTGTACGGGCGCCGGATGTACGAGACCATGCGGGTCTGGGAGACCGATGCCGACCTCGCCGCGGACTCCCCGGTCACGGCCGACTACGCGCGGATCTGGCAGGCCGCCGACAAGGTCGTCTACTCGACCACGCTCACCGACGTCGACACCACCCGCACCCGCCTCGAGCGCACCTTCGACACCGAGGCGGTGCGCACCCTCGTCGCCTCAGCCGAGAAGGATGTCTCCATCGGCGGCCCGCACCTGGCCGCGGCGGCGCTCGACGCCGGCCTCGTCGACGAACTGCAGGTGTGCCTCGTGCCGGTCGTCGTCGGCGGCGGCACGCCCTTCGCCCCGCCGGGCCTGCGCCGGCACCTCAGCCTGCTGGGCACCGAGCAGGTCGACGACGCCGTGTTCGTCCGGTACCGCGTCGAGCGCTGACGAGCCGGCGGGCTTCCGGAGCAGGGAGGGCCCCGTGAGACGATGACGACATGCCCGCAGGCGAGAACACCCCGGACCACGCCCCCACCCTGACGCACCTGCGCGCGGACGGCTCCGCCCACATGGTGGACGTCTCCGGCAAGGCCGAGACCACCCGCACCGCCGTCGCCGAGAGCGTGCTGCGCACGACCGCCGCGGTCCGCGACGCGATCATGGCCGGCTCGCTGCCCAAGGGCGACGCGCTCGCCGTCGCCCGCGTCGCCGGCATCATGGCCGCCAAGCAGACGCCGGCGCTCATTCCCCTGTGCCACCCGCTGCCGCTCGCGAAGGTCACGGTCGACTTCGCCCCGCTGGACGAGGACGCCGTCGCCGTCGAGGCCCGCGTGACGACACGCGGCGTCACCGGCGTCGAGATGGAGGCGCTGACCGCGGCGTCCGTCACCGCCCTGACCCTCTACGACATGATCAAGGCCGCCGACAAGCACGCGACCATCGAGCGCACCCGGGTGCTCGCCAAGTCCGGCGGCAAGAGCGGGGACTGGGTCCGATGAGCGACGACGTGACCGGCACCCCGACGCACACCCCCACGCCCGGCTCCGCCGACCCGCACCCCACGGACGCCGGCACCGCCCACCGGCACGCCGTCGTCATCGTCGCCTCGACCCGGGCCGCCGCCGGACAGGCGGAGGACACCACCGGCCCGGTCCTGGTCGGCTGGCTGCGCGACCGCGGATTCGCGGTGCCCGACCCGGTCGTCGTCGCCGACGGTGAACCCGTCCGGGACGCCCTGCTCGCTGCCCTCACCGGCCACCCGAGCGTCGTCGTCACCACCGGGGGCACCGGGCTGAGCCCCACCGACCACACCCCCGAGGTCACCGAGCCGCTGCTCGAGCGCCGCCTGCCCGGCCTCGTGCACGCGCTCGCGGCCCGTGGGGCCGAGTCGACGCCGACGGCGGTGCTCAGCCGCGGAGCCGCGGGCACGGTCGGTCGCACCTTCGTCGTCAACCTGCCGGGCTCCACCGGCGGGGTGCGGGACGGGATCGCCGTGCTCGACCCGATCCTCGACCACCTCTGCGGTCAGCTGGAGGGGCGGCATGAACACTGAGACCGACGCGAGCGTCGTCGTCCACGCCGAGGTCACCGACCGACCGCTGGACCTCGGGGCTCTGATCGCCGTCGCCGGTTCGGACCGCAGCGGCGCCGTCGTCAGCTTCAGCGGCGTGATCCGCAACCACGACGGCGGCCGCGACGTGCTCCGGCTCAGCTACTCGGCGCACCCCCAGGCCTCCGACGTCATCGCGCGGGTCGCCGACGACGTCGCCGCCGCGCACCCCGGGGTGCGGATCGCCGTCGCCCACCGCGTCGGGGACCTCGGCATCGGCGACGACGCGCTGATCGCCGCCGTCGCGGCCGCCCACCGGGCCGAGGCGTTCGCCGCATGCGAGGACCTGGTCGAGCGGGTCAAGGCGCAGGTGCCCATCTGGAAGCAGCAGTGGTTCCCCGGCGGCACGAGCGAGTGGGTCGGGCTGTAGCGCCAGGCTCTCTCTGGTGAAGGTGGGGCGGCGGCGTTAGGCTGGCAATTCATCAGGGTGCTTACCGATCGCGGTGGTGACGCTTCGGTCGGGACACCCGGAAATGGTGACCACCCGAGCCGAAGGAGCACCATGTCCGAGAACAACCTTCCCGGCGTCCCGACGTCCCAGCCCATCTCCTACGACGAGCCGACGACGCCGACCGATCCGCCCAAGCCCAAGCCGGACCAGGCCGGTCCGGCGAACGTCTCGGCCACCGGCGCCGACTACGGCGCGGCCCCCACGACCAACGCCCAGCAGGGCCGGCGGCTCACCAGCGCCGTCGGCGTCCCGCTGCGCAACACCGACCACTCCCTCACGGCCGGCCCCCGCGGGCCCATCCTCCTGCAGGACCAGCACTTCCGGGAGAAGATCTCCCACTTCGACCACGAGCGCATCCCCGAGCGCGTCGTCCACGCCCGCGGCGCTGCCGCCCACGGCGTGTTCGAGGCCAACGGCGCGGCCGAGAAGATCACCCGCGCCGCGTTCCTCAAGAAGGGCGTGCAGACGGACACCTTCGTCCGGTTCTCCACCGTCCTCGGCTCCCGAGGCTCGGCGGACACCGCCCGCGACACCCGCGGCTTCGCGACGAAGTTCTACACGACGGACGGCAACTACGACCTCGTCGGCAACAACATCCCCGTCTTCTTCATTCAGGACGCGATCAAGTTCCCCGACATCATCCACGCCGGCAAGCCGCACCCGGATCGGGAGATCCCGCAGGCCCAGAGCGCACACGACACGTTCTGGGACTTCGTCTCGCTCCACACCGAGGGCCAGCACCACACCATCTGGAACATGTCCGACCGTGGCATCCCCCGCTCCCTGCGCACCATGGAGGGCTTCGGCATCCACACGTTCCGGCTGGTCAACGACGCCGGTGAGACGACGCTCGTGAAGTTCCACTGGAAGCCGAAGCTCGGCGTGCACTCCACGACGTGGGAGGAGGCGCAGATCGCCGGCGGCACCGACCCGGACTTCCACCGCCGCGACCTCGCCGACGCCATCGAGGCCGGCGCGTACCCGCAGTGGGACTTCGGGGTGCAGACGTTCCCCGACACCGAGGACCAGATGTTCGAGGGCATCGACCTGCTCGACCCCACGAAGATGGTGCCCGAGGAGCTCGCACCCGTGCAGATCATCGGCACGATGACGCTGAACCGGAACCCGATCAACTACTTCGCCGAGACCGAGCAGGTCATGTTCAACCCGGCGAACCTCGTGCCCGGCATCGACGTCACCTACGACCCGCTGCTGCAGGGCCGGCTGTTCTCCTATCAGGACACCCAGCTGACCCGGCTCGGTGGGCCGAACTTCCAGCAGATCCCCATCAACCGGCCGCACGCTCCGGTCAACGACATGCTGCGGGACGGGTTCCACCAGGCCGGCGTTCACGGTGGCGTCGCGGCGTACCACCCGAACTCGCTGGACGGGAACAACCCGCTGCCGACCCCTCCGGAGGAGGGCTCCTACATCGAGGTGCCTCAGCGGTTCGAGGCGGTGACGGACCGGAAGAAGGCCGCCACCTTCGACGACCACTTCAGCCAGGCCGGTCTCTTCTACCGGTCCCTGACCCCGGTCGAGCAGGAGCACGTGATCAGCGCGTACACGTTCGAGCTCTCCAAGTGCTGGGACGAGACCATCCGCAAGCGGCAGCTGCAGGCCCTGGCCAACATCGACGCGACGCTGTGCAGCGAGGTGGCCACCGGGCTCGGACTGGACGCGCCGTCGCCCACCGAGCCGGTCGAGGACACGGCCACCAGCCCCGCCCTGTCGCAGGTGGGTGGCGAGTGGCCGGTGGACGGCCGGCAGGTCGGCATCGTCGTCGACGGCAGCAGCGATTTCTCCGCGGTCAGCAGCATGCGGTCCGCGCTGCTCGGCGCGGGCGTCGTGCCGCTCGTCGTGGCACCGACCGCGGGAAAGATCGGCGACGGTGTCGTGGCCAACCGGACCTGGGCCAACGCCTCCTCGGTCGAGTTCGACGCCGTGATCCTCACGACGGCGGCCGCCCCGGCTCCGGACGCGCGGACCGCCCGGGACGCCAAGGCCGGCCAGAACGCTGGACCCGGCGTCGACCCGCGCATCGACAAGCTGCTCGGTGAGGCGTGGCGGCACGCCAAGGCGATCGCGGCGCTTCCCGACGCGGAGAGCACCCTGACGGCGGCCGGGGTCGACGCGGGAGCTCCCGGCGTCATCGTCGGCGCCGCAGGCGACCTCGGCACGGGCGTGCTCGCGGCCCTCGCCAAGCACCGGGCCTGGGAGCGGTTCCCCGCGTCCGTGTGACCGGGTGACGCGCGTGAGCGCATGAAGAAGGGGCCGGATCCGTGTGGATCCGGCCCCTTCTCGTTTCCTCCACCGAGGCCAGGGAGTTCCCCGGCGAAGAGTCTGTGCGCTCACACCCCGCGCGGCCGAGCTGTGCGCTCACACCCCGCGCGGCCGAGCTGTGCGCTCACACGCCGCGCGGCTTGAGCACGACCTTGATGCAGTTGTCGTCCTTGTGCTGGAAGGTCTTGTACAGGTCCGCGGCGTCGTCCAGCGTGCCGGTGTGCGTGGTCAGGTCCTTCACACCCAGCGGATCGGAGGAGTCCGAGACCAGCGGCATCAGCGTGTCCGTCCAGCGGCGCACGTTGGCCTGACCCATCCGCAGGTTCACCTGCTTGTCGAACATCATCATCATGTTCATCGGGTCCTTCGCGCCGCCGTAGACGCCGGAGATCGAGACGGTGCCGCCGCGGCGCACGGTGTCGATCGCCGTGTGCAGTGCCGTCAGCGTGTCCACGCCGATCGTCTCCGTCGCCTTCTGGGCGAGCTTGTCCGGCAGCAGCCCGGCGACGTTCTGCATCGTCCGGGCCAGCGGTGCGTCGTGCGCCTCCATTCCGACCGCGTCGACGACGCCGTCCGGGCCGCGACCGTAGGTCTCGTCGCGGATCTGCGCGGCGACGTCGTCACCCCACGGGATGGTCTTCACGCCGTGCCGCTCGGCCATGGCGCGCCGTTCCGCCTCAGGTTCGACCGCGATCACCTGGTAGCCCCGGTGCACGCCGATCCGCGCGGCGAACTGGCCCACCGGCCCCAGGCCGAACACGACCAGGGTGCCGCCCTCGGGCACGTTCGCGTACTCCACGCCCTGCCACGCCGTGGGCAGGATGTCGGAGAGGAAGAGGTACTGCTCGTCGGGCCCGTCGGACGGGATCTTCTGGGCACCGTAGTCCGCGTGCGGGACGCGCAGGTACTCGGCCTGCCCGCCCGGCACCGAGCCGTACAGCTGGGAGAAGCCGAGCAGCGCGGCGCCGGTGCCCTGCTCGCGCACCTGGGTCGTCTCGCACTGGGACTGGAGGCCGTTGGTGCACATCCAGCAGTGGCCGCAGGAGATGTTGAAGGGGATGACGACGCGGTCGCCGACGGAGAGGTTGGTGACCGCCGAGCCGACCTCGCGCACGATGCCCATCGGCTCGTGGCCGAGGATGTCGCCGGGCTTCATGTACGGCCCGAGCACCTCGTACAGATGCAGGTCGGAACCGCAGATGGCCGTCGAGGTCACCTCGATGATCGCGTCGGTGGGCTGCTGGATGACCGGGTCCGGCACCGTCTCGGTCGAGACCTTGCGCTTGCCCTGCCAGGTGACTGCCTTCACGTCGTCCTCCTCGTTCGTCGGATCGGCCCTCGTGGGACCGCGTGCGGGTCGATCCTCAGCATACTGAGTAAGGTGGGGTCGGCGCGACCCGGGCGTCGGCGGTGGCTCTGATGACGGCGGTCCCGGAGCAAGGGCTACATCGAGTGGGGCGCGAGTGACGGATGTGCAGTCGATGCCGTCACAGCAGTCCCACGGGTCACACTCGCTGTGGTGGTCGCACCGCGAGCGTGCGTAACCCGACCCCGGACACGCGAGAGGCCGGCCGGGAGATCCCGGTCGGCCCTCGTGTGGACGGCTGCCTCAGGCGGCCAGCGGCGCCTCCACCCGCGCGGGGGAGACCGTCAGATCGCCGTCCGCGACGCCCACGACGGCAGTGCCGCCTACGTGCAGCGACCCGGCGACCAGCAGATCGGCGACGGCGTCGTCGACGTGGCGCTGGATCGTCCGGCGCAGTGGGCGGGCGCCGTACTCGGGCTCGTACCCGGCGTCGGCGAGCCAGCCGATCGCGTCCGGCTCGACCGTCAGGGTGATGCCCTGAGCGCTCAGCCGAGCCCGGGTCCGGTCCAGCTGCAGCTCGACGATGGAGCGCAGCTGGTCCTTCTCCAGCTTGCGGAACAGCACGATGTCGTCGATCCGGTTGATGAACTCGGGCCGCATGGTCTCCCGCAGCCGGCCCATCACCCGGGCGCGCAGCTCATCCTCGGAGCCGAACCCGTCGGCGTTGCCGGTGTGGAAGCCGAGCGCGCCGCCCTTGCTCGCGAGGAACTCCGAGCCGACGTTGGACGTCATCACCACGACCGTGTTGCGGAAGTCCACGGTGCGGCCCTGACCGTCGGTCAGGCGGCCGTCGTCGAGCACCTGCAGCAGCAGGTTGAACACGTCCGGGTGCGCCTTCTCGACCTCGTCGAGCAGGATCACCGAGTAGGGGTTCCGGCGGACCTTCTCCGTCAACTGCCCGGCCTCGTCGTAGCCGACGTACCCCGGAGGGGCGCCGACCAGCCGGCTGACGGTGTGCCGCTCGCCGAACTCGCTCATGTCGAGGCGGATCATCGCGGACTCGTCGCCGAACAGGGACGCGGCCAGCGCCTTGGTCAGCTCGGTCTTGCCGACGCCGGTCGGGCCGAGGAACAGGAAGCTGCCCACGGGCCGGTCCGCGTCACCCATGCCGGTGCGGTTGCGGCGCACGGCGCGGGCGATGGCGGTGACGGCGTCGTCCTGGCCGATGACCCGCTCGTGCAGGTCGGCCTCCAGGTGGGACAGCCGGGACCGGTCGTCCTCGGTCAGGCGCGCGGCGGGGATGCCGGTGGCGCGGGAGATGATCGCCGCGATCAGGTCCTCGTCCACGGTGCGGCCGGAATCAGCAGCGCCGTCAGCCGTGCCGGCCGCGTGCTTCGCGGACAGCTCGGCGTCGGCCACCTTGCCCTTGGCGATCTCGACGGCGTCGCGCAGCGAGGATGCCTCCTCGTAGCGCTCGTCCGCCACGGCGTCCTCCTTCTCGGCCTCCAGCCGGGCGACCTCGGTGCGCAGGGCGTCGACGTCGACGGCGGGGCCGTGGCGCAGGCTCAACCGCGCGCCGGCCTGGTCGATCAGGTCGATCGCCTTGTCCGGCAGGTACCGGTCGGTGACGTAGCGGTGGGACATCGTCACGGCGGCGCGCAGGGCGGCGTCCGTGTAGGTGACCCCGTGGTGCTGCTCGTAGCGGTCCTTCAGCCCGGCCAGGATGAGCACGGCGTCCTCGACGCTCGGCTCCCCGACGGTGACGGGCTGGAAGCGGCGCTCCAGGGCCGGGTCCTTCTCGATCTTCCGGTACTCGCCCAGGGTCGTCGCACCGATCAGGTGCAGCTCGCCGCGGGCCAGCTTCGGCTTGAGGATGTTGCCGGCGTCCATGCCGCCCTCGGAGCCGCCACCGGCGCCGACGACGGTGTGCAGCTCGTCGATGAAGACGATGACGCCGTCCTTCTCCGCCGCGATCTCGTCGAGCGTCTTCGTCAGGCGCTCCTCGAAGTCACCGCGGTAGCGGGTGCCGGCGATCATGCCGGGCAGGTCGAGGGAGATGACGCGCTTGCCGGCCAGCTGGGCGGGCACCTCGTCGGCAGCGATGGCCTGGGCCAGGCCCTCGACGACGGCGGTCTTGCCGACGCCGGCCTCGCCGATGAGCACCGGATTGTTCTTGGTGCGGCGCGCGAGGATCTCGATGGCCTGCTCGATCTCGTCGGCACGGCCGATCACCGGGTCGAGCTCGCGGTTGTGGGCGCGCTCGGTCAGGTCGGTGCCGTACTTGGCGAGCATCGACTCGCCGTTCGCTCCGGCACCCTGCGGAGCCTGGGCGCCCTGTTGACGGGCGGCCTCCTCGGCTCCGGCCTGCTGCAGGGACTGCGGCGTGATGCCGGCACCGGTGAGGATCTGACCCGCGGGGGCGTCCTGGTTGAGGACGAGCGCGAAGAAGACGTGCTCGGGGTCGATGTAGGTGGAGCCGAACGAGCGGGCCACCTGGTACGCGTCCAGCAGCACGCGCTGGGCGGAATGGGTGAGGGACGGGGTCGCGTCCACCGGGCCGTCGGTCTTCTCCGGCAGCCGGGCATCGATGGCGCGCACGACGTCGGCGGGGTCCGTGCCGAGGTGGCGCAGACCCTCGCTGATCTCGTCCCGCTGGACCATGACGCGCAGCAGGTGCAGGGCGTCGACGTCGTGGTGGCCGTGCTCGGCGGCGAACCGGACGGCACTGGCGACCACGTCGTGGGTGCGGCGGGAGAGCAGGCGGGTGAGGTCGACCGGCCGCCCCGCGCGGGACGACCGCTGGCCCTGCAGGTACTGGGCCAGGAAGTCCTCGAACGATCCACTACCGGCGGCGGCGGGTCCGAAGAACGTGGGCATGGATTCCTCCTGATGAACCGAAGTTGAGTTCACTCGTATCAACGTCGTGTTTCCGAGGATATTCCGTGCGGCGTGAAAAGTTGAGCGGAGGCGACTCAGATCACGGTCCGCGGCAGACTGAGGGAATGATCGTGGACCTCACGCTGCCCGTCCGTGCCGGGATGACCGTCGTCCCGGGCGATCCCGAGGTGCGGGTGCGGCCGGCGCTCACCGTGCCGGAGGACGGCGTCGCGGTCACGGCCCTCGAGCTGGGCTCGCATACGGGCACGCACGTCGACGCCCCGGCCCACCTGATCCCCGGTGGCCGCACCGTCGATCGCGTCGATCCGGCCGAGCTCGTCGGGGAGGCGCTCGTACTACGGGTCGAGGCGGTGATGCCGGGCGAGTCGATCACCGTGGACCGGCTCGGGGCCCTGCCGTCGAGGGTCCCGCCGATCGTGCTCGTGGCGACGGGCTGGGACCGCCACGTCGGGGAACCCCTCGCCCTCCGTCACCCGGTGCTCGCCGAGGACGCGGTGAGGACGCTGATGGACCGGGGGATGCACGTGCTGGGCGTCGACACCCTCAGCCCGGACCCGACTCTGCAGGACGCCCCGCTCGCACTGCCCGTCCACGCCGCGGTGCTGGGCGCGGACGGGCTGATCGTCGAGAACCTCGCGAGGCTGACCGAGCTGCCCGCCCGCGTGCGCGTCGGCATCCTCCCGCTGCTGCTGGACGGCGGTGACGCGGCGCCCGTGCGGGCGGTCGCGTGGACCTGATCCCCGGGGTCAGGTCCACGCGCGCCATCCGCGTCCGTCAGCGGTGCCGGCTCAGGGCCGGGGCAGGGCGCCGAGGTTCCGGCTGCCCGACGCACTGACGCCGAGGGCGGCGGCGACGTCGGCCGGCAGGCTTCCCGCGAGCTTGCCGCCGCCAGCCGCCGGAGTGAGAGCGTAGTTCCCGGTGCCGACAGCCGGCATCACAGAATCGGCCGCGCCGACCAGCCAGGTCGACCGTGACTCGAAGCCGCCGTAAGTGCTGGCGAATCGCGCGCGGTCAGCGGCCTTGAAGTAGTCGACCGCAGACGCGAGTCCGTTGCGCCAGGCCATGAACAGTGGGTCGGCTCCCGCGCGGGAGACGACCAGGTTGTCGTCGAAGGCGCTGAAGTACTGGGACGGCATGGTGTTCGATGGTGACACGCTGACGTTCCCGTCCGGATTCACGGCATACGCCATGTGGTCGGAATCCGCGATGACGTTGTACTTCACCTCGACGTTGCGCACATCCGGGCCACAATCCGTGATCCCGTTCAGGCCCTGCGTACGGGCGTCGTCGTAGACCCGGATCGGCACGTCCCTGTGGATGTGGACGAGCGTGTTCTGGTAGATCTTCGTGTTCGCGGAGGTCACCTGGATGCCGGCGGCGGCGCCGTCCACGATGTTGCCGGCGATCAACCCCGTGTCCGAGACCTCGTGGAACAGTCCGATGCCCCCGACGTTGCGGATGGTGTTGTAGGTGTACGTGCCATTCCGGCACAGTGAGTCGCACCACAATCCACTGGCATTGCCGCCGCTGTTCTCCACCAGGTTCCCGGTCAGGAGGAACTTCTGGATGTGAGCCAGCTTCACGGCAGCCTGACCGCAGGAGAGGGTGCAGCCGACGCCGAGGTTCTCCCACACGTTGTGGTTGAACACGTTGTCGGCCACGGTGAAGTCGGAGTCGCGGCCTGCCCTCGAGTCACCGTTTGCGCCGAGAGGCGTGTCACCGTTCCAGGCGAACACCGTGCGTGCGACCCGGGTGGAGGGCTGTGGAGTGCTGAAGTCGAGCCCGGCGGCGGAGTTGAACGAGAATGCAGTGTTCTCGACGGTCGTGGTGCCGTTGCCGATGTAGACCGCGCCGGCACTGATGCCGTCGTTGGCGTTGCTGCCGTACCGCCGCACGCCGATGCCCTTGATGCCCCACGTGACTCCGGTGCCCGCGGTGGTGCCGAGGATCAGCGCCTTGGGACGAGCGGTGAGCTCGACGACGTGGCCGGTCGGATCGGTGCCGAGGGAGAGGGTGCGGGCCGTCCAGTCGTAGTAGAACGTGCCGGGCCGCAGGCTCGTGGCGTGAGCCACCTGGGTCTGCGGGACGCCGTCGATGAAGGCCTGCTGGGGGTCCGACGGCAGCGTGTCACCGGCACCGACGACGGCGAAGTCCTTGTGAGCGCAGGGACCGGAGTTGTCGGCGTTCTGAGCGAGAGGTGCGGCGTCGTAGTAGTGGCCGGCGCAGAAGGTCGGTGTAGACCATGGCGTCGTCCAGCCGGCGTCGGTCTTGACGAAGCGGTCGGTCGCGACGACATCGGACCCGTCCAGCCACGGCTGTTCGTGCGGGTAGGCCTGGAGGGTGAGGGCCTTGCCGTTGATCTTCGGAGCCGTGCCCGGACCCCCTTGCGTGTAGGCGTCGCGGTAGGTGCCACCGCGCAGCACGATGGTGCCGCCCGTGGGCACGATGCTGATCGCCCGGTTGAGGGTCTGCACCGGGGCGCCGACCGAGGTCCCGGCGTTGGCGTCACTGCCCTGCGGGGACATGAAGACGGCGCCGGTGGGGACGGTGTAGGCGGTGTCGGGAATGCGCGTGCCCGTGTCGTCCAGACCGGAGACGGCGGCCGAGAGGGTCACGGGGGCCGCGGTGGCGGTGGGTGTGGCGGTTGGAGTCGGGGTCGCGGTGACCGTGGGGACCGGTGCGGCGGTGGGCGTGGGCGTGGCGGTGACCGTGGGGACCGGGGTGGCGGTGACCGTCGGGACCGGCGCCGGGGCGACGGTCGGCGTCGGCGTCGGCGTCGGGCTCGGCGACGGCGCCTTGGTGGGCGTCGGGGTGGGCGTGGGCGACGGTGCCTTCGTGGGCGTCGGCGTCGGGCTGGGGGCCTTGGTGGGCGTCGGACTGGGGGACGGTGCCTTCGCCGGGGCCACTGCGATCGGGGTGGTCGCCGCGGTGGTGATCGGGGCGGCCCAGAAGGGGGTGCCCACCCGCTTCCACGTGTGGGTGGCCAGGTAGGTGGCGAGCGCGGTGTTCCGGACGGCGATGCGGTGGTGACGTCCGGTGCTGTCGGCGTACTCGTCGACCGCGACCTGGCAGGTGTCCACCTGGGCCGGTGTCGCGTAGAAGTTCACGCCCTGGTCGACGTACCCCTGGCTCTTCAGCTTCGTGATGGCGGTGGCGTCCAGGGACCAGCGGAAGTCGTTGATGCCGCCGGACTTGTAGAGCCGGTGCACGGGCTTGGTGCTCGTCGCTGCGGTGACGGCGGCGCGCACCACCGTGCCGCGGTTCTGGACGAAGCCGTTGCGCGTGATGGACAGCAGCGACTCGCTCTGCCACCGGGTCAGCAACGACGTCCCGCTCTTCGGATTGTCCGTCTGGAACACCGGCGTCGTCATCGCCCGGCACACGACACCCGTCCGGGCGATCGTCGTCGTCACCGCCTGGGCGCCGGAGGCCGTGGGGACGATCCCGGCCAGGACGAGGGCGCCGAGGACGAAGGTCACGGGCAGGCGACGGCGGGAGCGGCGCCGGGGGCTGACGACGTCACGGGAGACGGCGCCGGGGGAGACAGCAGAATGCTGAGGCATGGGTCACCTTCGATGGGTCACTCACGGCGCGATCGGCCGGACGCAGGGGACTGTCGACCGGCGGAACGACGCGGAAAGACGGCTTTTTGGTCACGTTTCAGTAACGTCCTCTGACCTGCGCATTCACCGTGGCTGAGTAGGCTGGGGCGAGGAATTCCGACCCGCCGTCCTCAGGAGAATCACCCGTGAACGTGCTCGTTCCCACCGCCATGACCGCCACCGGACTGTTCGGCGGATACGCCGCCGCGCGCCTCAGCGGGGTCCGCGCCGTCGGCGGCGTCGTCCTCGCCGCGGCGGGTGCTGCCGCTTTCGCCGGATGGAAGAAGAACGCCGGCACCGGTCGCGCGATCGCGCTGACGACCGTGTACCTCGCGGCGTTCGGCGGGTCCCACCCCCTCGCCAAGCGGCTCGGTGCGTGGCCGTCCGTCGCCACGGTCGCCGGGGCGACGGCGGTCGCCTCGCTCGTCGCCGGCCGCCGCTGACCGTCCAGACCTCCGGATCCGTCAGCGGAAGATCGCCGACGCCACGCCCATGATGATGCGGTCCCCGGGGGTCGACTTGCGGATGTAGTCCACGACGGCCCAGTCGTCCAGGGAGATGCAGCCGGCCGTGGGCACTTTGTTCTCGTGGAGGAAGATGGCGAAGCCGGCGTCCTGCACGATGGTCGGGCGGTTGTAGTCGATGACGACGCCCTCGCGATAGTCGTGCGTGGGCCGCGTGGCGAAATACCACATGTTCTCGTCCCACCCGACCCAGTCCGTGGACTCGTGGTACCGGTTGTAGGTGGGTGTCCACGGGTTGCCGCCCCAGCGGGACTGCGGGTCGAGGAGCTGGTACGCGAGCTTCGTGCCCGGATTGCCGAGCCCGAACGCCTGGTTCACCGTGTACGAACCGGTCGGCGAGAACTCGTAGCGCGTGGGGCCCGAGGGCACCCCCGGTGGCTTGAAGCCCTGGCTGCCGACGTAGGCGTCGGTGCGCCAGTCCAGCACCCAGGTGCCGACGATCCTCTGGCAGTAGACGGCCGTCGCGTGCGACTGCTGGTAGGCGGCGGTGAAGGCGAGCAGGACCCGGCTCGCGGTGCCCGTGGAGTAGCGGGAGCGACCATCGTTCAGGTTCTCGCACTCGCTTGCGGCGTGCGTGGTGGCGGTCGAACCGGCGGACCAGCTGAGGTAGCCGTGGGCGAAGTGCTGCAGGCAGGACGACGAGGCGCAGCGCTCACCGGCCACCGGGTAGCCCAGCCAGGACGCCGGGCCGACGAGCCGGAGGTAGCTGATCAGGATGGCGCCGCGCACGACGCGCGCGCCGCTGCTGGGGGACCAGTACACCCGGCCGCCCTGGAACTGCTGGAAGCAGCCGCCGCCGACCTGACCGCACGTCTCGCCGCTGTTCGGGTACTGCAGCACGCCGCGGGGGCCGCTGGTGGCGGCATACAGGGCGCCGATCGCCCCGTGGACGACGCGCGTGCCCGCCGCGGGGGACCAGACGATGCGTCCGCGCTGGAACTGCTGGGAGCAGCCGCCCGCGGGCAGGTCGCAGGCCTCGTTCGAGGTGGGGTATCCGAGGGTGCGGTCGGCGCCGAGGGCGAACCACGCGGGGCCGGTGTGACCCGAGCGCGACAGCACCGCCCACGCCCGGCCGGTGCCGAGGGCGATCACGCGGCCGCCGGCGAAGTCCTGCCGGATGCCGGTGGTGAATCGGACGGCAGCGGCCCGAGGGGCACCGAGGACGCCCCTGGCGCCACCGAAGGTGGACCAGGTGGTGGCGATCGCGCCGGTGACGGGGATGGACGGGACGGGCTTCGGGGTGGGTGCCGGTGTCGGCTTCGGGCTCGGCGAGGCGGTCGGCGCCGGGGACGACGTCGGAGACGGGGAGGGGGCCGGCGTCGTGGGGGCTGCGGTGGGCGACGGGCTGCTCGTCGCGGTGGCCGTGGCCGTCGGGCTGGTGCTGGAGGCCGGGTCGGTGGTCGGGGCGGTGGTGGGGTCCGTGGTCGGCGTCCCGGGGTCCGGTGCGACGGTCGGGTCGGGGGTGGAGGTCGCGGTCGGGTCGCTCGTCGGGACGGCCGTCGGATCCGGCGACGTCGTCGGGTCGGGTGACGCCGTGGCCGTCGGGTCGGCGGACGCCGTGCTGGTGGCGGTCGGGTCGGGCAGAGGCTCGGCCAGTGCGGGGGAGAGGCCGGTTGTGAGAAGGCTGACGAGCAGGACGCCGAGGGAGAGGGTTCCCGCGGCCCGACGCAGGCGGAGCGGGCTCATGCCGCTGCCTCCGCCGAGACGACGGTCTGGCACGCCGCGTCGCCGGGCACGGTCGCGAAGTGGGTGGAGATCACGGTGCGCTGGGCGCCGGCCGGCACCGTCACCGTCGTCAGGCCGTGGCCGAGGACGGAGGCGCCGCGGGTGATCGCGAGGGCCACGGTGTAGACCCGGGCGGACGTGCCGCTGTTGTGCACGGTCCCGTGGAAGGACCAGGTGCCGGCGGCGTCGGCCGTGCAGGACGCGCCGTGCAGCGCGGACGTGGCGTCCGCGCTCGCCCCGGGCAGCGGCACCGCGGCGGACGTCCGCACGCTGTCGGCCGCGCCGGCGGAACCCGTGGTGGTCGGCGTGCCGGTGGCGCTCGCGGTGGAGGGTCCGGTGGCCGCAGGTGATATCGCGGTCGCTGCGGGGCTGGTGCAGCCCGCGCAGATCAGGCCGGCGGCGATCATCGCCGCCGGGATCCACTGTCGTGGCACGGTGTCCCCTGTTCCGCGGCTCGCTGTCCGCCCCTGTGGTGGTGGCACGCAGGGTGCCGTTGTCCGGACCATCGACACGGTCGTGGCAGCCGTAAGTCGACCGCACCGGCGCCGCGGCACGCGGTGGACGACCCGAGTGCGGGCATGCGTGAGGGGCGCCGCTGCCGGTGGCAGCGACGCCCCTCAGGCGTGATGCGTCAGCGGTGGGCGGCCGGAGAGACGGTACCGGGCTTCTTCGGCGTCGGCTTGACCGGAACGGTCTTCTTCGGGCCCGGCACGGGCTTGGCCGGGTGGGCCGGCTTCGCCGGGTGAGCCGGGTGGACGGGGTGCACCGGCTTGGCCGGGTGCACCGGCTTGGCCGGGTGGGTCGGGTGCACCGGGACCGGCAGGGCCGTCGGTCGACCGGTCTCGGTCGGCTCGGGCGATGGGGTCTGGGTCGGCTCGGCCGTCGGCGCGGTGGTGGTCGGCGCGGCCGTCGGGTCCGCGGTCGGGGCGGTGGTGGTCGGGTCGGCGCTGACGGTCGGATCGGCGGTAGCGGTGTCGGTCGGGGTGGCCGTCGCCGTATCGGTGGCTGTGGCGGTATCCGTCGGGGTGGGATCGGCGGTCGCGCTGGTGGTGACCGTCGGGGTCGGGTCGGCGGCGAGGGCCGGGCTCACCGCGCCGATGACGGTGATGCCGGCGAGAACCGCGCCCACCGACACCGTGGCGATCGTGCGGCGCAGGGCCGGAACCGAGTGTCGTTCCATGATGACTCCCTTCCGCGGAACTGACCCGCGGACTGTCGACGGCACGGGGGTCGTGCCTCGAAGAGGAACATCGGCATCGTGCCCGCCGGGGTAAGGCCCGGCCGGGAGCCGGCGTCCCGGGCCGTCACGTGCGTGTTTCTGGGTGCTTCCTTGGACGGTGGCCCCTACAGTCGACAACGTCGGACGACCTGTCAGTCCGATGGCCGTCGCCTGACGGTCCACGCCGAGAAAGGTTGTCCGTGCTCGAGGTCTTCGGTCTTCCCACTCACATCCTGCTGCTGCACGCCGTCGTCGTGCTCTCACCGCTGGCCGCGGTCGGCGGCATCCTCTACGCCGTCGTGGGCCGCTGGCGCCGCGCGACGGAATGGACCGTCGCGGTGCTGGCCGTCGTCTCGGCCGGGTTCGCGGTCGTGACCGCCAGCGCGGGCGAGCGCCTCGAGGAGGCGCTCCCGGCGTCCCCCCTGATTCACGAGCACGCCGAGCACGGCGACCTGCTCAAGGTCATCGCCGTCATCTTCGCCGGGCTCGTCATCCTGCTGGTCCTGGCGACAGGCCCGTGGAGCGCCCGTCGGCTGCCGCAGCTGGACGGCGTCCGGGCGCTGTCGTGGCTGAGGATCCTCCTGCAGGTGCTCACCGTGCTCGCCGGCCTGTTCCTGATCTACCAGACGATCGTCACCGGTCACTCCGGTGCCGTGGCTACCTGGTCGAACTGGCGGAAGAGCTGAGCCGGGGCTGATCGGGGCTCGCTCCGGCCGCCGGAGACGTCAGCCGACCTGCAGCTCGCCCATCTCGTCCCAGCCGTCGCCGTCGACCTGGCGGGAGATGATCGTCGGCGTCGCCGCGAGGTACTGCGGGAACTCGGCCTTCATGGTCTCGAAGTGCGGGGAGTTGACGTGGGCGCCGGCGGCGTCGTCCTCGAAACCCTCGACCAGGACGTACTCGTTGGGGTTCTCGACGCTGCGGGACCAGTCGAACCACTTGTTGCCGGGCTCGGCGCGGGTGGCCTCGGTGAACGAGCGGCTCAGTTCGGGCCACTGGTCGGCGTACTCGGGCTTCACGGGGAACTTGACGGTGATGACGATCATGTCGCCAGCCTAGGCCTGCAGTTGGGGACGGCGCAGGGCCAGGGGTCCTCGGTAGCTCGCCTGGAACAGCGCGTACTCGATGACGTGGGTCGGTTCCTCGGGCCGCCACAGGGCCTGCAGCTTCTCGCAGAAGTCGAGGTAGTAGAGGTATTCGTCGACGGACCACATCCATCGGCGGTAGCCGATCGCGGCGGCCACCCGCTGGTCGAGGATCAGCGGGGCCGGCCCCCACGAGGCGTCCCATGCGTCGTAGGCGCTGAAGTACAGCCAGCGGGTGAAGAACGACGCGCCGAAGCCCTGGACGTGGTGGTCGCCGCCGCGCTGCATCTGGGTGAAGGCCTCCGCGGTCCGGCCCGTCCGCACCAGCAGGTGGGCCTCGAGCAGCCGTTCCCCGACACCGGCAGGGTGCAGCGCCCGCACGGCCCGCCACGTCGAGTACGGCTTGGTCTCGCACCCCCAGCCGGACATGCGGGTGTACAGCTCGATCGCCTCGGTCGGCGTCGTCAGCCCCACCGACCCCTGGTACAGGTCGGCGCGCCGGATCGAGCGCCGGGCGTCCAACGTCGACACCGCCTCCGGCTGGTCGAGCGTGGCCGGCCACCAGCGTCGCCACTGGGCCGGGCTGTAGGTGAACGCCTCGGCCCGCACGGTGGCGTCGCTGGGCGGGATGCGGCCGCCCAGCCACCCGTCCAGGTCGAGGCCGATCTCATCGGCAGTCTTCATGTTGACCCCCCATTGATGCTTCCCCCGAAGCATGTAGATGCATGTGCATACTACTGAGCGGTATCGCCGGAAAATAGAGTGGTCGAGTGCAATGGAGTAGTCGTGTCGATGTGAGCTGACTCACGCCGGGACAGCAGAACGGGCGGTGCCGGAAGTAGCCGGCACCGCCCGTGCTGATGGTGTATGTCGCCTCGCGGGTCGATCGCTCGGGCGACTCAGTCCTTCGACGACGTCGGCTGCTCGGACTGTTCGCCGAGGACGTCGTCGAGTGCCTCGCGAACCGCCTGACGGGTGGCCAGGCGAACGCTCGCGGCGTTCTGCTCCTCGGCCGTCCCGCCGCCGGCGATCCGGTCGAGCTCTTCCTGTTCCTGCTTCAAGGCGTGGTCGCGGGCGCGACGGATGCCGTCCCGCAGGTCCTCCTCAGCCATGCCGCTCCTCTCCGGTTCCCGGGCTCGTCGCCGAGCTCAGTCGTCGATCTCCTCGAGCTTGAGGGCGACGCCGAGAGCGAAGAAGCTCGGCGCCCAGTGGCCGACGAAGATGCCCCAGCGATCCGACTGGGCCTTCGAGTCGCCCGGCTTGGCACGGCTGACGCCCCAGGCGATGAACGACAGGGCGATGGAGGCGAAGCCCCCGGCGTAGGCCCACTCGCTGCGGACTCCGGCCTCGTGCAGTTTCTCGATCATGGTGGCCTCCTCTCGACTCCGGACGGGCACGCGGCTGCGTGGTCCGGTCATGCCCAACCTACCTCGTAGAACGAGATATCAGTAGGGTGACCACCAACGTCCGCAGCCGCTCGCCCGATCGTCGGCCCCTCGGCTGACCGGGGGGTCAGCCGAGGGTCGCGGTGAGCGTGATGTCGACGGCCTTGAGCGCCTGGGAGACCGGGCAGTCCGCCTTCGCCGCCTCGGCCAGCCGGGTGAAGTCGTCGGCGCTGATGCCGTCGACCTGGCCGGTGACGGACAGGGCGATGCCCGTGATGCCCTTGCCCACCTCGAAGCTCACCTCGGCGCTCGTCTGCAGCGTGGTCGGCGGGGTGCCGTTCTCCTTGAGGTTGTTGGAGAACTGCATGGTGAAGCACGTGGCGTGGGCGGAGGCGATGAGTTCCTCCGGGGTCGTGGCGGACCCGGACTCCTCGGCGCGGGCCTCCCAGTTGACCGCGAAGGTGCCGGCGCCGGAGGTCTCGAGCGTCGTCGTGCCGGAACCGGTGAAGAGATCGCCGTTCCAGGTGGTGCTGGCCTTGTTCACGATGGGCTTGGGCATGGTGGATCCTCTCGTGCACGGGGTCGTCCGGGCGCGGGCGCGCCCGCGGTCATCGTAGGCATCTCGCGCCGTCGTCGTCAGCGTGCTGTCCGATCCGGCGCCAGGTGCACCGAAGAGCCTCAGGCGTCGTCGTCCTCGTCGTCCTCGTTGGCGGTCGTCCCGCTGACCGTCTTGAGCTGGACCCCTTCGACGCCGGGCAGCTCGAGCAACGGGGGGACGAGGGCCGCCACGGGCGCGCGCCCGATGAAGCGGATGTCCATCGAGATCAGCGACCGTTCCCCCGAGGTGCTGCGCGAACTGCGCTGGATGGAGGAGGCGAAGCCGAGGTCGGTCGCCAGGCCGAGGATGGTCCGCAGCGCGCCCTGCCCGTCGACGTAGGTGATGCGCAGGACGCGCCGTCGGTCCTCGGTCGGGATCCGGCGCACCAGCGGGGCCACCCCGACCAGGGTCACCAGGTAGAGCACGGTCAGCACGATGCCGAGCGAGAGCATCCCGGCGCCGCATGCCATGCCCACGGCGGCCGCGACCCAGATGGAGGCCGCCGTCGTCAGGCCGCGCACCACGTCGCGGCCCTTGAAGATGACGCCCGCCCCGAGGAAGCCGATGCCGCTGACGATCTGCGCCGCGATGCGGGAGGGGTCCAGGTTGACGTCGCTGCCCAGCACGGCGGTGAAGCCCCAGCCGGAGACGAGGGTGAACGCGCAGGAGCCCAGGCCCACGAGGACGTGCGTGCGGTAGCCGGCCGCCTTCTGGTGGATCTGCCGTTCGATGCCGATGAACGAGCAGAGGACGAAGGTGGCCAGGAGCAGTTCGATCTCCAGCGGCGTCGTGTCGCTCAGGACGCCGACCAGCTGATGCGTCATGCGAGTTCCTCGTCGGGGTCGTTCGGCGTCGTGCAGAACACCAGGCCCGCCTGGTCGCGCAGGACCGTCCAGCGGCCGCTGTCGTGCACGCGGGCGGCGCCGAGGCGCTCGAGCCGCTCCGCGTCGCGGGCCACGTCGGTCGTGCCGAGGTCCAGGTGCGCCCGGACGGGACCGGTGTCCTCGCCGAGACGCTGGAAGAGCAGCTTGATCGTGGACCCCGCGCCGGGGTGGAGCTTGCCGATCAGCCCCTCGCTGGTCGACGGAGCCCACCGGCCCGGCACGGCGGCTCGCCAGAACGCCACCTCGGCGTCGACCGCGTCGGCCGGCGCGTCGATGCACACCTGCACGAGCCGTTCCCGCACGCCGCCGTCGACGTCGACGCCGTCCGGACGGCGATGATCCTCGCGGCCGGCGACGACGCAGACGGGCAGGCCGCCGGGACTGACCAGCACCTGCCAGGCGCCGTTCGGTTCGCGGTGGCCCGTGGTGGCGCCGAGGGCGAGCAGCCGCGCCACCTCGGCGTCCAGGTCGGCCACCTCCAGGTCCAGGTGCACGGCGGGGACGTCACTGCCGACCCGCTGGACGTGCACGCAGGCGTCACCGGTCGGCGGGACGAGGCTGCGGAACTCCGGGTGACCGGGCCACGGATCGCCCAGCGGACAGCCGAGCGCCGCGGCCCAGAAGGCACTCGCGGCGTCGAGCCGATCGGCGGGGACGTCGATCACGGTGTGCAGCCAGGCCATGGCTGGCAGCGTACCGCCGGGTCGCCTTCCCGGTTCCGCCGTGTCGATCCGAGGCGGCCCGAGCCGGACGGTCAAGCGCGAGTACGACGGGCCGACGTTCAAGCGGCGGCTGGTCGCGGAGGGCGTCGCCCACGCCGCGCTCGTCTTCGACGGCGACGACGCGATCGCGTGGTGCGAGTACGGGAGCCCGGCCGAGCTGCCCCACATCTACCGCCGCAAGGAGTACGACGCGGGCGAGACCAGCCCCCGCCGTGGCGCATCACCTGCTTCTTCGTCGACCGCGACCACCGGCGCTCGGGCGTCGCGCGGGAGGCGCTCGACGGCGCGATGGAGCTGATCGCGCAGGCCGGCGGCGGGGAGGTCGTCTCGTTCCCCAATGAACTCGTGCCCGACAAGAAGACGTCGTCCTCGTTCCTCCACAACGGCACCCGGGCGATGTTCGAGAAGGCGGGCAACACGATCGAGCGCCACCTCGGCAGGTGGAAGACGGTGATGCGCCGGACGGTTCCGGCCGCTCGCGGGTGACGTCCGCGTCGCAGGCGTCGGTCGGCGCGTGTCCGGTACGCGGGTATCGCCGCACGCCAGCCGTAGAATCGACCGGTACCGCACCATCACGTCCGCGGTCTCGCACCACGTCCTCGGGGGAATCATGAGCACGCCGCACGGGCTCGGCGCTGCCCGCCGATCCGGCCTCTCGTCGAGAGTGCGCCTCCCACGCGGGCGGACCACGGGCGGGGACCGAACCGGCGTGCGGCACCGGACCCTCCGCCGCGCCGGTGCAACCGTCGCGGCCGCACTCTCGCTGGTGCTGCTCACCGGATGCGCCTCGGGCGTCACCGCGGCCGGGCCGGGGGGCGCGGGCACGGCGTCGCCCGCGTCGTCCGCTGCATCGGCTACCCCGTCGCGTACCCCGTCCCCGACCGGCTCCGCGTCGCCGTCCTCCCGCCCGTCGAGTTCGCCGCGTCCGACGGCGTCGTCGGCTCCCGCGACGCGCCGCGACGCGACCACCACCCCGTCCACGGCAGCCCCGTCCAGGCCAGCGCCGTCGACGCCCGCGCCGGCGACGCCCGCTGCCGGGACGGCGCTCGCCCAGCTCGGCACGCTGCCGGTCAAGGGTCGGGCGCCCAGGACCGGGTACAGCCGCACCCAGTTCGGCACCGCATGGTTCGACGTGGACCGCAACGGCTGCGACACCCGTAACGACATCCTCGCCGCTCAGCTCACGGGCATCGCCTGGGCCAACGCCGGCCACTGCCGGGTGGCGTCCGGGACACTCATCGACCCGTACACCGCCACCTCCGTCGCCTTCGTCCGCGGACAGGGGACCAGCGAGCTCGTGCAGATCGACCACGTCGTCGCCCTCTCGGACGCCTGGCAGAAGGGCGCGCAGCAGCTCACGTCCGACGAGCGCCGCGCCTTCGCCAACGACCCGCTCAACCTCCAGGCCACGACCCGCGCCGCGAACACGCAGAAGAGCGACGGCGACGCGGCCACGTGGCTGCCCGCCAACCGGTCCTACCGCTGCGCGTACGTGGCCCGGCAGATCGCCGTGAAGTCGGCCTATCGGCTCTGGGTCACCGCGGCGGAGCGGGATGCGATGGCGCGGGTGCTCGGCGCGTGCCCGGGGCAGGAGGCTGCGGGTCCCGCATCGGCTCCGGCCGCTGCGGCTCCGGCGCCCGCGCCGGTTCCCGCTCCGGTGCCGGTCGCACCCGCACCTGCCGCTCCCGCCCAGCCGGCCGTTCCGGCACCCGCGGCACCCGGCTCCTCCGTCTACTACGCCAACTGCCGAGCGGCCCGCGCGGCCGGGGTCGCTCCGCTGCATCGCGACGACCCCGGCTACCGGTCGGGGCTCGACCGCGACGGGGACGGCATCGCCTGCGAGTGAGCCGTTGACCGCCTCGCCCGCCCCTGTTCTTCGTCCTTCCCCTCGTCGACGGCCCCCACTCGCGCCGCATGTGCGGTTGACGCGGTCAACGGCCACCCGATTGATGACGTTGTCCGTCCACTCGGTGCGGCGCGGTCGTCGAGTGGACTGCTGTTGTCGGCGGTGGCGCATGGCGGTGACGTTGTCCGTCCACTCGGTGCGGCGCGGTTGTCGGGTGGACTGCTGAGGTGGGCGGTGGCGCATGGCGGTGACGTTGTCCGTCCACTCGGTGCGGCGCGGTCGTCGGGTGGACTGCTGAGGTGGGCGGTGGCGCATGGCGGTGACGTTGTCCGTCCACTCGGTGCGGCGCGGTTGTCGAGTGGACCGCTGTTGTCGGCGGTGGCGCATCTCGGTGACGTCGTCCGTCCACTCGGTGCGGCGCGGTCGTCGGGTGGACTGCTGATGTGGGCGGTGGCGCAAGGCGGTGACGTCGTCCGTCCACTCGGCGCAACCGGGGGCGCCGTCGCCGTCACCGGGGCCGAACCGGCACGAGCCTTTCGTCGGTGCGCGGACGTAGGCTGAGCGCACCCGACCGAACCCGGGAGGTGCGCCATGTCCGACCCGTCCACCGCCGCCAGGACCACGAACGTCGCCGGGCTCGTCGTCGCCCTCCTCGTGGCCGTCTTCGCCTTCCAGCTCAACGCCTCGATGCTCTCCCCGGCGCTCGCCACGATGGAACGCGAGCTGAACACCACGACGGCGCAGATCGGCGTCAGCCAGACAGCCTTCTTCACGGCCGCCGCCCTGTTCTCGCTGTTCCTGCCCCGCTGGGGTGACCTGATCGGCCGGCGCCGCGTCCTCACCCTGATGCTGCTGGTCACGGGCGTCGGCTGTGTCGTCTCCGCCCTCGCCCCGAGCGTCGGCGTCCTGTTCGTCGGCCGCATCATCCAGGGCGTCGCCGGGCCGGTCGTGCCGATCTGCCTCATCATGCTGCGCGTCCAGGTGCCCGACCCGAAGCTGTACGCCACGCTGCTCGGCGTGCTCACCGCCGTCAACGGTGGCATCGCCGGGGTCGACGCGCTCGCCGGCGGCTGGCTGGCCGGCACCTTCGGGTTCCGGTCCATCTTCTAGGTGATGGCGGTGATCTGCGCGATCGCCGTCGTCGCCGTCCGCGGCGCGACCCTCGAGTCGACCGCGGTCCAGACGCCGCCCATGGACTGGAAAGGGGTCGCCCCACTCGTCGTCGCCATCGGCTGCGCGCTCGTCGCGTTCAACCAGGCCGGGGAGCTCGCGACGGCGAACTGGGTGCTCGTCATCGTCCTCCTGCTCGTCGCCGCCGCCGCGTTCGCGGTGTTCTGGCGGATCGAGGACCGGTCGTCGCACCCGCTGGTCAGCACGCGCTACCTGCGTCAGCGCCGCACCTGGGCACTGCTGTCCACGACGCTGCTGACCATGACCGGCGTGTTCGCGATCATGAACGGCCTCATCCCCAACCTCGCGCAGGATCCGGCGGCCGGCCCGGGCATCGGCGCGGACGCCGTCTCCTGGGTGACGCTGACCCCGTACGCCCTCGCCGGCCTCGTCATCGGGCCGGTCGCCGGACGCCTCGCGGGCTCGCTCGGCTACCACCGTGTTCTGCAGATCGGGCTGATCGGCACCGTCATCGGCGTCGCCCTCGCCGTCGTCACCGCATCGGCACCCTCGCCCGGCCTGCTGCTCGTCGTCTCCCTCTTCATCGGCGTCACCTACGCCGGCATCTCCAACATCATGCTCAACGGCCTCGGTATCGTCCTGAGCCCCGAGGACAACCCCGGCTACCTGCCGGGCCTGAATGCCGGCGCGTTCAACCTCGGCGCCGGCATCAGTTTCGCCGTCCTCTTCGCCGTGGACACCCTCGTCGCGACCGGCTCCGGCCCCCGCGCCGGCTACACCGCCGGTATCGTGACGGGCGGGATCCTCGTCCTGCTGGCCCTGGCCGTCTCGGTCCTGATCCCGCGCCCGGACCCGGCCGCCGTGGCCGCGCGGGTCGAGGGCGCCGGTCCGGCCACCCACTGACCCCGACCACCCCGCCGAGAGGACACGCCCGTCATGGCCCGCTCGATCATCCTGGACTGCGACCCCGGGCACGACGACGCCGTCGCGATCATCCTCGCGCTCGGCAACCCCGCCATCGACCTGCTCGGCATCACCACGATCGGCGGCAACCAGACCCTCGCCAAGGTCACCCGGAACGCCCAGAGCATGCTCGCCGTGTGCGGCCGCGACGACGTGCCGATCCACGCCGGCTGCGTGCGGCCGCTCGTGCGGGATCTGACGGTGGCGCCCGGCATTCACGGCGAGTCCGGGCTCGACGGCGTCGAGCTGCCCGAGCCGACCGTGCCCGTGCAGGACACCCACGCCGTCGACTTCATCATCGACACCGTGATGTCGCGGGAGCCGGGCACCGTGACCCTCGTGCCCACCGGTCCGCTGACGAACATCGCGATGGCCGCCCGCAAGGAACCGCGCATCGTCGAGCGGGTGCGGGAGGTCGTCCTGATGGGCGGCGGCTACCACACGGGCAACTGGAGCGCCGTCGCCGAGTTCAACATCATCGTCGACCCCGAGGCCGCCCATATCGTGATCAACGAGCCGTGGCCGCTCACCATGGTCGGACTCGACCTGACCCACCAGGCCCTCGTCACCGCCGACGTCGAGGAGCGCATCCGGGCCATCGGCTCGAACTGCGCCGAGGTGGTGCTCGGGCTCATGGGCTTCTTCCGGCAGGCCTACCGCGACAACCAGGGCTTCGACGACCCGCCCGTGCACGACCCCTGCACCGTCGCCTACCTGATCGACCCGCAGGTGATGACGACGCGGAAGGTCCCGCTGGACGTCGAGTTGCGCGGTGAGCTGACCCTGGGCATGACCGTGGCGGACTTCCGGGTCCCGCCGCCGGAGGACTGCACGACGCAGGTGGCCGTCGACCTGGACCGTGAACGGTTCTGGGACCTGGTGGTGGACGCCATCGCCGCCGTGTCCCGGCCCGGGAACCAGGACGCCGACCGCATCACCACGACCGAGGGAGCGACCCGATGAGTGAGACCACCCCGTCCGACGCCGTGATCGCGGTCGTCGGCTCCATCAACGCCGACCTGTTCGTCCGCGTCGAACGGCACCCCAAGCCGGGCGAGACCGTGCTCGGCACCGGTGGCTCCATCGCCCAGGGCGGCAAGGGCGCCAACCAGGCCGTCGCCGCCGCCCGGCTAGGCGCCAGGGTGCGCTTCGTCGGCGCCGTCGGCAAGGACGCCCACGCCGACCAGGCGCTCGCCCTGCTGAAGGAGGCCGACGTCGACCTCGCCGCCGTCTCTGCCGTCGACGACCCCACCGGACTCGCCATCGTCGAGGTCGATCAGACGGGCGAGAACAGCATCGTCGTCGTGCCCGGGGCCAACGGCGCGGTCGACGCGGCGATGGTCGACGCCGCCGCGCAGGTCGTGCGCGACGCGGCCATCGTCGTCATCCAGGGCGAGATCCCCGTCGACGGCATCGAACGCGCCGCCTCCCTGTGCAGCGGCCGGCTCATCTTCAACACCGCGCCGGTTCCGGACGCGATCGACCTGGACGTCGTCCGGGCGGCCGACCCGCTCGTCGTCAACGAGCACGAGGGCTTGCTGCTGCTCGAGAAGCTCGTGCCGCCGCCCACCGGGCCGGGGGAGCGCGGGTACCGGGACCTGGAGGCCGCCAAGGTCGTCCAGCGGCTCCGCGACGCCGGCGTGCGCTCCGTCGTCATGACGCTCGGGGGCAGGGGCGCCCTCGTCACCGAGCGTGACGCCATCGTCCCCGTGCTCGCCCCGACCATCGACGCGGTGGACACCACCGGCGCCGGTGATGCCTTCGTCGGCGCCCTCGCGATGGGGCTGGCGCGGGGCGACGCCCTGATCGACGCGGCGCGGGTGGCCGCGCGCGTGGGCGCCTTCACGTGCCGGGCCCACGGCGCGCAGCCGTCCTACCCGTGGGCGGGCGACAAGCTTCCCGACGTGTGAGCCGCTTCCTGTCGGCCGGACGCCCCTGACGAGGGACGGAGGACACGAGTAGGGTCGAAGGACCGACCGTCCCGGACCCGAAAGGCCACCGTGAACGCCTCCTCCGCCGACCTGACCGCCTCGCTGCTGGACGACGCCCGGGAACTGCACCCGGACATCGCCGACCTCCGCCACCGGCTGCACCAGGAACCGGAGGTCGGACTCGACCTGCCCCGCACCCAGGAGAAGGTGCTCGGCTGGCTCGACGGACTCGGGTACGAGATCACCACGGGCACCGACACGACCTCGGTCACGGCGGTGCTGCGCGGCGGTGGATCCGACGGCTCCTCGGGCAGCGCGGACCGGCCCGTCGTGCTGCTGCGCGGCGACATGGACGCCCTGCCCGTGCAGGAGGAGACCGGCCAGCCCTTCACCTCGACGATCGACGGCGTGATGCACGCCTGCGGGCACGACCTGCACACCTCGATGCTGGCCGGTGCCGCGACGCTGCTCGCCGCCCGCCGCGACCGACTCGCCGGCGACGTCGTGCTCATGTTCCAGCCCGGTGAGGAGGGTTTCGACGGCGCCGGGGTGATGCTGCGCGAGGGCGTGCTCGACGCCGCGGGCCGCCGCCCGGACGCCGCCTTCGGCATGCACGTGGCCAGCGCACTCGCCCCCACCGGCGTCGTCTTCTCCCGGCCGGGCACCATGATGAGCGGTTCGGCCGGCCTCGACGTGACCGTGGAGGGCGTCGGCGGTCACGGCTCGATGCCGTTCAAGGCGAAGGACCCGGTGACCGTCGCCGCCGAGATCGTCACCGCCCTGCAGAACCTCGTGACGCGCCGGTTCGACGTCTTCGACCCCGTCGTCATCACGGTCGGCTCGCTGCACGCCGGCACGAAGCGCAACATCATCCCGGACGACGCGCGGATCGAGGCCACGCTGCGCTCCTTCTCCGACACGGCCCGGGCCCGGCTCGCCGAGATCGTGCCGCCGCTGGTGCGCGGGATCGCCGAGAGCCACGGGCTCACCGCGACCGTCGAGTACCACGACGAGTACCCGGTCACCGTCAACGATCCGCAGGAGAGCGACTTCGCCCGCGGCGTCGTCACCGAGCTGCTCGGCGACCGGCGGTACGCCGCGATGCCGAACCCGCTGGCCGGCTCCGAGGACTTCTCGCGGGTGCTTGCCGAGGTACCCGGGGCGTTCCTGTTCCTCTCGGCGGTGCCCGACGGCGTCGACCACGAGACCGCGGCGTTCAACCACTCGGCGCGGGCCACGTTCGACGACAACGTCCTCGCCGACGGCGCGGCACTCTACGCCCGGCTGGCCATCGACCGGATCGCCGCCGGCCGCTGAGTCCGCCGGTTCCGCCCGCGCGTCGCGCTGAGTCCGTCGGTTCCGCCCTCACGGGGCGGTCTTTGACCGGGGCGCGAGTGCGGAGGTGACGGACTCGCCGCACCGGTGAGCCACGGGACGCCCGCGCACGCCCATTCATGCCTGTCCGCCGACCGAGGAGACCGCCGTGCAACGCCACCTGCCGAATCTGCGAGAGCTCCGTCCGCTGCTGCGCGTCCAGGCACCGCGGCTGGACCGCCGGTCGCGGTTGGCGAAGGCCGTCGACGTCGCCGACCTGCGCCGGATGGCGCGACGCCGGACCCCACGGGCGGCCTTCGACTACGTCGACGGCGCGGCCCAGCGAGAGCTGACCCTCGCGCGCAGCCGGGCCGCGTTCGACGCCGTCGAACTGCTGCCGCGCATTCTGCACGGCACCGCGACCGTCGACCTGTCGACGACGATCGCGGGCGGCCGATCCGCCCTGCCGTTCGGCATCGCGCCCACCGGGTTCACACGCTTCATGCAGGCCGAGGGCGAGGACGCCGGGGTGGGGGCCGCCGCCGCGGCCGGCATCCCGTTCTCCCTCTCGACGATGGGCACCCGGTCGCTCGAGCAGGTGGCGGCCGTCGCCCCCGACGCGCGGCGCTGGTTCCAGCTCTACCTGTGGAAGGACCGGCAGAAGTCGCTCGACCTGCTCGAACGCGCCCAGGCCGCCGGGTTCGACACCCTGCTCGTCACCGTCGACACGCCCGTGGCCGGTCAACGGCTCCGCGACACCCGCAACGGCATGGTCATCCCGCCGAGGCTCTCGCTGGCGACGATCGCGGACGCGTCCTACCGCCCGGCCTGGTGGTTCAACTTCCTGACGACGGAGCCGCTCGCGTTCGCGTCGCTGTCCGGCTCCAGCCAGGACCTGCCGTCGTTGATCAACTCGATGTTCGACCCCACGCTCTCGCTCGACGACCTGGCCTGGATCCGCTCGGTGTGGCCGGGCCGGCTGTTCGTCAAGGGCATCCTCACGCGCGAGGACACGCGGCGCGCGCTCGGCACCGGGGCGGACGGGCTCGTCGTCTCCAACCACGGCGGCCGGCAGCTGGACCGGGCACCCGTCTCGCTCGAGGCGCTGCCCGCGGTGCGCGAGGAGGCCGGGGACGACGTCGAGATCATCCTCGACTCCGGCATCCTCTCCGGCGCCGACATCGTGGCCGCCCTGTGCGCCGGCGCGGACTTCACCCTGATCGGCCGGGCGTACCTGTACGGGCTGATGGCCGGCGGGCGCGACGGCGTGGACCGGGTGATCGAGCTGCTCGCCCGGGAGATCGAGGTGACGATGCAGTTGATGGGCGCCGCGAGCATCGCCGACCTCGGGCCGCACCTGCTGGGCAGTCGATCGAAGGACGCCGCGCCCGCCCGCTGAGCCGGACGGCCGTGGCCATGACCGACGGGCTCGACGTCGGGCTCGGCGCCTCGGTGTGGTCGTCCGACCCCGCCGCCGCCCGCGAGGTGGCCGGTCGCATCGAGGCCGGCACCGTGGGGATCAACAAGCACGGCGAGGTCAACCCGCTCGTCCCGTCCGGCGGCGCCAAGCAGTCCGGCTACGGTCTGGAGTTCGGCGTCGAGGGCCTCAAGGCCCTGGGCAACCCGCAGGTCATCAGCGGCTGAGCCGTTTCGCCATCTGTCGCGGTGAGTCAGCGGGTTTCGCCCATCTGTCGCGGTGAGTCAGCGGGTTTCGCCCATCTGTCGCGGTGAGTCAGCGGGTTTCGCTCGAATGCGGGGCTCTTTGAGCATGGCTTTCGGGCGGGATCGGCTGTCTCAGGCGGGATGAGACCTCGACACTCGTCCGGTTCTCGTGAGTCCGTCAGTTCCGCCTGCGGATCTCGCTGAGTTGGCCGGTGTCGCCCGAATGCGGGGCTCTTTGAGCATGGCTTTCGGGCGAAACCGGCTGGCTCACGCCTGGCGCGTAACTGCACCGAGGCGCGATCGGCGGCCCGCGTCACTCCCCACCGGGAACGGGGACGACGCGGCCGGTGGCCGTCGAGTCCTCCCGCAGGTACCAGCCCATCCGCTTGTGGGTGCGGACGCCGACGTCGGATTCGATCACCTGCGCGGTGGGCGCCGCGGCCTGCAGGCCGGCCTCGACGTCGGCGATCTCGGCGGGGCTGCGCAGCCACAGGAAGAACGTCAGGTTCGTGTCGCCGGTCGTCGACGCGCACAGGCGCAGCGTCCGGTGCGCGCGCAGGAACGAGAGCGCGGCGTCGAGCTGAGCGGGGGAGACCCGCACGTACCATTGACACGCGACCGGGTGGCCGGAGAACTCCTGCGCCAGTTCGCACCGCACGGCGACGAGGCCGGTCTCGAGCACCTGGCGGATGTGGCGGGCGGCCGTCGTCGGATGCGTGCCGGTCGTCGCCGCCACCTGCGCTGCGCTCACCCGGCCGTCACGGGAGAGCATCGCCATCAGCTCCGTCAGGTGCGGCGGCGTCGCCCCCGGCGGCCGGACGTGCAGCGGCGTGAGGGCGGCAGCCCGGCGCTGCTGGGCGGGGGAGAGCACGTCGAGGCGCCAGTTGTTGCCCATCGCGTACAGCCGGCTGGCGACGGTGACCTGCGTCCGCAGGATCGCCGGGTCGGCGCGCACGAGCGGCAGCACGTCCCGCGTGAACCGCTGCCACGTGCGGGTCAGTACCGTCAGCCGCACGTCCCAGGACCGGGCCGACTCCTCGACGGTCGCGATCTCGGGCACCGCGCACAGCCGTTCGATCACCTCAGCGCGGTGCCCGGGTCGGCACTCGACGCTGACGAACGTCACGCACCCCGGATTGCCCACCGAACCGAGGTGCCCGGTGATCCAGGCGCGGCCCTCCGCGCTCATCCGGTCCCAGCGTGCGGCGAGGGTGCTCGGATGGCGGCCGAGCACGTCGCCGAGCTGCGTCCAGGTGGCCCGTGGTGCGATCTGCAGCGCGTGGACCAGTTCGAGGTCCTCCAGAGGCGATTCCACGCAGCATCCTCCAGTTCCGGCGATGATCGATGCAGTATTTCCACGATCTCACACCGGGTGATCCCGCTCACACCACGCTCGGGGGAAACGTCGCAACGTTCGACCGAAGGATCCCCCGTGACCATGCCGTCCTCCTCCGCCGACCTGACCGTCGCCCTGCTCGACGACGCGCGGGCCGTCGCCGGCGACGTCGCCGACCTGCGTCACCGCCTGCACCAGGAGCCCGAGATCGGGCTTGACCTGCCTCGCACCCAGGAGAAGGTGCTCGACGCGTTCGACGGGCTCGGCTACGAGATCTCCACCGGCACCGGCACGACGTCCGTCACCGCCGTCCTGCGGGGAAGCGGCGGCGGAGCGGGCAGCGCGACGGACGGGTCGCGTCCCGTCGTCCTGCTGCGCGGCGACATGGACGCCCTCCCGGTGCAGGAGAAGACCGGCGTGTCCTTCGCCTCCCGGGTGGACGGGGCCATGCACGCGTGCGGGCACGACCTGCACACCGCCATGCTCACCGGGGCCGCGCGGGTGCTCGCCGGCCGCCGGGACCAGCTCGCCGGCGACGTCGTCCTCATGTTCCAGCCGGGGGAGGAAGGGTTCGACGGCGCCGGCGTGATGCTCCAGGAGGGGGTGCTCGACGCCGCGGGTCGCCGTGCCGACGCCGCCTTCGGCCTGCACGTGATGAGCTCGATGGCCGACGGCGGCACCGTGTTGTCCCGGCCCGGCTCGACGATGAGCGCTTCCGACGGCCTGTTCGTCACCGTGCACGGCGCCGGCGGCCACGGCTCGGCGCCGTTCGCGGCCAAGGACCCCGTGACCGTCGCGGCCGAGATGGTGATGGCGCTGCAGGCGATGGTCACCCGGCAGTTCGACGTGTTCGACCCGGTCGTCGTCACCGTCGGCGTGCTGCAGGCGGGCACCCGTCGCAACGTCATCCCGGAGTCGGCTCGGCTCGAGGCCACCATCCGCTCGTTCTCGGCGGCGGCGAAGGCGCGGTTGAAGGAGTCGGTGCCGCAGTTGCTCGAGGCGGTCGCCGCCGGCCACGGCCTGACCGCGACCGTCGAGTACGTCGAGGAGTACCCGCTCACCGTCACGGACGCGGCCGAGACCCGGTTCGCGCGCACCGTCGTCGGCGAGCTGTTCGGACCGGACCGGCACCAGGACATGGCGCACCCGCAGGCCGGGTCGGAGGACTTCTCGCGCGTGCTCGCCGAGGTGCCCGGCGCGTTCCTGTTCCTCTCCGCGGTACCCGCGGGCGCGGACCACACCACTGCCGCGTACAACCACTCCCCGTACGCCCTGTTCGACGATGCCGTGCTCGCCGACGGCGTCGCCCTCTACAGCCGGCTCGCGATCGACCGGCTCGCCACGCTCGCCACGCTCGCCTGACCAGTGCAGCGTGACCAGCGCCGCCCGCCTGCTCACGTCGCATCCCACTGCACCCTCACCCCAGGAGGAACCCATGTCCGCCAACGTCGATCCCGCCGCTCCGCCGCCCGCCCCGGGCACCACGCCCAGCACGACGACCACGCCCAGGCGCGTCGGCCTCGTCCAGACCCTGATCGGCACCGGTGCCGGCAACGCCGTCGAGTGGTACGACTGGGCGATCTACGCGACCTTCGCGTCCTTCATCTCGACCCAGCTGTTCAGCAAGGCCGACCCCTCGAGCGCGTTCCTCGCCACGCTGGCGATCTTCGCCGTCGGCTTCGTCGCCCGACCCTTCGGCGGATTTCTCTTCGGCTGGATCGGTGACCGGCTGGGCCGCAGGACGGCCCTGACCCTCTGCGTCGGCCTCGGGTCGCTCGGCTCGCTGGCCATCGGCCTGACCCCGAGCTACGAGTCCATCGGCTCGGCAGCATCCCTCATCCTGCTCATCGCCCGCCTCGTCCAGGGCCTCGCCCACGGCGGCGAGCTGCCGAGCGCCCAGACGTACCTCTCGGAGATGGCCCCCGCCTCCCGGCGCGGGTACTGGGCCTCGCTGATCTACGTGTCCGGCACCGTCGGGATCCTGTTCGGCACGCTGCTCGGCGCCGTCCTCTCGACCGTGCTGCCCACGTCCCAGATGGCGGCCTTCGGCTGGCGCATCCCGTTCATCCTCGGCGCCGTGCTCGGCCTGGTCGCCCTCGTGATGCGGGCCCGGATGGAGGAGTCCGAGGTGTTCGAGGCGGAGAAGACGGCGTCCCTGCCGGTCGTGGGGCAGGACGGCACGACCGTCACCCCGGCCCGGACCGGCCTCTTCGCGGACCTCGCCGCCCACTGGCGGCAGGCACTGCAGGTGATCGGGCTGACGGTCGGCGTCACGGTCGTCTACTACGTGTGGGGCGTCTCGACACCGGCCTACGCCATCAACGTGCTCAAGATCGAACCGGCCGGCGCGCTGTGGGCCGGCGTCGTGGCCAACCTCGTCTTCATCGTCGCCCTGCCGTTCTGGGGCAAGCTCTCGGACCGGTTCGGCCGCAAGCCGGTGCTGGCCATCAGCGGCATCGGCTCGGCCGTGCTGTTCTTCCCGGCCACCTGGCTGGTCCGGGACACGGCGTGGCAGCTCGGGCTCGGCATGTCCGCGATGCTGATCGTCATCTCCGCATCCGCCGCGATCGTGCCCGCGGTCTACGCCGAGCTGTTCCCGACGTCGGTGCGCACCATCGGTGTCGGCATCCCGTACTCGATCGCCGTCGCCGCGTTCGGCGGCACGGCCGCCTACCTGCAGGCCGGGTTCGCGACGTGGTTCCCGGGCGCCGGCACGACGGCGTTCGGCCTCTACACGATCGTCCTGCTGCTGATCAGCGCGGCCACCCTGCTCACCATCCGGGAGACGAAGGGCAAGGTGCTGCACGGGGCGTGACGGGCGCCGTCGGTGTGAGGAGCTCCGCCGCGGTCAGAGAACGGTCGGAGGCGGCCCGTAGGCTGAGCCCGAGCGCGGCCGCCCCGGCTGCGCGCCGGAATCCGGGCCGCACGGCTCCGGGACCTACGACGAGGGAGCGGCCATGAGCGACTCACCCACGAACGACACCGCGAACACCGACGGACAGGATCAAGACGGCCGACAGGACGGCGGACAGCGGACGGTCGTCGTCACCGGAGCCAGTGACGGCATCGGCGCGGCCATGGCCCGCAGCCTCGCCGCGGCGGGAGACCGGGTGGTCGTCGTCGGACGCTCCCCGGAGAAGACCCGGGCCGTCGCGGAGGAGATCGACGCACCGTTCCTGCTCGCCGACTTCGCGGACCTCGCGCAGGTCGAGCAGCTGGCCACCCGGCTGGTCGACGAGTACCCGCGCATCGACGTGCTCGTCAACAACGCCGGCGCCGTCTTCGGCCAGCGGCAGACCACCGGCGACGGTCACGAGATGACCTTCCAGGTGGACCACCTGTCCCCGTTCCTGCTCACCAACCGGCTGCTGCCCGTCCTGACCGCGAGCCGCGCCCGGGTGGTCACGACGTCGTCCGCGGCCAACCTGTGGGGCCGCATCGACGTCGACGATCTGGACAAGGAGCGCGGCCCGTACCGGGCGCAGGGCGCCTACGGGTCGGCGAAGCTGGCCAACATCCTCTTCACCCGCGAGCTTCACCGGCGCCACCACGCCGACGGCATCACCGCGACGGCGTTCCACCCCGGGGGCGTGGCGACCAACTTCTCGGTCGAGTCCGGCAGCTGGTTCCGGTTCGTCTACGGCCCGGTGTTCAACCGGTTCCTGCTCAGCGCCGCCCAGGGCGCCGACACCGGCGTCTGGCTGGCCACCGAGCCCGGTGGTGCGTGGACGTCCGGCGAGTACTACGCGAAGCGCAAGCCGGCGCGGGTCAACCCGCAGGCGAACGACGTCGTGCTCGCCCGCCAGCTGTGGAACCGCAGCGAGAAGCTGATCGCGAACCGCTGACGGCGGCCCGGGCGAGCGGCGCCCGGGCCCCGCTCAGCCGCGCCGGACCGACTCGGGCTCGGCGTCGCGCGAGCGGGCGGTCGCCCCGACGTCGGGCAGGCCGTTGCGGTGCACGTGCCGCTTCGAGAACTCGTACCCGACGTTGGTGCCGACGACGATGACCACGCCCGCGATCAGGCTGTAGTACCAGTGCGGGTTGGACTGGTCGACCATGATGTACAGCGCCACCGCGCCGAGGAACACCAGGGCGATCACGTTGGTCGCGGGCGCGCCCGGCAGCCGGAAGTCGACCGCGTGGGCCCGCCCTCGGGCGACCGCGCGTCGGTATCCCAGGTGGGAGACGAGGATCGAGATCCAGCCGAAGAGGATGAACACCGCGCAGGCGCTGAGGATCACCTCGAACGCCGCCGAGGCGCCGAGCGCGTAGATCAGCACGATGCCGAGCAGGTAGACGCCGAGCACGGACAGGATCGCCCCGGCGGGCACCCCCCGCGATGAGACCCACACCGTGGCCCGCGGGGCCTGGCCGTGGGCGGCCATGTTCCGCAGCACGCGCACGCTCGAGTAGAGGGTGGCGTTCACGCCCGATATCGCCGCGGTGAGCACGACGAAGTTCATGATGCCGGCGATGCCGGGGATGTTCAGCGACGCCAGCGCGGTGACGAACGGCGACTCGTCGCCCGAGTACCGGTCGGCGGGCAGCAGCAGGGAGAGCACGAGGATGGACCCGAGATAGAACAGGCCGATCCGCAGCACCACCGAGTTGATCGCCCGCGGCATGGAGCGGGCCGGGTCGGCGGCCTCCCCCGCGGACACGCCGACCGTCTCGATCGCGGAGAAGGAGAACACCACGCCGCCGAGGACGACGAGCAGCGGCAGCAGTCCGCTGGGCGCGAAGCCGCCGTCGGCCCACAGGTGGGAGATCGAGGCGGTGGTGGGTGCGTGGAACACGTCACCAGCGACGACGAGCACCACGCCCGCCGCCAGGAACAGCAGGATGGCAAGGACCTTGACCGACGAGGCCCCGAGCTCGATGGCTCCGAACCACTTCACCGACAGCAGATTGCAGCCGACGATGGTCAGGGCCGCCACCAGCGAAGGGATCCAGCCGGGCAGATCCGGCCACCAGTACTGCACGTACACCGCCAGGGCGGCGATCTCGGCGACGCCGGCCACGGCCGCGAGGGTCACGTGGATCCACCCGGTCATGAACGCGAGCCGGTCGGAGACGAACTCGCGGGCGTAGGAGACCCACGCCCCCGTGGTCGGCCGGTAGATCACCATCTCCCCGAGGGCGCGCATCATCAAGTAGACGACGACGCTGACCACCAGGTAGGCCAGGACGAGGGCGGGTCCCGCGGCGGCGAGGCGCTGGCCGACGCCGAGGAACAGTCCGACGCCGATCGCCCCGCCGATCGCGATCATCTGGATCTGCAGGTTCCCGAGGGACTTCCGGTATCCGACGTCACCCCGGTCCTCGTAGGTGGGCATCGGCCCCGTGGCCGGCTCGCTGGGATCCAGGCGCATGGTCCTCCTCGACGATGGCGTGCCGCTCACGCCGCGGGTGCGGCGGGCGGAACCGCTCAGCCTACCGTCAGCTCCGTCTTCAGCCATCCTTCCTCCCGCCGGTCGAAGGACTCGTAGGCCTCGACGGCGCTCGTGAGCGGCTCGTGCTGGGTGATGAGCTTCGTCGGGTCGAAGAGGCCGGACGCGACGATGTCGAGCAGCGGCGGCGTCACCGTGTGGTGGTTGCAGTTGCCCATCTTGATGATGAGGTTCTTGTTCATCGCCTGCCCGATCGGGAAGGACGTCATGCTCGGCGGGTAGACGCCGATGATGCCGAGCCGGCCGCCCTTGGCCACCGATCCGACGCTCCACTGCAGGGCCTGCGACGGCGCGTCACCGGGCACCCAGTTCTCGCCCTGCACGTTCGTCTCGGGCGCGACCTGCTCGCGTTCGGCGTCGAACTGATCGGCCTGCTCGTCGCCGGCCTTCTTCGCCGGACCGGCCCAGGGCCGCTGGGCGTCGACACCGACCGCGTCGATGACGGCGTCCACGCCGATGCCCTGGGTGGTGTCGAGGATCGCCTGCATCGGATCCTCGGCGTTGAAGTCGATGACCTCGGCGTTCTGCCCGAGCGCGGTGGCGAGCCGGGACGGCTGGCCGTCGACGGCGATCACGCGGCCGGCGCCCTGGCGGAACGCGGAGGCGATGGCGAACTGGCCGACGACGCCGGCGCCGAAGACGGCGACCGTGTCACCGCGGTTGACGCCGGCGAGCTCGGCCCCGAACCATGCCGTCGGGAAGATGTCCGAGAGCAGGATCGCCTGGTCGTCCGAGACGTTCTCCGGCAGCGGGATGAGGGTGTTGACCGCGTACGGCACGCGCACGTACTCGGCCTGCAGCCCGTTGACCGGGCCGGTGGCCTGGGGGCCGCCGAAGAAGGACGTGCCCGCGAGCGGGCCGTTGGGGTTGGCGACGTCGCACTGGGCGGTCAGGCCGCGCCGGCAGTTGCGGCAGGCGCCGCAGGAGATCGTCGAGTTGATCAACACCCGGTCGCCCGGGGCGAAGCGGCGGACCGCGGACCCGACCTCGGTGATCACGCCGACGGCCTCGTGGCCGAGGATCGTGCCTTCCTGCATCCCGCTCATCGTTCCGCGGATGAAGTGCAGGTCGGTGCCACAGATGGCGCTCCGGGTGATCTGCACGATCGCGTCGGTCGGTGTGGTGATCGTGGGGTCGTCCACCGTGTCCAGTCGGATGTCACCTTCGCCGTGCCACACCACTGCCTTCATGGTTCTGTCCTCTCGGGGGGTCGCCCGGGCGCCGTGCGGTCCCCGGGTGTCCCTCCCCACGCTACACAGTCAGCATGCTGATGGTAAGGCCACCGAGAGATCGCGCCGGTCCTGGGCGGCGAGCCGGCGCACGCCGAGCACCCAGCAGACCAGTAGCACGACGCCGCTGACCCCGCCGAGGGAGGCCAGGACCGCCGAGATGCGGCTGGTGCTGACGTCGACGTCCGAGCCGGTCCACAGCGCGAGCACCTTGGGCGAGATGAGGAAGAAGACGGTGAACACCGCGAGCGTGGCGCCGTGCGCCCACTCCCAGGCGGACACCCGCGTGGCCCCGTCGGCGGCGCCCACCGCACGGATCCGCCGGTGCAGCAGGACGCCGGCCGCCACGATCAGCGGCCACCACACCCAGTGGTGCGACCACGAGATGGGCGAGACGAGCAGCATCGTCAGGGCGGCCCCGGCGATCCCCAGCCACGGGGCGTCGAGCCGGTCGCCGGCGCGGATCACGAGCCATCCGGCGACGACGACGGCCAGCACGAGCGGCACCCAGAGGACCCCGGCGACGGTGGTGGTCAGCCCGAGCTGTTCGAGGGCGCCCCGCACGGCGACGTTGTCCGCGTACTCGAATCCGCCGATCCGCCCCGTCTCGCGGATCGTCTCGGACCAGAACTGCAGGCTCGGACCCGGGTAGGCGAGGAAGGCGAGGGCGACGGTGCCCGCGAAGCCTCCGGCCAGCCAGGCCAGGCCGCGCAGGTCCCGGCGCGCCAGGAACCAGAGGCCGAAGGCGAGCGGGGTGAGTTTGATGCCGGCGGCCACGCCGATCAGCACCCCGCGGGCGCGGCCGGTGACGCCGAGCAGGTCGACGAGACAGAGGAACAGCAGAGCGGCGTTGATCTGCCCGAAGAAGACGGTGTCGCGCCACGGCCCGGAGACGAGGATGACCACCGTCAGCCAGATCACGGGGACCGCCGCGCGGGACAGGGAGCGGGGTGCGGGGCCGGCGTTCTCGCGGTCCCGCCAACGCAGGATGACGACGGCGACCGTGATGGCGGTGGCGACCGTGACCGCCATCATGAGGTACAGGCCGTCCCGGAAGGACAGCACGGCGGTCGGCCCCAGCACCATCGCGGCGAACGGCGGGTAGGTGAACGGCATGCCGCGGGGCCCGTGCAGGCCCTCCGCGGGCCAGTAGAGATCGCCCCCCATCCCGAGCAGGTGGTAGAGGGTGGCGGCACCGGCGCGATAGACACCGTAGTCCAGCCCTTCCGGCGGCCGCACGGCGGTGAACCACCATGTCAGCAACGCGACGGCGGCAGCCAGGTGGAGCGCGATGGCGAGCGGGGAGGTGGTGACCGGTCCACGGAGGGCGGCGATGCGTCCGGCGACGGAGGCGCGCGGACTCACGCGGGCGGGCGGCCCCTGCTGCGCCGTCATTCGCTCGCTGTTCACTCGCTCGCTGGTCATTCGCTGGCAGCGAGTTGTCCGCAGGCGCCGTCGATCTCCTTGCCACGGGTGTCCCGCAGCGTCGTGGGGATCCCGGCCGCCTCGAGCCGGTCGACGAACGTGGCGGTGACGTCCGGGTCGGACGACGTCCAGATCGACCCCGGGGTCGGGTTGAGCGGGATCGGGTTGACGTGCACCCAGCCCCGGCCGCGGGCGTTGAGCTTCTTCGCGAGCAGGTCGGCGCGCCACGCGTGGTCGTTCATGTCCTTGATCAGCGCGTACTCGATGGACACCCGGCGGCCGGTCTTCACGTAGTACCGGTGTGCGGCGTCGATCGCCTCGTCGACCTTCCAGCGGGAGTTGACCGGGATCAGGTCGTCGCGCAGCTCGTCGTCGGGCGCGTGCAGGGACAGCGCGAACGTCACCGGCAGGTCCTCGGCGGCGAGCTTGTCGATCGCCGGGACCAGGCCCACGGTGGAGACGGTGATGCCGCGGGCGCTCATGCCCAGGCCCTCCGGGGCCGGGGCGACCATCCGGCGCACCGCCGTCATCAGCCGCTTGTAGTTGGCCAGCGGCTCACCCATGCCCATGAACACGATGTTGTGCACCCGCTCGTCCGGGTGGCGCTGACCGCCCAAGCCGCCCTCGGCGATGACCCGGTTGGCCTGGACCACCTGGTCGAGGATCTCGGCGGCGGACATGTTGCGGGTCAGGCCGGCCTGACCGGTGGCACAGAACGGGCAGTTCATGCCGCACCCGCACTGGGAGCTCACGCACAGGGTGATCCGGCCGGGATAGCGCATCAGTACCGACTCGACGAGGGAGCCGTCGAAGAGGCGCCACAGGAACTTGATAGTGCGCCCGTCGTCGGTGGTCAGGCGCTTGACCTCGGTCAACAGCGGCGGCATCAGCGTCTCGGTCAGCTGGGTGCGCAGGGACGCCGGCAGATCGCTCATCCGCTCCGGGTCGGTCGTGTAGTGCGTGAAGTAGTGGGTCGAGAGCTGCTTGGCGCGGAACGCCGGCTGGCCGAGCTCGAGGAGCTTCTCCTGCCGCTCGGCCAGGGTGAGGTCCGCCAGATGCATCGGCGGCTGCGAGACCCGCGGGGAACGGAACTGCAGGAGCGGCCGGCCCTCCGCCGTCGTCTGCTGCTCCCAGCCCTCGGCGGCGGGTCGCACCTGCCGCCGGTCGGCCTCCTCCCGGTCCTCGCGCACGGTGCGGGCTCGCTCGGCCGGGGTGGTGGCGGTCAGGGGGATGCCGCGGTCGACGCCCGCAGGACCGGCGGGCGGTGCATCGGCGGCGGGGCGGGTCCCCTCGGCGCCGGCGACGCCGCGCAGTGGGCCGGCCGAGGGCGATGCCGGGCGCTGCGCGTGGGCGCGCGAGGTACCCGTGCGGTGATGGCGGGAGGAATCCTGGGACGACACCCTCCCGATTCTCCCATGCCCGCCCGTGGGCGGTCGGGACGGCCACGAGATCGCCGTGGGGCGCGGGGGACCGGCCGACGCCGGCTGTACGGGACGGCGCCCGGATCAGTCCGTCGTGTCGCCCCGGTGCCGCGGCCCGGTGGAGGCGACCGGCTCCTCGGCGTTCGGTGCGGCGTCCACGTCGGCGGCGCCGTCGACCAGCGGCAGGCCGGCGACCACGTCGATCGGGCCGGTGTGCGCGTTGATCCCGTCGATGGCCTCGCCGCGCGCCACCATGCCGGCGACATCCGAGAGCGGGATCTGCTTGAGGAGCAGCGCCAGGACGAATGCGATCAGCAGGAACGGGATGAGGTACCAGAACACGGGCGCGAGCGAGCCCGCGTACGCCCCGACGATGCCGTCCCGCACGGCCTCCGGCAGGGCGTTCAGCGTCTGCGGGTCGAGCGAGGAGGTGGCCTGCCCGGCCTGGGCGGTGGTCGCGCCGGACGCGGCGAACACGTGGGTGAGGTTGCTCGTCAGGTTGTTGGTGAAGATCGCCCCGAACACGGCCACGCCCAGGGACGCGCCGACCTCACGGAAGTAGTTGTTCGTGCTCGTGGCGGTCCCGATGTCCGCAGGATCCACGGCATTCTGCACGACCAGGACGATCACCTGCATGATGCAGCCGAGCCCGACGCCGAAGACGAACAGGTAGACGCAGATCAGCCAGATCGGGGTGTCGGCGGCGAGCGTCGTCATCGCCAGCATCGCCGCGGCGGTGATCAGCGTCCCGGCGATCGGGTAGCTCTTGTAGTGACCGGTGCGGCTGATCAGGACGCCGGAGCCGATCGCGGTGATCATCAGCCCGGCCATCATGGGCAGCATCAGCAGACCCGACTGCGCGGCCGAGGTGCCCGAGGACATCTGCAGGAACGTCGGCACGAAGGCGATGGCCGCGAACATGCCCAGGCCCAGGGTGAGACCGATGGCGGTCGCGTTGACGAACACGCGGTTGCGGAACAGGGAGAGCGGGATGATCGGGTCCTCCGCGCGTCGTTCGACGGCGATGAAGCCGACCACGGCGACGGCCAGCCCGGCGAACCATGCCCACGTCTCGAGGGCGTCCCAGCCGTGGTCCTTGTTGCCGCCGAACTCGGTGAAGAAGATCAGGCAGGTCGTGGCGGCCGAGAGCAGGACGACGCCGAGCCAGTCGATGCGCTTCGTCGCCTTCTTGCTCGGCAGCGTCAGGGCGAACCAGGCGATGGCGAACGCGATGACGCCCACCGGGATGTTGATGTAGAACGCCCACTGCCAGGTCAGGTGGTCGACGAAGAAGCCGCCCAGGAGCGGCCCGGCGACGGCCGAGAGACCGAAGATGGCGCCGAGCGGTCCCATGTACTTGCCGCGCTCGGAGGCGGGCACGATGTCGGCGATGATCGCCTGCGAGAGGATCATCAGGCCGCCGCCGCCGAGGCCCTGGACAGCCCGGAAGACGACGAAGACCCAGAAGCCGTCGGCGAACGCGGCGCCGACGGACGCCAGGGTGAACAGGCCGATCGCCACGAGGAACAGGTTGCGACGACCCAGCACGTCGCCGAACTTGCCGTAGACCGGCATCACGATCGTGGTGGCCAACAGGTACGCGGTGGTGATCCACGCCTGGTGCTCCACGCCGCCGAGCTGGCCGACGATGGTCGGCATCGCCGTCGAGACGATGGTCTGGTCGAGGCTGGACAGCAGCATGCCGGCGATCAGGGCGCCGAAGATGATCCAGATCCGCCGGTGGGTGAGGACGAGTGGTGCGCCGTCGCGGCCGGGCCGGCCGGCGCGGGGTCGATCCGTGGTGAGGGTCATGAGGGGTCCTTCGTGGAGGTCTCGGCGGGGCGAGGAGTGGACGGGTCCGCGGGGCGAGCGCGGGTGAAGAGCCGGGAGGCCTGCTCGAGGTGCTCGTCGAGCAGGCGGGCGAATGCGGCGGCCACGGACTGGTCCCGCGGTGCGCCCGGGGGGTGGAGTTCGAGGAAGCGGTGCATGGTGTGGGCGGCGAGGTGCCCGACGACGGAGGCCGCCAGGGCCGGGAACGCGTCGTCCGGCCCGCTGCCGGTGTGTCGCCGGATCAGCTCCGTCAACTCGTTCCGCCGTCGTTCCATGGTGCTGAACGCGCGTTCGGCCAGCTCCGGCTCTCGCCGCAGCAGCTCCATCAGCTGGGCCGGGTGGGCGGTGTCGGCGTCGTCGAAGGTGCGCAGGACCAGCTCCCGCAGGTCGTCGAGCAGGTCTCCGCCGGCACGACCGCGGGCGACGAACTGCTCGCCGAGCGCCTCGAGTGGGTCCTTCGCGGACGTGCCGATGACGGCGTCGTCCTTGGAGGCGAAGTAGTTGAAGAACGTGCGGCGCGAGATGCCGACGTCCTCGCACAGCGCCTCGATGGTGAATCCGTGCAACCCGCGGTCGAGAGCGAGATCGCGGGCCCGGACGATGAGGTCCGTCCGAGTCTGGCGCATGCGATCGTCACGGCTGGTCACGAGAATCGATAGTTGCACTCTTTTACAGAGAGTGCAATGAAGTGAGAGTGTGCGGTCCCTCACGGTGGACATGGACCCGTGACCGACATCACACTGTCGGCATGACCGATCGTGCGGACCGCATCCGTACCCCCGATCAACGCCTGCGCATCTTCGTCAGCTCGACCCTGCAGGAGCTCGCACCCGAGCGGAAGGCTGCCCGGGCCGCCATCGAGCGCCTCCACCTCGCCCCCGTCATGTTCGAACTCGGGTCCCGTCCCCACCCGCCCCGCGAGCTGTACCGGGCCTACCTCGCGCAGAGCGACGTCTTCGTGGGCCTGTACTGGGACCGGTACGGCTGGGTGGCTCCCGGCGAGACCGTCTCGGGCCTCGAGGACGAGTACCAGCTCGCGCCCGCGGCCATGCCCAAACTCATCTACCTCAAGGAGAGCGGCGGCGCGCGTGAGCCCCGGCTGACCGAGCTGATCGGCCGGATCCGCCAGGACGACACCGCCTCCTACTCCACGTTCTCCACGCCCGAGCAGCTGGCCGAGGCGGTCACCGGGGACCTGGCCACCCTGCTGGCGGAGCGGTTCGACCTCAGCCGGGCCACTCCGGAGGCCGTGGTGGCGCCGCCCGTACCGGCGGAGGCCGTCACGCCGCTGCAGCCGCTGCCGGTCTCGCTCACCCGGTTCATCGACCGGACGGACGAGCTCGCCCGGATCGCGGGCATGATGGCCGACGGCGCGCGGCTCATCACGGTGCTCGGGCCCGGCGGGATCGGCAAGTCCCGCCTGGCCGTCGAGGCCGCCAGGCGCGCCGCCGGCCATCAGCCCGGTGGCATCGCCTTCGTCGACCTCGCACCGGTCCGCACCATCGACGCGGCGATCGCCGTCATCGCTCTGGCCATCGGCATCCGCAACACGGGCGACGTGCCCCTGGGGGACAAGCTCGTCACCGCGCTGCGCACCGCCCCGCCCCTGCTGCTCCTGGACAACGCCGAGCAGCTGGCCGACAACGCCGGCGAGCTCGGCCGGCTGCTCTCCAACGCCCCGGACGTGCACGTCATCGTCACCAGCCGGGCCCGGCTGCGCGTCACCGGCGAACAGGTCGTGCCGATCGGTCCGCTCCCCGTACCGGCGGCGGACGCGTCGCTCGACGCGGTGGCGGCCTCGCCCGCCGTCGCCCTGTTCGTCGAGCGGTGCCGGGCCGTGCAGCCGGACTTCGAGCTGACCGAGGAGAACCGGAAGGCGGTCGGCCGGATCTGCACCGTGCTCGACGGCGTGCCGCTGGCCATCGAGCTGGCCGCGGCCCGCGTCCGCGTCCTGCCGCCCGAGGCGCTGCTGGACCGCCTGGACCGTCAGCTGTCCCTCCTCAGCGGCGGAGGCCGGGACCTGCCGGAGCGGCAGCGCACCCTGCGGTCGACGATCGAGTGGAGCACCGACCTGCTCGCCCCCTCCGAGCGGCGGCTGCTCGAGGTGCTCGGCGTCTTCGCGGGCCGGTTCTCCTTCGAGGCCGCCGAGGCGGTCGCCGAGGCCGTGGACGGCACCGAGGACGTCCTCGGCCTGCTCGACGTGCTCGTCGACAGCAGCCTGGTGCGGGAGCACGACCACGAGGGCCGGCCCTACTTCTCCCTGCTCGCCACCGTCCGGGAGCACGCGTGGGAGCAGCTCGGCGCTCGCGACGCTCAGCGGCGGGCCCGCGAGGCGCACGCCGCGCACTACCGCGCCGTCGCGGCCGCGGCCGGCCACCAGCTGCAGGGGCCGAACCAGCCGGCCTGGCTCTCGCGGCTGCTGCAGGAGCGCACCGAACTGCGGCAGGCCATGCGCTTCCTGCACGGCACCGACGCCGACGCGGCCGCCGAGTACGCGTGGGACCTCTACGTCTACTGGTGGATCGTCGGCAACCTCGGCCAGGTGCGGGACTGGATGGCCTCCCTGCTCGTCCAGCCGGGCCCGTTCTCCGACCACGCGCGCGCGGTCGCCCTGTACTTCGCGTGGGCCATCTCGTTCTGGGAGGACCGGCTGCCCGCCCTGGTGCCGGGCCTCGAGGAGTGCGTCGCCCTGTTCCGCACCACGGGGGACCGTACCGGCACGGCGATGGCGATGGTCTCCCTCGCGATGGCGCGGATGACCGGGCCCGACGACGCCGGACCCGTCACGCCCGGCGATTCCGCGCGGGGAGCCCCTGCGGGCTCGGTCTTCGCGACGGTGCCCACGGCGCCCTCGTCCGCTTCGTCGTCCGGAGTGGCGCCTGCTGCTCCCGGCGCCGCTGTTCCCGGCGGTGCTGTTCTCGGCACCGACGCGCCGACGGCGCCCGCCGCCCTGCTCACGGAGACCCTCGAGACCAGCCTCGGCCTCTTCCGGCAGGCCGGGGACCGGTGGGGCGAGGCGATGGCGCTCGTCGTGCTCGGCCGGGTCCACTTCGCGACCGGGCAGATCGAGGAGGCCGCCGCCCGCTTCGACGCGAGCGTGCGGCTCGCCCGCGCCGTCGGCGACTCCCTGGGCACCGCCATCGCGCTGCACCACCGCGGCTGGACGGACCTCGTCCGAGGCGACGCCGCTGCCGGGCAGGCCGCGTTCGGCGAGGCGCTCGGCCTCTCGGTGCGCCTCAACCACCAGCAGGGCATCGCCTACGGCCTCGAGGGGGCCGTCGGCGTCGCCGCCGCCCGCGGCGACGTGGAGACCGCGGGCCGGCTGCAGGGCGCCGCGGAACAGCTGCGGGACCGCACCGGCTTGTCCGGCACCTCCACCGTCATGCCGCACCTCTCCTTCACCGCCCCGCTGGCGGCCGGCGAGCAGGGCGCCGCTTTCGAGATCGCCCGCGCGCACGGCCGGCGCATGGCCCCGGAGGACGCCGTGACCGAGGCGCTTGCGGCGCTCGGACAGCGGCCGATCGGGCCTCCGACGACGACTACCTGACGGTAACAAGTCGGTCTCGGTCTCGTCCTCAACGCCCTCTCAGCTGGAAATGACCCCGGTGGGTGTTGTTAGCGTGAAGGACGGCCTGCACTCGTGGGTCGCCGATCGTGCGCGGATGCCGGTCACGTCTCCCCGTCCGCGCCCGGCCGGTCGGACCGAGAACGAGGCAGGTCGTCGATGTGATCGCGTACGTGAACGAGCGGCTGCCCCAGATCCTCTTCGCCGCCTGGCAGCACTTCTCCCTGGTCGTCCAGTGCCTCGTCCTGGCCACCCTGATCGCGGTCGTCCTCGCGGCGCTGTGCTACCGCAGCCGGGCCCTGACGGCCGCCGCGAACGCGGTCTCCGCCGTCGGCCTGACGATCCCGTCCTTCGCCCTCATCGGCCTGCTCATCGCGCCGCTCGGGTTCGGCGTCGCCCCGGCCGTCGTGGTCGTCAGCTTCTTCGCCGCCCTGCCGATCCTGCGCAACGCCGTCGTCGGCCTCGCCGGCATCGACGGCAGCCTCGTCGAGTCCGCCCGCGGCATCGGCATGAGCCGGGTGCGCACCCTCCTGCGCGTCGAACTACCGATGGCGTGGCCCGTGATCCTCGCCGGCATCCGCGTCTCGGCGCAGATGGTGATGGGCATCGCCGCCGTCGCCGCGTACTCGCTGGGGCCGGGCCTCGGCGGCTTCATCTTCTCCGGGCTCTCCCGCCTCGGCGGGGCGAACTCCCTGAACTCCGTGGTCGTCGGCGTCGTCGGCGTCATCGTCCTCGCCCTGATCCTCGACCTGCTCCTCGCCGGCCTCGGCCGCCTCACCACCTCAAGGGGTCTCCGTGTCTGAATCCACCACCGCCACCGGTGAGCCCGCTCGCACCGTCTCCGGCGCCGAGATCCTGCTGCAGAACGTCACCAAGCGCTACCCCGGGCAGGACAAGCCCGCCGTCGACGGCCTCACGATGCAGATCCCGGCCGGCCAGGTCGTCATGCTGGTCGGCCCGTCCGGGTGCGGCAAGACGACCACGCTGAAGATGATCAACCGGCTGATCGAGCCCACCGAGGGGTCGATCGTGCTCGGCGGCGACGACGTCACCCGCATGAACGGTGACAAGCTGCGCCGTCGCATGGGCTACGTGATCCAGGCCGGCGGCCTCTTCCCGCACCAGACGGTCGCGGCGAACATCGCCGTCGTGCCGAAGATGCTCGGCTGGGACAAGGCCCGTATCGCCGCGCGCGTGGACGAGCTGCTCGAACTCGTCTCCCTCGACCCGGAGGTCTACCGGGACCGGTACCCGAAGGAGCTCTCCGGCGGCCAGCAGCAGCGCGTCGGCGTCGCCCGCGCGCTCGCCGCGGACCCGCCCGTCCTGCTGATGGACGAGCCGTTCGGCGCGGTCGACCCCATCACCCGGCAGCGGCTCCAGGACGAGCTGATCAATATCCAGGCCGAGGTGCAGAAGACCATCGTCTGCGTGACCCACGACTTCGACGAGGCGGTCAAGCTCGGCGACTGGATCGCGATCTTCACCGAGGGCGCGCACCTCGTGCAGTACGACACTCCCGAGCGGATCCTCGCCGAGCCCGCCAACGCGTTCGTCGAGAACTTCATCGGCTCCGGTGCCGGGCTCAAGCAGCTGACCCTGACCCGGGTGGCCGACGTGCCGCTCGCCGAGGCCGAACAGGCGCGGCCGGGCGAGCACGCCGACGCGGTGCTGGAGCGGATGGAGGCGTCCGGCCGGCACCACGTGGTGGTCCTCGACGACCGGGGCCGGCCGCGTCAGTGGCTCTCCCGCAAGCAGGTGCGGCGTGCCGGCACGCTGACCGGCGAGCTGGACCCGCAGCTGCCCGTGGTCAGCAGCCGGTCCACCCTCAACGACGCCCTCGACACGATGCTGGTCTCCAGTGCCGGGGCGGCGCTGGTCACGGGGCGGCGCGACGCCTTCGTCGGCGTCATCGACGTCGATTCCGTCATGGAGGCCATCGCGGCGGCTCGGGCGTCCACCCGCTCCGGCGACTACACGGCTCCCGTCGGCACCAACACCGGGGTGCTGCCGGCCGCTGACGGGCATGGCGGCGCCCACGCCGTCACCGCCGGGGATCCGTCGTGAGCGCCGACGCCCTTGCCGACACCGACGGACCGGTGACGGACCCCGGGACGACGCAGGCCGGTCCGGGAGGCACCGCCGGCCGGAGCCGGCTGCGCCGCGGCTTCCCCGTGGCCCTGGCCGTGCAGCTCGGCGTCATCGTGGTCGCCTTCGCGGCGGTCGCGATCTGGCTGGCCAACGCGCCGCTGACCCCGGTCGAGGCGACGACGCTGGCGCCGTCGGCTCTGTGGGGCTACACCCTTGCGCACCTGCGCCTGACCTTCACGGCCGCCGTCATCGTGCTCGTCATCGCCCTGCCGCTCGGCGTGCTGCTCACCCGGCGTCGCACCCGGTTCCTCGCGGGGCCGGTCGCGGCCGTCGCCAACGTCGGGCAGGCCGCCCCGGCCATCGGGCTGATCGTGCTGCTGGCGTTCTGGTTCGGCTTCGGGTTCGGGGCCGCGATCGTCGCCCTGGTCGTCTACGCCGTGCTGCCCGTGCTGCGCAACACGGTGGTGGGGCTGCAGCAGGTGGACCAGCGCGTCATCGAGGCCGGCCGCGGCATGGGCATGAGCGCCGCCGCGGTGCTGTTCCGCGTCGAGCTGCCGCTCGCGGTGCCCATCATGCTCAGCGGCATCCGGACGGCCCTCGTGCTGCTCGTCGGCACCGCGACCCTGGCCACCTTCATCAACGGCGGGGGCCTGGGCATCCTCATCACCACCGGCGTCAACCTGAGCCTGACCACCGTGCTCGTGGCCGGGTCCCTCCTGGTCGCCCTGCTCGCCCTGTTCATCGACTGGCTCGGCCGCCTCGTCGAGTTCGTGGCCACCCCGAAGGGACTGTGACGATGCGCATCCGACCGATCCGCGCGGCCGTCGCCGCGACCGCCGCCACCCTCGTCCTCGCCCTCGCCGGCTGCGGACTGGCCCCGGCCACCGCCTTCGTGCCGGACGTCAAGCCCGGCTCGATCGCCCCGATCGCGGGCCTGCCGCAGGACGCGAAGCTGACCGTGACGAGCAAGAACTTCACCGAACAGCTCATCCTCGGCAAGATCGCCGCGATCGCCGGCCGCGCCGCCGGGTTCGACGTCGTCGACCTCACCAACGTCCCCGGGAGCCAGCCGGTGCGGCAGCTCATGCTCAAGGGCGAGGCCGACTTCACGTACGAGTACACCGGCACTGCGTGGCTGACCTACCTCGGTAAGGACAAGCCGATCCCGGACCAGCGGAAGCAGTGGCAGGCCGTCAAGGACGCCGACGCCGCCAACGGGCTCACGTGGGGCCCGCCGGCGCCGATGAACAACACGTACGCCTTCGCGATCCGCAGTGCGAAGGCGAAGGAACTGGGCGTGACGAAGCTGTCGGACCTCGCGAAGATCCCGAAGTCCGAGCGCACCTTCTGCATCGAGGCGGAGTTCAACTCCCGGCCCGACGGCATGAACCCCATGCTCAAGACGTACGGGCTGCCCCGCGGCTCGGCCGTCCCGAACGGGCAGATCGGCATCTACGACACGGGCGCGGTGTACACGGCGACGGCCAACGGCGACTGCAACTTCGGCGAGGTGTTCACCACCGACGGGCGGATCAAGGCGCTGAACCTGACGGTGCTCAAGGACGACAAGCGGTACTTCCCCGCCTACAACGTCTCCCCGGTCTACAACACGAAGACCCTGGCGAAGTATCCGCAACTGGCGCAGGTCTTCGACAAGATCTCCCCGAAGTTGACCGACTCCGAGCTGCAGGAGCTGAACCTGCAGGTCGACGTGCAGGGCCGGGAGCCGGCCGACGTCGCCGCGGACTGGATGGTGAAGGAAGGCTTCGTCACGCGGTAGGGGTGGCGGCGGCCGAGCCGGCCGGCGGAGGTCTCGGTCGGCTGTCGAGACGCGGGCGTATCCGATGTTCACCGCTCCGCGTTGCAGAAAAGACCCCCTCATCCGATACGTCTATCGTGCACCTCGGATCTCGGCGGCCGCGTGGTGAGGTCGGGGAACGGTCGAGTGTCCTCAAGACGTTCGTCCATCGGACGGGTGAAGGGGGCGTGTTCGATGCCGTGACGGCGCGAACGAACTCGATGATGAGCAGCCCGAATGCTGCATTCACGATTCCTGGCGACACGAACCACGTCGACGCGAAACTCCTGTGGGAGATGTTGCCAGCGATGAGTTCGGTCCAAGGAGCAACGGGCTGGTTTTCGGACGCTGGCGCTGGGTCAACGCGCTTGGTTGCGTGGGTGGTGACGCGCTTGGCGTTCGTTGTCGCGCTTGTCGTTGCCTGTCAAGCGGGCCATCAGCTCTTGAGGATCAGCGCGCTCCACCTCCTCGAGGAAGTCGGCGGCCTTGCCCTTTCGGAGAGTGACGGCTGGTGGGTGATGAGCACATCCGAACCGCGCAGCAGGTACTCGAAACGGTAGGGTCCAGGCATGGCGGCAGGCTGGCCGACTTTCTCGAGTGCGGATCTGAACACCGTCGCCTCCCCGTGGCGGCCCACGGTGTCCCGATTTGCTAGATTATTACGTTTTAACGTAGTGTTTGAGGATGAGCAGCGATGACGTGAACAGCCGGCTTTCAGCCCTGGAGGAAGCCGTGTCGCGGTTGAGCGTCGCTCCTGCGAGTGGCCGAGCGACATCGGAGCGTATCGGCAGTGAGGACGATCCGCTGTGGGCTCTGAACGGCCTGGAGTCGCGCGCCCCGGATGGCGCGATCCTCTACCTGGGTAGCGTGCAGACGCCGACCGGCGACGTGGTGCGCTGGCAATACGGAAGGCCCGCGGCCGAGATGTTCGGGGAGGACTGGGGTGATCGCGCGCGCGTGATGGCTGCCCTCGCGCATTCCATGCGGCTGCGGATCATGCACGCCGTCCTGCACGGCGTGAACACCGCAGCCGGACTGATCGATGAACTCGACGCCGGCACGAGTGGTCAGGTCTATCACCATCTGAAGGAGCTCACGATGACCGGATGGTTGTCGACGCCAAGGAGGGGTGTGTTCGAGGTGCCGGCTTCCCGGGTGGTGCCGTTGCTGGTGATCTTGCTCGCGGCCGGCAGCTCGCCGGACTGACCGACCGCGGCTCGCACCGGGCCCTCTCGGTGATGACAGGACCATTCCTACCGGCCGTCAGAAGGAGGCGACTGCTATGGCATCTGGTTCCCGGGCTTTCCTGTCCTTCAACGCACCACCGCGATCTCGGCCACGCGCCTTCCGCCTGATTGCGCTGCAGGGGCGACGAATCGGCCGCATCTCGCGACGCGTCGCAGTGCGCGTCCTGATGTTCGGAGGCTGGGTATGGTTCGCCGCCGGGTCTCTGATCGGGTTCGAAGCATTCGAGATCCTCTTCGGCTCGTTCGCTCTGGCGCCTGAACTCCTTCCGGTGGCCGTGCTCGGTCTCGCCCTCGCGTGGTTCTTCCGAGGTCGCCTGCGTCGAGCGTGGCGCCGCGTCCGTGCGTATCGCCGGCTGAGGCGCATGCGTCGACGTCTGGGCACGTCGAACCCCTGATGGAGGGGCGAGACCATGCATTCCGCCACTGCACCTGCCGCCGGGCGGCGTCATGTGGTCGCCGACCGTCGGCATCACCTTGTGCATCTACTTGCACGCTTTTCATGTGGCATCTACGGTTGAAGCATGTCACAGAATCAATCTGATCGCCGTCCGGATGCCGTCGAGGCGCAGGCACAACTCGCCGCCGCTCGCCGTGCTCACCAGCACGCGGTGTGGCCACGACTGACCGCCGGAGAGAGCGCGGCCTGCGCCGTCACTGTCGGTCTCGGAATAGCGGCGATGGGGCAAGCCCCGGGTTCGGCGCTCGGACACCTTCTTGCCCTCGTCGTCGGGGTCGCCCTGTGCGCCGCAGCCGCGGTGCTCTGGAGGAGGTTTCGAGTGCGGCGCGGCCTTCGGGGACTTGACGGTGCGGGCCGGACCCAGCTCACGACCTTCCTCGTGATGGTGGTGGTGCTGATGTTGGGAGCCGTCGCGGCAACGCCGGCGAACCAGGTGGTGTACCCGATCCTGGGACTCGCGGCCGCAGTGGCCTACTTCTTCGTCCTGCGCGCGGGCCGTACGAGGCGCGTGGCATGAGCGGCTTCGACCCGGTCTTCAACCCAACCCGGTTGGCGATATGCGCCTACTTGTCGGGATGTCAGCAAGGCGATTTCTCCGCCGTCCAGGAGTACTGCGGGCTCAGCCAGTCCACCCTCTCGAAAGCACTCACCCAGCTCACCGCAGCCGGCTACGTCGAGGTCACGAAGGCCAGCGTCGGTCGTTACTCCAAGACGGTCCTTGCCCTCACCGAGGCTGGTCGTGAAGCGCTGGCCTCCCATCTCGACGCTCTGCAGCGGATCGCCATTCAGGCCCGGCGGACCGCACGCGCGTCGACGGAAGCGACTCTCCGTACCGTAGCGCCGTCCTGACGTACGGATCGGCGCGATCTCCGGAGTGGATGGCGTGCGGGCGATCCGCGCGATGCGCTCAGCACCGAGCGACCTCGTTCGGAAGGAGGGCACCAGACATTCACCACAGGCTGTGTGCGGCCCGCTCGACCCCCGGCCCTGGCACAGTCTGACGTCCCCCTGGTCGCCGTCTCATGAATGGGTGTTCGTGAGCAGGATCTTCCCGTGGGTTCCGCCTACGGCGAGTTGATGGACGGCCTGCGCGGCGTCCGCGAGCGGCCATCGCGTGGCTGTGACCGGGTCCAGGCGGCGGGCCTGGGGTCAGTGTCCCGTTCCGCAGTCGAACCACGCCGGGACGGTCACTCGGCGGACCTGCACCGTGCGGCTGGTCCTATCGTCGTACCGGTCGGAGCGTCGGGCTCTTCGGTGCGCGTCCGTCCCCGGACGAGCGGCCGGTGAGGCGGCCCACCCACGGGAGCACGTGAACGCGAAGGTGTTCGAGTGTTGAGGGGCGGTGCTCGAGCTTCGTTGCCTCCCCCCACTCCGGCACGGTCACGTCGAGGGCGGTGAGGACGTTGGCGGCAACCCGGCGGTGTCCGGCCGTGTTCAGGTGGAGCCGGTCCGGTGCCCACAGCGAGCTGTCGTGGAAGGCGTGGTCGCTCCAGTTGTCGACCACCATGACGTGCGGTCGGTCCGCCCATGACCTGATGTGGTCGGCGTACTCGTCGCCTCGGCGCCGGATGAGGCGTCCGAGGGGGAGATGCCGGAGGGTGATGGCCAACGGTGGAGGCTGCGGAGGCGGCTCGATCCAGTCAAAGGGTAGCCAGATGCGGCAGTGTCGACGGCGTGACATGGGCATTTAATCGTGGCCGGTTCTTTACAACGGCCTGACGTGCTGTGATGCTTCTCCCGGCGACGTACCGCCATCACACTCACATCGGTGGAAACATGAGATTGAAAAGGGCATCCGCGGTCATCGTGCTGGCGGGAGCGCTCATCCTGCCATGCACACCGGCGTTCGCTGACGACGCCGGTGCTTCTGGGGGAGGGGTCGACGCGGCGCAGTCCGTGGACGACGTCGCGGCCGTCGTCGACAGAGCGACACCGGACGCTGCGACTACCAGCGACGTATCGGCAGTGCCGTCGTCGGACGGCTCGTTCGCCAGTTCCACCGGCGACATCTCCGTTGAGATCCCCAAGTCGAACGACGATGGGGTGCTCGCCACAAAGCAGACCAGTGACGGGTCGGTGACAGTCACCGTCGGTACCGGGGCGGATTCCAGCAGTGCAGGAATCCTTGCGCCTGACGGCAGCGTGGTTTACGACGGTGCATCGACCACGAGTCAGACGGTGCAGCCGACCGAGGATGGCTTCCGCATCCACACCGTCATCAATGACGCGGCGGGCGACACCGAGTTCGTTCATCCCGTGAGCCTGCCGGTCGGGGCTCGTCTGATGGCCGAGAAGGACATGCCCCAGGCTGCTGACATCCCGGCCGAGGCCGGCTCTACCGGTGGTGCGGTGTTCGTGGTCGATGCCGGCGGGGCTGTGCTTGGTGGATTCAGCGCGCCGTGGGCCAAGGACGCCAACGGCAACGACGTTCCGACACGCTTCTCGATCCGCTCGGGTGCGATCGTCCAGGAGGTCGATCACCGTGCGAGCGGGGTGGCTTACCCGGTGGTGGCCGACCCGTATTTCGGGTTCGATCTGATCAAGAGCGCCACCTGGCGGTGGCACTCGGGCGACGGATGGACCCTGGAGGTGACTCCCACGTCCTGGGCGCGGTGGAACGCGGGAGGTTACCTCCCGGGTGTCTACGGGTGGGACGAGCTCTACAGCAAGTACCGGAACCGTGGGCTGAACCGGAACCTTGCGGGCATGCGTGACCAGTACATCTGCCACCAGCAGATCGTCGCTCTGCGCGCTCCCAACAAGCCGACCTGGAACCTGGACGAATGGCGCCCCAGTGTGGGGTATCTGCAGACCGTCAATGCTCAGTGCAACCCCGGGGGCAAACGGTTCTTCGACTGATTGAACCGGATAGGCCGCTACATGAGAGACCCCAGGCGAGGCCCGGGGTCTCTCATGGCTTTCAGGGTCAGTTGCTGGTTGAGCGGCGGCGGTTCTCGGCCACGACGGCGATCACCGCTGAGATCAGTACGCCGAGACCGGCGGCAAGGAATACGACAATGGCGGTCCCGGTCCAGTCTGTGACCGCGGGAGGGTCGGTAAAGGCGTCGTCAGCGTCGATGGCCAGTCCTACCGTCCACCAGGCGAAGGTGGCAGCTGCGGTGCCAATGACCAGGGACGCAAGGAGGAGGTAATGACTCCAATGGGTGCGGACACCGGCCGTCGATAGAAGGACGATGACGGCGCCGAAGACGATCAAACCGAGCACCAGAACGACACCGCCGAAAATGAACGCCGCGACGCCGATCGCGGTGGCGACAGCCCACGCGAAGACCGCAGCCGGAACGCCGAGCTGTCCGAGAAGAGCGCGGCCACCTTGCCGAAGCCGCAGGTGCGTGGCCATGCGCAGAGCCCCACGGCTGGTCAATGCCCGATCACCCTCAGCGGCCGCGCCAAGGTCGGCGCGCCACTCCTCGACATACCGCTCCCGGTCCGCAGGAGGCAGCATCCGCACGGCACGATCAAGGCGACGGTCGGCATTAGTCATCGGGGCTCCTGTTGGTAGGTGGAGGAATGATCGCCGAGCTTGGCGACAGCCCACTGTCTGCCTGCGGGCAAAAGGCTGTAGAGCCGTCGCCTCGGGCCGGGACGAGTCTGGTCGTCGTCCCACCGCGAGCAGACGAAACCGGCTCGCTCGAGACGCTCGAGTAGGGGATAGATCGTGCCGGTGGGGCGTCCTGTTTGTGATGCCAGCAGCAGACCCCAGGTTTCACCCTCGGTTTCCAGCAGGCTGCCCAGCACAGACCGCAGCGCCGGTGTCAGACGCATATAGGTACCCACGCCTGTAACTATATACATCGGAACAAGATCGCGGTAGTGGCTTGCGGCTCCCGGCACTGAGGGTCCGGGCGGGTCGACCGATCACCGGGTGGTGGCGATGTTCCCCTTTCGCCGTTGGATCTCCCGGTACACCGTGGCCCGGGAGACCTGGAAGAGTTCGGCGAGCTCGGTGTGGGTGTGCTCGCCGGCGTCGACGAGGGTGAGCAGGTGCCGCCGGCGGCTGGGGGAGAGGCTGGGGGCTCGCCCCTTGAGCCGGCCGCGGGTTTTGGCGACCGCCATGCCTTCGCGGGTGCGCATCCGGATGAGGTCGGCCTCGAACTCGGCGACCATGCCGAGCACGTTGAACAGCAGCCGGCCGACGGGGTCGTGCGGGTCGTAGACGCTGCCACCGAGGCTGAGGGCCGCGCCGCGCTCGACGAGCTGGTCGGCGATCGCGCGGGCGTCGGGCACGGAGCGGGCGAGACGGTCGAGCTTGGTCACGACCAGGACGTCACCCGAGCGGACGGCGGCGAGAGCAGTCTCCAGGCCAGGCCACGCCCGGTTGGTGCCGGTGAGCCCGTGGTCGACGTGGATGCGATCCTCGTCCACGCCGAGGGCGACGAGCTGCTCGCGTTGGGCGGTGAGGTCCTGACCGGCGGTCGAGACGCGGGCGTATCCGATCTTCGCGGGGCCAGTGTTGCAGAAAGGGCCCCCTCATCGGGCATTTCACCGGGCGGGTCTATCGTGCACCTCGGAACCCAGCAGCCACACGGCGAAGCCAGGGAGTGGGGGAGTGTGCGTTAGACGTTCATCTATCGGGCGCCGCGGTGCTCTAAGCGACTTAGACGGTGGCTGGGTGGGTTCCGAGATGAAGTCGGTGGTCGGCAGCGGTTATAGCGGCGTCGTCGTGGGTGGCGAGGACGATGGTGGCACCGCGGGCGGCGGCTTGGCGTAGAAGCTCGATGACTAGGTCCCGGTTCTCGTGGTCGAGGGAGGCGGTCGGTTCGTCGGCGAAGATGATGGCGGCGTTCTTGTACATCGCACGGGCGAGGCCGACGCGCTGCTTCTCGCCGCCGCTGAGGGTGGCGACCTTCTCTCCTCCGCGCCCCTCGAGCCGGACCGAGGAGAGGGCCTCGTTCACAGCAGGGTTGGTCAGAGCACGTCGACGGAATAGGGGTGGTGTCGACATCATCACGTTGTAGGCGACGGTTTCGGCATCGATCAGGCCGTAGTCCTGGAAGATGAAGGCTGCGCTGTCGCGCCAGAATCGGCGACGTGCGCTCTCGGGCACGGTGGTCATGTCCCGGCCTCCGATTCGAAGCTGACCTTCGTTGACGCGCTCGAGGAGCGCAAGGCAGTTGAGCAGTGTCGTCTTTCCCGACCCGCTCGCCCCGATCACGGCGGTGAGTTCACCGGCCGACGCGTGCAGGTCCAGTCCCTCACACAGGATCTTTCCGCCTCGACGGAGCGTGATGTTGGTGGCGGTGATGTCCATGGGGGTCCTTCGATCGTCGCGGGCAGGATCTCAGGTGGAGCGAGTGAGGGTCCGGCCGAAGACGGACCGGGCCGCCAGGCAGTGGAGCGTCACGGTCAGTGCTGCGTACGCCACCGGGACGATGAGCAACACGGAGGCATGAGAGGCTCGGTCGACGCCGAGCAGGAAGGCTGCGATCAGGGTCAGGCCGGTGCCGGTGGCGATGTCGATGAGCAGCCGTTCCCGCAACAGTCGTGGCCACGAGGAGCCCGAGGTCCGGAGCGCGAAGATCGGTCGCGCCCGGCTGAGTGCGTAAACCAGGGCGGAGAGCATGGCGCTGATGATCAAGGAGCCGCTCAACAGCACGATGGAGATCGTCCGCAACGCGGCGTCCTGGTTGTCGATCTGGCTCTGATACAGACCGGTGTCGGACACCCGGTCGATCGACAGGACGTACCCGTCCAGCTGGTGGTCGGTGAGCTGACTTGTGAGTTGGCTGTCGGAGGAGAAGATCAGGTTGGATGTGGACATCAGGGAGAGCAGGAAGCTGCCGCCGAACACGTCGGCGGGCCGGTTGACGATCACGAACAGAGGTCGATCGAGCGTCACGCTTCGGCCGGCATTGGGTGAGAGGGCCTGGACGGGACCGGTGCCAGGCCGGATCGTCGCGTATGAGGCTGCGGAGAGCGGATCGGCCGCTGCAGCGGTGCCCTTGGTCCACAACGGCATGTTCGCCTTTAGGTCACTGCGGGTGACCGCAGGCAGATCTCCGGCCTCCACGGGGGACAGTGCAGTGACGTGCTGCAACTCCAGGTACCGCGGATTGACCAGGACTACATCGTCGTACTGCCCGGCCTGAACGGTGGCAGGGTCGAACGCGTACGAGACGGCAACGTCGTGCCGTTCGTCAAGATCACGGGTCAGCGTGACGAACCGAGGCAGAACGGCGGCGAGGCGTTCCTCGTCGGAGATGTTTGTCATCCGCAGGCCGACTTCGTTGCCGAGGTTGCTCCACCGGGCATTGTCGGCGGTGGCGTTGGTTGCTGCGCTGATGGCGCTCACCAATGGGGGCAGACTCGCTACGACCAGGACCAATGCAGCGACCTTGAGGACCTCGCTGAAGACGCGGTAGGCGCGCGCGGGTGGTCGTCGGTGAGCGATGGTGTCCACGGACGGCCAGCTCAACGCGGTAACCACGACCGACCCGATGACCAGGACGGCGACCAACCCTGCCAACCATGGGGTTAGGGTCCTGAAGTAATCGGTCACAGCCGATCCCCCGCGGCTGAAGAAGACATAGACGCCTGCCGCCGCGATGCCGGCCAACGCCGGAATGACAAGCAGACCGGCAAGAGAGCGGAGCTCGGTCCGCAGAATGCGAGGAGTGCTGACTCCGGCCAGGATGTGTAGAGCACGAGCGCGCGAGTGCAGGGCCGACCAAGCCATCACCACGGTGGTCATCAGGACGAGACCGCTGACCAGAGCGAGGCCGGCACCCTTGCCGACGACCAGCGCCGCTGCGGTATCGAGCCAGCCGGCGCGGGTGGCGTCGACCTGCACCCCTGAGTCGGCGAGAAATGACTGCAGCGCCGAGACCCCGGCTTCGGGCCCAACGACAGCGTAACTGCCGTCCAGACTGGTCTGGGCTATCTGGGAACTGCTGAACAGCTGGCCATGCATCGACGAATCGAACCAGTCGATGTTAGCTGGCTCGGCGGGAGCCCTGTCGCCGAACTGGTACAACGAAAGGCCGTGGAGGAAGTCGTCTCGATCAGCGTTCTTCTTGACCAGAGTCAGAGCGTGATCGGTTGCGATCCGGTTCATTCCATCGATCGCTTGGGCCTTACTGATCGACGATGAATTGAAACTCAGTGTAAGCGTTTCATCCGTGCCCAGCGGAAACGTCCGTTGCGTCTCTTGCAGTTGCAATCCGGCCAACAGTGACACGAGAATGACAACTGCGAAGGCCCCTGAACGAAGGATCCAGGCGAGCATTCAGCCTCCTAATCGATCTCGGTTCGGCTGCTGACCCGACGTGGCGACGCAGCGAGCCAGCAGCCGAACGATGATCGGCTCAGCAGACTCGGTAGTAGTACTTATTGTGCGTGAAGATCGTACCGAAGACCTCCGCCGCGGCTCGGTGTCCGGCGGCCGTGTCGATGCTGCGGCTCGTTCCCCAGTCGTTCTGTGCGGTCGATCCGTGGCACCGAGTGCCGTGATCGTAGTACGAACGGGCGTAGGCGTCCCAGAAGCCGTACTCCCATTTCCCGCCCTGGACCGGGTATTGAACGTCCGCATTCGCGGCCGCAGCACCCGTGAGACCGATGGTGGCCGCAAGTGTTACCACTGCCGCCACTTTCTTAATCTTCAACATGGTGCCCCTTCGAGTGATGAACATGACGGACAAGAGATAACCCGGGTTCGAGGAGAGGGCCACTGCCTTCGGCAAGATTTTTCTTGGGCACCCATCAACGTGCAGTATTCAGCGGAAACACAAGGGGCTTCCCTCTAGTGTTTGTCGTGGTGGATGCGATAATCGGCCTCCGGGTGACTCCCTCGTCGTGGCAGTTGGCGGTTTTTGAACGACCGGTTTTGACACGTTGCCTCAGACGCCGGCGAAAATCCCCAATCAGCAGGTCAGAATGCATGTCCAGTGGCAGACTGGGTCAGAACGTGCCCGAGTTGGATTCTGAAACGTTTGGGAGACACGGATGCCGGCCCGCTTGACGGTGGTCGACGGAACTGGCCCGCAGCGAACGCGGACCCCGACCGGACAGCACCTACGCCAGCAGGGACCGGATGTCCTCGGCGGTGACGGCGGAGGAGAACGCGTTCTCGTCGTCGATCACCGAGGCGAACAGCGCGGCCTTCTGCTCCTTCAGAGCCATCACCTTCTCCTCGATGGTGTCGGAGGAGACGAGCCGGTAGACCATGACATTGCGGGTCTGCCCGATGCGATGCGTGCGGTCGATCGCCTGCTCCTCCGCGGCGGGGTTCCACCACGGGTCCAGCAGGAACACGTAGTCCGCCTCGGTCAGGTTCAGGCCGAAGCCGCCGGCCTTGAGGCTGATGAGGAACACCCCGGCGTCGCCCTGTTTGAAGGAGTCGACCACCTCGCCGCGCTTCGTCGTCGACCCGTCCAGGTACGCGTACCGGATGCCGGCCTCGTCGAGCCGGTCCGCGGCCCGGCCGAGGAACGACGTGAACTGGCTGAACACGAGCGCCCGGTGCCCCTCGGCGAGCACGTCGTCGAGCTTCTCCATCAGCGCGTCCAGCTTGGCCGAGGGCACACCCTCGTGCTCCTCGTCGACCAGTGCCGCGTCCAGGGACAGCATCCGCAGCAGCGTCAGCGACCGGAAGACGATGAACCGCTGTCGGTCCAGGTCGTCCAGCAGGCCGAGGATCTTCTGCCGCTCCCGCTGCAGCTGCGTCTCGTAGATCCGCCGGTGCGCCTCGTCCAGCTCCACCTCGAGCGTCTGCTCCTGCTTCTCCGGCAGGTCGCGGGCCACCATCTCCTTGGTGCGGCGCATCATCAGGGGCCGCACCCGGGTCCGCAGGCGGGCCAGCATCCGGGTGTCCGCGTTCCGCTCGATCGGCTTGACGTAGTCCTCGGTGAACACGCGGGAGGTGGGGAACAGCCCGGGCGCGGCGATGGCGAACATCGACCACAGCTCCATCAGGTTGTTCTCCATCGGGGTGCCCGTGATGGCCAGCTTGAACGGCGCAGCGAGGTCCCGCGCGGCCTGGTGCACTCGGGCCGTGCGGTTTTTGACGAACTGCGCCTCGTCGAGGATCAGGCCGGCCCACTCCCGCTTCTGGTACGCCCGCTCGTCCAGACGCAGCAGCGCGTAGGAGGTGACGACGACGTCGGCCCCGTCCACGGCCTCCGCGAGCGACCCGGCCGCCTTCCCCTCGGTCCGGGTCAGGGCGCGGACGGTCAGCCCGGGCGTGAAGCGGGCGGCCTCGGCCACCCAGTTGTGCACGACGGAGGTCGGCGCGACGACGAGGAACGGCGCCCGGCGCTCCGTGTCGGTGCCGGCGCCGGCACCGGGGTGCTCTCGGGCGTGGGCGACGAGCGCCAGGGTCTGCAGCGTCTTGCCGAGCCCCATGTCGTCGGCCAGCACGCCGCCGAGGCCGTGCTCGTACAGGAACGTCAGCCAGGTGAAGCCGTCCCGCTGGTACGGGCGCAGGTCCGCGTCCAGGCCGGCCGGCAGGGCGGGGGCCGGCACGGCGTCGACGTCGAGCAGGCCGGCGACGGTCCGGGACCAGGCGGCCGATTCGTGGGTCTCCCACGCCAGCTCCTCCAGCTCCTCCCACAGCCCGGCCTGGAACCGGCTGATCCGTGGGCCGGTCTCCCACTCGCGCAGCTCCCGCGCGTCGTCGATGAGATCGCGCAACCGGTGGAACTCCGGGCGGTCGATCGAGAAGTAGCTCTTGTCGACCAGCATGACCTTGGTCTTGCCCGCGCTCAGCGCCTCGAAGATCGCCCGGAAGGGGATCTCGTGACCGGCGATGCGCACCATCAGGCCGAGGTCGAACCAGTCCCGCTCGGTCGAGTCGACCGTGCTGACCACCAACCGCGGCGTCTCGTCCAGTTCGCGGAAATCCGGCCGGGTGCCGAGGTCGTGCACCTCGACGCCGTCGACGTCGACCAGCCGGGGCAGCGTGTGCTCGACGAACTCCGCGGCGTCGATGTCGTGCAGGGTGCGATCGGCGACGGTCACGGGTGCGGCGTTTGACTCGGCCTCCGGGTCGGCCAGCGCGCCCGCGGTGCGGGCCAGCACGGCGTCCTCCGCGTCGCGATCCCGGTGCCCGGGCGCCCCGGGCGACCGGCGCAGCGGGCGGCGGGTGATGCGGGCGCCGTGCACGTACTCCCAGTGCCAGCGGGTCTGCACGGTCGGCCCGTCGGCGTACTCGACCTCGACGACGAGCGTCGGCGGTTCGGGGACGGGCAGCGGCACGGAGCCGTCCGTGCTGGTGACAAGGATCCGGTCGGCCAGGGCCGGATAGACGTCGCGGACGAACTCGTCGGCGTCGGCGGCCGGGATCCTCACGCCCGCGGGCTGGGTGAGCAGCTCCTTCTGGGTGGCGCCGAGCCGTTCCTCCAGCGGGGCGAGGAGGATCTCGCCGGTCGCCCCCGACGCGCCGCCGGCTCCCTGCGGGTTCGCCAGGTCGCGGCGCACGTAGATGCCGTGGTCGGCGATGGTGCTGACCCCGGCCAGGCTCGAGGCGATGCCGTCCACCTCGAGCACGGGGACCACCCGGACGTCGCCGTGCCGCTCGGTTTCCTCGGCTGGTTCCTTGCTGTCGGGTTCGGACGCGGTGGCGATCTCCGCGCCGTCCCGCTCTCCGTCCTCGCTGGGCTCGATGCGTTCCGCGTCGAGGCTGATCCGGGCACGCCGGCCGATGCGCACCGTGAGGTCCTTCGAGGAGGAGACCATGGCGATGCCGAGCCGCTCGGCCTCGTCGAGCAGCTGCCACAGCAGGGGGTTGGCGAAGTCGTCGAGGTAGAGCCACGAGTCGTTCTGCCCGAAGTAGCCGACGCCGGTGGCGCGGTGCAGGCCCGGGAACTGGGAGAACCAGCGGTGCTGGTCCGCGTCGAACGTCATGCCCTGCGTCTGGAACGCGATGTTGGACCAGGCCAGCTGGTTGCGGACCCAGCGGCCCTTCTGGTTGCGGACGACGGGGCGGACGCCGAGCTTGTGGTTGGCGCTGCGGCGCTTGATGCCACGGCTGGCAGCCCAGCGGGAGAACGTGTCGCCGAGCTCGCGCAGCTCGAACTGCAGGGCGAGCGGGGTGGGCGCGGACTCGTCGCCCTCGGTGGTCTCCTCGGGCGGCAGGAGCGCCTCGACCTGCTCGCGCCAGTCCGGCTCGCTCGTGCGGGCCGCCTGGGTGGCCTTGTCCCGCGCTGTCTTCTCTCGCTCTGTCTTCTCTCGCTCCGCGAGGTGGCGCTCGCGGGCGTGGTCCGCGTTCGCCTGCAGCGCCGTGGCCGCGACGTGCTTGCACGCGGTGCCGACGGGGCAGTCGCACGACGTCGACGCGATCCGGTGCCGGCCGTCGCGCAGCGGCTTGAGCGTCAGCTTCGCGCGGTATGGGACGGGCTCGCTGCCCTGGACCCGGCTGCTGAGCCGGCCGGCGTCGGCGTCCCAGTCGAGGGAGACGACGGCGCCGTCGCGCATGTAGGCCTTGCCGCGGTGCATCGCCGGGCCGCCGACAACGCGCAGCAGGTCCTGGGCATCGATCAGCGGCACCGTGGGCATCCGTTCATTCTCTCACCGCCCGTGCCCGCGCCGCACACGGCTGCCGCCGTGGCGCTCCAGGTGTCGGGACGGCACCGGCCCGCCCACGGCGGCAACCCGGCCCGAGGAGCCGGTGCTGCACGTCCGTCGACGGGCCGGTGGGGTGGTGGACCTACTTGCCGGCGCGGTCCAACTCGGCGACGGTGGCGTCGTCGAGCTCGACGTCGGCGGCGCGCATGTTCTCCTCGAGGTGCTCGACCGAGCCGGTGCCCGGGATCGGCATCATGACCGGGGAGCGGCGCAGCAGCCAGGCCAGCGCGACCTGCGACGGCGTGGCGTCCAGGCGCTTGGCGGCCTCGTCGACCGGTCCGCCCGGCTTCGCGAGGTCACCGGCCGAGACCGGGGCCCACGGGATGAAGCCGATGCCCTGCTCCTGCGCGTACTCGAGGACGTCCTCGGAGCTGCGGTCGGTCAGGTTGTAGCGGTTCTGCACGGTGGAGACGGTGAAGAACTTCCCGGCGGCCTTCAGCTCGTCGACGCCCACCTGGGAGAGACCGAGCGCACCGATCTTGCCCTCCTGCTGCAGGTCCGCGAGCACCCGGAACTGCTCCTCGGGCTCGACCTTCGGGTCGATGCGGTGCAGCTGGAGCAGGTCGAGCTTGTCGACGCGCAGCTTCCGCAGGCTCATCTCCACCTGCTGGCGCAGGTACTCGGGCCGCCCGACCTCGACCCACACGTTGGGCCCGGTGCGGACGAAGCCGGCCTTCGTGGCGACCTTGACGGCCGCCGGGTAGGGATGGATCGCCTCGGCGATGATCTCCTCGCTGATGTTCGGGCCGTACGAGTCCGCGGTGTCGATGAAGTCGACGCCGAGCTCGACGGCGCGGCGGACGACGCTGCGGGCCGTCTCGCGGTCCGCAGGCTCGCCCCACACGCCGTCGCCGACGATGCGCATGGCGCCGAAGCCGAGCCGGTGGACGGTGCCGAGATCCTTCAGGTCAATGGTGTCGGTCATATCGGCGGCAACCCGGCGGCGCGGTGCCGCATTCCCTCGCCCCATTACCTCGGGGGCGTCGACCCCGGGGCTGACAGACGGCGTCCCGGCCACCACACTGGAGACATGACGGAGCAGAAGCCGGTCCTGTCCGAGGCTGAGCTGGCCGCGGAGGACTACCACGAGAAACCCCGCCCCGGCGGGCCCGAGGAACCGCTCGTGCCGGCCTCGGAGGACTCGCTTGACCCGGAGTCCGGCACCCCGGTCGAGGGCGACGCGACGGCCACGGTCGCCGCCGCCTCGGGGGAGGGCACGGCGGCGGACACCGACGTCGACCCTGCCGGGGACGACTCCACCGACGACCTGACCCCGGGCGACGACGTCGTGCCGGGCGAGGACCGCTGAGGACACCCTGACGACACCCAGGCCGGCGCGTCCGTCCGGCCGCGCCGGTGCGCAGTGACGTCGTGGCCGGCCGGTCCTCAGATTGAGTGACGGAGATCGCGTGACCGAGCCCGGGTGACGGCTCAGGCCGTGCTGTCCTCCGGCTCCGGGCCGGCGCTCCCATCCCCACGGCCGCCGTACGTCGGGTCCCACGGCTGCCCGTCCGCCTCGGCGTTCAGCTCGTAGGCGACCTTGCCGTCGAGCGCCTCCCGGATGAGGTCCGCGTGGCCGGCGTGGCGGGCGACCTCCGTGGCCAGGTGCATGAACACCCACCGAACCGTCCAGAAGTCGACGTCCTGGGGGAACCAGGGGGCCTCCGGAACGGGGACGGCGACGTCGAGCGGCACGGACTCCGTGACCGGCCGCACCCTGGCGGCCACGTCGTCGTACGCCTCGAGCAGGTCCGCCAGGGACGCACCCTCGGGGATCTCGGAACCGGCGTACCAGGTGCCGGCGAGCACGGCGGGGCGGTCCTGTTGCAGCCGCGCGTCGGACGCCTGTTCCGGCGCCACCTGCACCCGCACGAGCCACGTGTGCGTCGCGAGGCTCACGTGCGCGACGAGCCCGGCGATCGAGAGCGTGCTCGGCGGCACGGTGCGGCGCGCGAACTCGTCGGACAGGCCGCGGGCGGTCAGCCGCAGCTGGCGCAGCTGCTGCTCGATGAAGGTGGCGAGGGCGTCTGCTTCGGACCCGACGGGGACCGCGAGGAAGGCCATCAGCGCTCCTGGGCAAGGGGAACAGGTTCGTCGCCAGCATGCCACCGGACGGACCGACCGGTCGAGAGCCCGCGGAGGGCGCCACCGCCTACCCGGGTGACGCCGCGCCGTCACCCGACCCAGCACCGCCGGGCGGCCACGCGAGGTGCGCGGCCGCCCGGCGGTGAGGTATCCGTGGCGCCCGGTGAGGGGACGGGTCACTGCCCGGCGTCGTCCTCACGACGGCGCCGACCGGAGACGACCATCCAGATCCCGAAACCGACCAGCAGCAGCACACCCACGACGATGACGATGACCGGCACGCGACTGCCGCCGGTGGACGACGCGGGAGCCGCCGCGGGTGAGGACGCCGCCGCGGCCGAACTTCCCGCCGATCCGGCCGACGTGCCGGAACCGGTGGCGGCCGAGGCGGTGCTGCCGCCCTTCGCGGTGAACCGGAACGTGCCCTCGATCGGGTGCGAGTCCGCCGAGACGACGCGCCAGTGGACCGTGTACGCGCCGGCGGGGGCGCCGGCCTTGATCTTCTGCGTCGCCGTCGCGTCGGTGATGCTGACCGAGCCGTCGGCCTGGTCGGCGCCGGACGGGTCGAGGATCTGCACCTGGGCGCCGAGGGCCTCCGGGGTCTCGTTGAACCTCAGACTGATCGACGCCGGGACGGACGAGGTCGAGGACCCGTCCGACGGCGTGGTGCCGATCAGTTCGTCGTGCGCCTGCGCTGCGGGAACGCCGAGCCCGAGCGCGGCGAGCACGAGTGCCAGGACGACGCCGAGGGAACGGATCCGGCGCCGGCGCAGCAGGGCCACCGGGCGGCTCATCGTCCGGCCTCACGGGTGGCGACGGCGTGACGACGCCGGTTCAGCAGCGCGACGGCGAGGGCCACGGCGCCGAGCACGAACCCGGCGAGTCCGAGGCCGAGGCCCCAGCCGGCGGCGGTCGACGTGGTCGTCACCGAAGCGGCGGGGGCCGCGTCGACCGCGTGCCCGGAGGACGCGTCGTGGCCGTCCTCCGATCCGGCGGCGGTCGTGGTGAACGAGGGCAGCGGGTTCTCCGGTTCGGTGCTGCCCTTCGCCGGCTGGTTCCAGCGCACGACGTGGCCGTTCGAGTACGTCTGGGTCGTGGGCAGGGCGACCGTGGTGCCCTGCGCCGGCAGTTTCCCGACGGACAGGTCGAACGCCTGGTACTCGTGCGGGTGGAGCCGGTGGGTCGCGTCGGCGGTCCAGGTCACGGAGGTGACCGCCTTCGTGACGGTGGTGCCGTCGAGGACGACCGGCTTCGGCAGGGTGGTGGTCGTCAGCTTCGCAGTCCAGCCCTCGATCGGCCGGACGGACACCGAGGTGAACGGCGTCGCGGTCGGCAGGTCGACGGCGACCTTCGCGGTGTCGGCGGCCGACTCCTCGCTCGGGACGTTGAAGGTCAGGTGGGCGTAGCCGTCCGCGGCGGTCGTGTCGGGGACGACGTGGACGTGCGCGCTGGCCGCACCGGCTCCCAGCAGGAGCAGGCCGGCGGTGGCGGCGGAGACGGTCGTGGCGGTGACGGCACGACGGAGGTGCGGGAACAGGGAGGGGCGCAGGGGTGTGCGCATGAGAGAAGACCTTTCGGGTGGGCGCAGGCGCGCTCGGGGCCGCACGGGCATCCGGCTCGGCACCCGTCCGGGTGGATCACGGCACGGGAGACGAGCGGGACGGTCGGCGGGTGCGCAGGGGCACCGGACGTCGGCGGCGGGGGAGGAGGATCAGCGGGCGGTCGAGCGCGGCGGCCCACGGCGGCGCGGCAGGCGCAGTGCGACCCGCGCGGGCCGGACGGTCGCCACGGGGCCTGTCGTCGAGCGAGGCGACGTGACCACGCGGGCCGGGGACGGCAGGTGCAGCAGCGGGCGGAGCCAGTTCAGCAGCGCCACCAGCGCGGCCTCACCGCGCGCGAGGATCGCGGCGGTGATGAGCGTCGCCAGCAGGTGCAGCGCCATCATCGGGAGGCTCGGAGAGGCCGTCATGGCCGAGCCGACGGCGGAGGGATCGAGGGCGCCGGCGTCGTGCCCACCGTGGTGGCCGTGACCGACGAGGAACGTGGCCGGGACGCCGGAACCGGGCACCGCGAGCCGGGTGAACACCAGGTGCAGGACGAACTGGCCGGCCACGAGCAGACTCGCCAGGACGGTCAGCGTCAACCGCCGGCCCGCCAGCAGCATGGTGGGGATCAGGGCGAGGACGGCGACAACGACGAGGATCGGCACGGGAGGAAGCACCCCGCCGCCGAGCGCGTGGGCGCCGACGGCAAGCACGAGCATCGCCGTGGTGACGGCGGCTGCCCGGGGCAGGCGCAGCTGGGTGGAAGTCACGCCGTCCCTCCTGAACCGTCGTCGACTCGATGAACCGCCACCGCGGTCGGATCCGTGGTGATGGTGACTGTTCGGTGCCGACGGCCGTTCGGTGGCAGTGGGGGTTCGAGGTCGCCCGCGCGGGTCCTCCTCCACTCTACGGCGGCAGCGCCGGCCGATCGGTGTCGGCTCCTGAGGCTGCCGGCCAGACGCGTGCTGGTTAGGGTGGGCCTGATGCCGTCCGCAGGGACGGCGGTGCGGGAGGGTGGCAGATGGTGCGAGCGAGCCGGCGACGGCGGGTGACCCGGGTGCGGGTGCAGGACGACGGCGCCATTGACGTGGACGCCCGGGCGGACACCATCGCCGGGGAGGAACCCCTCGAGCTGCGCCTGAACGGCCGCCCCTTCACCGTCACGATGCGCACGCCGGGCGACGACTTCGACCTGGCCGCGGGCTTCCTCGTCTCCGAGGGCGTGATCAGCTCGATGGACCAGATCGCGACGCTGCGCTACGGCCCCGGTGTCGACGCGGACGGGCGCGCCAGCTACAACATCGTCGAGGTCGGCCTCGCGCCCGGGGTCGCCCTGCCGGACACGAGCGCCGAGCGGCACGTGTACACGTCGTCCTCGTGCGGGATCTGCGGGACGGCGTCGATCGACGCGGTCACGAAGGCGAGCTCCTTCGACGTCTCGGGGGACCGGCTGCGGCTCACCGCGGCGCAGCTGCTGGCCATGCCGGACGCACTGCGCGCCGAGCAGTCCCTCTTCTCCAGCACCGGAGGCGTGCACGCGGCCGGCCTGTTCGCCGTCGGCCCCGACGGACCGGAACTGCTGTGCCTGCGTGAGGACGTGGGCCGGCACAACGCCGTCGACAAGGTGGTCGGCTGGGCGCTGCGCGAGGGCCGGTTGCCCGCCCGCGGCACGGTCCTGCAGGTCTCGGGGCGCGCCTCGTTCGAGCTGGTGCAGAAGGCGCACCTGGCCGGGATTCCGGCGCTCGCGGCCGTCTCGGCGCCGTCCTCGCTGGCCGTGGAACTGGCCGAGGAGGCCGGCATCACTCTGGCCGGGTTCAGCCGCGGCCGGTCCGTCAACCTCTACACACGGATCGACCGGGTGGTCACGGACTGATCCGGACCACCCGGTCGACCGAGGTACTACTGGGGACGCCGACTCAGCGGAACAGGTCGGCGGCCCGGGCCAGGGTGTTGACGACGCCGTAGATCAGGGGGACGGCGACGATGGTCCAGGCGATGGCGACGCGTGCGCGCATGTCAGGCCTCCTCGGTGGCGGTACGGGTGGTGCGGGTGGCGGCCGCGCGGCCGGCGGCGCGGCCGGTCCCGGTTCCGGAGGCGCCTCCGTCGACGGCGGTGCCGGACGCGCCGGCGTCCTTGCGCGGCTCGTGGAAGCGCTTGTCGACCGGGCGGATCAGCAGGTTGGCGATCAGGCCGATGACGAGCAGCGCCACCATGGTGAACAGGGCCGGGTGGTAGGCGCCGGCGTCGAGCGTGCCGGGCTTGCCCCGGGCGTCCAGGACGCCGTTGACGATGAGCGGTCCCGCGACGCCCGCCGCGGACCACGCGGTCAGCAGCCGGCCGTGGATGGCGCCCACCTGGTAGGTGCCGAACAGGTCCCGCAGGTAGGCCGGAGCCGTCGCGAACCCGCCGCCGTAGAAGGACAGGATCACAAAGGCGAGCAGCACGAACAGCAGGGTGGCCGCCGAGCCCACGGTCGCGAGCACCAGGTACAGCACGGCGCCCACGCCCAGGTAGACGAGGTAGATACGCTTGCGCCCGATGTAGTCCGACGTCGTGGACCAGACGAAACGGCCGGCCATGTTGCCGATGGAGAGCAGGCCGACGAAGCCGCCCGCCACGGCCGCCGAGACGAGCGAGTGCCCGTCGGACTGGCGGAAGAAGTCCTGGATCATCGGGGCGGCCTGCTCGAGGATGCCGATGCCGGCGGTCACGTTGCAGAACAGCGCGATCCACAGCAGCCAGAACGGACGGGTGCGGATGGCGTTGTTGGCCGAGACGTTGGCGTCGGTGACCAGCGGCTTCGCCTTGACGGTCGACGGGTCGAAGCCGGCCGGCCGCCAGTTGTCCGCGGGGACGCGGATCGTGAAGGCGCCGAAGAGCATGTAGACGAGGTGCAGCACGGCGAAGGTGAGGAACAGCTTGCCGACGGCGTCACCGCTGGGGGTGCCGGACCCGGCGGCCGGGTCGTAGAGCTTCAGCAGCGCCGTCGAGAGCGGGCTGGCGATCAACGCACCGCCGCCGAAGCCCATGATCGCCATGCCGGTGGCCAGGCCCGGACGGTCCGGGAACCACTTGATCAGCGTGGAGACCGGGGAGATGTAGCCGATGCCGAGGCCCACGCCGCCGATGACGCCGTACCCGAGGTAGAGCAGCCACAGCTGCCCGGTGAAGATGCCGAGGGACCCGACGAGGAAGCCGGCCACCCAGCAGGTGGCGGAGGCGACCATGGCCTTTCGGGGGCCGTTGGTGTCGACCCAGGTGCCGAAGATCGCGGCGGACAGCCCGAGCATGACGATGGCGACGGAGAAGATGCCGCCGATCGCCGTCTGACTGGTGCCGAAGTGCTGCACCAGGGCGGTCTTGTACACCGAGGTGGCGTAGACCTGGCCGATGCACAGGTGGACGGCGAGGGCGGCCGGCGGGATCAACCAGCGGTTGAAGCCGGCGCCGGCGATGGTGCGCGAGCGATCGAGCACGCTCAGAGAACTCAAAGCGACTCCGTTCTGTCGTTCGCGGGATGGGCGCGAACGGTGGTCGGTGCGAGTGCCCGCCGATCGGTGTGCCGACGGGGCCGATTCGCATTGTGTCCCGGCTCACAGGTGGATGCAAAGACATCGGTCCGTGTCCCGGAATATCAGTAGACTGACCGAATGTCGAGTGAACGCGCTGGTCAACGGGCCGGTGATGCCGCCGGAGGAACGACTCGGGACCTCGACCGGTCCTCCGGTCCGCTGGAGGTCCCTCCGTCGGACATCGTCGAGGAGGCCTTCGCGGCCGGGGCCGGGACGTCGACGACGACGGCGCTCGCCGAGGCGCTGCGCCTCGCGGCCCGACTCGGCACCGTCCTGCCCGGGCCCGGCACGGGGCGCACGGCCGTGATCTGGGACACGCTCGCCGACGTCGCGGCGCGGGACCTGGGCGTCGCTCGCGCCGTCGAGCCCCACCTCGACGCCCTCGCCATCCTCGACCAGCTCCCGCCGCAACAGCGCGCCGCCGTCGCCGCCGTCGGCGCCGGCCCCGACAGCACGTGGGGTGTCTTCGCCGCCGAGGGCCAGGGGCTGCGCCTCGAGGCGCACGAGCTCGGAGTCGGTACCTCCGGCCATTCCGCCGGTGGATCGCCGTCGCACGTGCTGACCGGCGGCAAGCCCTGGTGCTCCCTGGCCGGCACCCTCAGCCACGCGATCGTCACCGCGCACGTGGCCTCCGCCGACGGCACTCCCGGCCGGCAGGCCTTCGCCGTCGACCTGCGCCACGCGGGCGTCACCGTGGACGCCGCCGCCTGGAGCGGACTCGGCCTGCCCGGCGTCCCCAGCGGACCGGTGCAGTTCGCCGACGTCCCCGCGGTTCCCGTGGGCGAGCCCGGCTGGTACCTGCGGCGGCCCGGCTTCGCCTGGGGCGGCATCGGCGTCGCTGCCTGCTGGTACGGGGGAGCGGTGGGCGTCGCCGGGCTGCTGTGGCGGCAGGCCCGGCAGCGCGGCGAGACGCTGGACCAGATCGGCCGGATGCTCGTCGGCGACGTCGACGTCGCTCTCCACGCGGCGCGGGTCGCACTCGCCGACGCGGCGGCCCGGGTCGACGACGGGCGGGCCACCGGCGCCGACGGCTCGACCCTCGCCCTGAGGGTGCGCGCTGTCGTCGCCGACGCCGTCGAGACCGTGCTGCGTGCCGTCGGCCACGGTACCGGCCCGGCCCCGCTCGCCTTCGACGCCGCGCACGCGCAGCGGGTCGCCGACCTCCAGCTGTACGTGCGGCAGGAACACGCCGAACGGGATCGCGCCGCGCTCGGGGCCGCCCTGCTGGCCGCCGGGTCCGACGCCGACCGCTCCGACGTCACCCGCTCCCACGTCACCCGCTCTGATGAGGGGATGCCCTGGTGACCGCCCGATTCACGCACACCGACACCGGCCGCAGCGAACAGTCCTGGGCGGCTTCCCCGCTCACGGGCCTGCCCGCGGCCGAGCTGACCGACCGGGACGGGGTGGCGATGCGCCGCCTCGTCGTCCTCGCCGCCCACCCGGACGACGAGACGCTCGGCGCGGGCGGCCTCATCGCGCGGGCCGCCGCCCTCGGCGCCGAGGTCACCGTCGTCGTCGCGACGCAGGGCGAGGCCTCTCATCCCGATTCGCCGACCCACACCCCGGAACGGCTCGCGCAGCTGCGGCGTGACGAAATCCGGGCGGCCGTCGCCCACCTGCACGCCTCGGCCGACGTCGTCCTGCTCGGGCTGCCCGACGGTCGGCTCGCCGCGCACGAACCCACCGTCACGGCGGACCTGCACGCCCGGCTCACCGAGCCCGGCACCGTCCTGGCCGCCCCGTGGCACCTGGACGGGCACACGGATCATGACGCGGCCGGTCGTGCCGCGGCCGCCGCGGTGATCGGCACCGCCGTGAGGCTGCTCGAGTATCCGGTGTGGGCGTGGCTGTGGGCGCAGGACGCCGACATCCCGTGGGACGGCGTCGTGCGGCTGGAGCTGGAGCCGGACGAGCGCGAGGCGAAGGCCGCCGCTCTCGGAGAGCACACGAGCCAGGTCGGTCCGCTCTCGGACGCGCCGGGCGATGAGGCGATCCTGCTGCCGGACATGGTGGCGCGGTTCGAGCGGCCGTTCGAGACGTTTCTCGACGCCGAGCGTTTCGCCGGCATCTTCGAGCGGATCCACGCCGGGGGTGCCGACCCGTGGGGCTTCCGCGACCGCTGGTACGAACGCCGCAAGCGTGCCCTGACCGTCGCCTCGCTGCCGCGCGAGCGGTTCCGCCGTGGCCTCGAGGTCGGCTGCTCGATCGGGGTGCTCACGGCCGAGCTCGCGCCGCGCTGCGACCGTCTCGTGGCCACCGACGTCAGCCCGGCCGCCCTCGCCGGGGCGGCCTCCACCCTGGCCGACGCCGGCATCGCCGTGGGCGAGGGCGGGACGGTCGACCTGCAGCGGTTGCGGCTGCCGGAGCAGTGGCCCGAGGGCGCCTTCGACCTCGTCGTCGTCTCCGAGGTCGGGTACTACCTGACCGCGGCCGGGCTCGACCTGCTGGCCGATCGCATCCTCGCGAGCCTGACCGACGACGGCGTCGTGCTGCTGTGCCACTGGCGCCACCCCATGACCGGCTGGGCGCTCGACGGCGACCCCGTCCACGAACGGCTGCGCCACCGGCTCGGCCTGCACGTCGCGGTCCGCCACGTCGAGGAGGACGTCCTCATCGAGGTGCTCGCCCGGCCCGGCGTCGGGTCCGTGGCGCGGGAGACGGGCCTGCTGTGACCGCACCCTCGGCGGTCCATCGCCTCGCTCCGGTGCGCGCGGTGCACGTCGTCGTGCCGGCCCGCAACGAGGAGCTGTTGCTGCCCGGCGCGCTCGCGGCACTGCGGCGTGCCGTGGACCGCCTCGCGCTCACGCACCCGGCCGTGGACGTCGACGTGACCGTCGTCCTCGACGCGTGCACGGACGCCACCCCCGAGGTCGTCGCGGCGGCCCCGTGGGTGCGCGCCCTCACCGTCAGCTCCGGGACCGTCGGGGCGGCACGCTCGGCCGGTGTCGAGTCGGCGGACGTGTACAAGGACACGGACACGGACACGGACGAGCCGTCTCCCACCGGTCCGGCCGGCCCGGGCACGGTGTGGATCGCCAGCACGGACGCGGACAGCCGGGTTCCGGCCGACTGGCTGAGCGTGCAGGTGGACCTCGCCGACGACGGCGCCGACCTCGTCCTCGGCACCGTCCAGCCCGATCCCGCGGACACCTCGCCCGCGCAACTGGCCGCCTGGCACCGCCGCCACGAACTCGACGAGGGCCACCCCTACGTGCACGGCGCCAACCTCGGCATCCGCCTGGCCACGTACCGGGCGGCCGGCGGTTTCGGGGCCGGCGCGGCCCACGAGGACGTCCGCCTCGCGCGGCGAGCACGGGCCACGGGCGCCACCGTCGTCGCGACCGACCGGATCCGGGTCACCACGTCCGGCCGCGGCACCGGCAGGGCACCGGCCGGGTTCGCCGGTTACGTCCGCTCCCTCGACCCCCGCCTCCCGTACCCCGGCCCCAGCTCGGCCTGACACCGCACCGCACGCCTCCCCGCGCCCGTTCACTTCCGGTGAACGCCGGCACCCCCGCACTCCTCGCCACCGGCCCGGTGGCTAGGCTGGCCACGTACGGCCGCAGTCCCTCGAGAAAGGATCACGCCATGGCGAACCACAGCAGCGAGCACGATCACGACCCGGGTCACCACGACTCCCGGATCGTCGTCTCCCGCGTCATCGACGCCCCCGCCGGTGACATCTTCAACCTCCTCACCAACCCCGCGAAGCACCGCGAGTTCGACGGCTCCGGCTTCCTCCGGTCCGAGGACCGCAGCTTCCGGATCAGCAAGGTCGGCGACGTGTTCACCATGAACATGGAGGGCGACCACATGGGCGGCGAGTACCAGACGGACAACCACGTCACCGCCTACGAGGACAACAAGATGGTCGGTTGGAAGACCGCGCCGGCCGGCACCGAGCCTCCGGGCTGGGAGTGGCTGTGGGAGCTCGAGGCCCAGGGCCCGAACGCCACCGAGGTCACCCTGACCTACGACTGGGCCAAGGTCACCGACAAGGAACTGCTCAAGAAGGTGTCCTTCCCGCTCGTCTCGAAGGACCAGATGGAGCACTCGCTCGGCCTCCTCGCCGGAGCCGTCGTCAAGAGCTGACCGGCTTCTCCTGCGTTTCACCGCGGGCCCCGACCACTTCGGTCGGGGCCCGTGGTGCGCCCGGGGCCCGCCCGGGCCGGTGTCCGGGACCGCGCCACCCGCTGACTAGGATCACGAGGGTGAAGCCGTTCCTCCTCCTGTCCACCCGCGACCACGACGGGGCCGCGGCCGGGGAGCTGGACTCCTTCCTCGCCTTCACGGGCCTGCCGCCCGAACGGCTCGACCGCGTCCGGCTCGTTCTGGACCCCGACGCCGACATCGAGCTCGGCCGGTACGCCGGCGTCCTGCTCGGCGGCAGCCCCTTCAACTCCTCGGACCCGCTCGAGGATAAGTCGGCCCTCCAGGTGGCCGTCGAGGCACGGTTGCGGCAACTGCTCGACACCGTCGTCGCCGCGGACATGCCGTTCCTCGGCGCCTGCTACGGCGTCGGCACCCTCGGCGTCTTCGCCGGTGGCGTCGTCGACCGGACGTACGCCGAGCCGATCAGCGCGGTACGCGTCAGCCTCACCGACGACGCCACGACCGATCCGCTCTGCGCGGGCCTGCCGACCGCCTTCGACGCCTACGTCGGGCACAAGGAGGCTGTGCGCGAGCTCCCGCCGGGCGCCGTCCTGCTCGCCTCCTCGCCCACGTGCCCCGTGCAGATGTTCCGGCTCAAGCAGAATCTGTACGCGACCCAGTTCCACCCCGAGCTCGACGCCGCCGCGCTGGCGCAGCGGATCGAGGTCTACAAGTACGAGGGCTACTTCCCGCCCGAGACCGCCGAGGAGCTCAAGGCCGAGGTCGCGGCCGCCGACGTCGAGGCGTCCCACGCGATCCTGCGTCGCTTCGTCGAGCTCTACGGCTGACCCGCTCTCTTCCGCTGGCCTGCGGTGTAGGTTCGCTGCATGCTCACGGTCATCGGAGAGGCGCTCGTCGACGTCGTCCAGCGGGAGGGCGAGCCGCAGCGGGCGCACGTCGGGGGCAGCCCGCTCAACGTCGCCGTCGGCCTCGCACGGCTGGGCCACCCCACCCAGTTCATCGGCCGGTTCGGGCAGGACCCGTACGGCGACCTGATCGAGGGGCACCTGCGGTCCAACGCGGTGCTCACCCCGTGGCCGGCCGACACCGGCCGCACCAGCGTCGCCGCGGCCCGGTTGCGGCCCGACGGCAGCGCCGACTACGACTTCACGCTCCACTGGGAGCTGCCCGGGCTGCTCGAGCAGCTGCCCCGGCTGCTGGCCGGCACCACCCTCGTCCACACCGGCTCGATCGCCACGATGCTGGATCCGGGCGCCGCGCAGGTGCTCGCCGCGATCGAGCACGCGCGGCCCGCCGCGACGGTCGGCTTCGACCCCAACTGCCGCCCGTCCATCATCACCGACGTGGACCGCGCCCGCTCCTGGGCGGAGCGCTTCGCGGCCCTGGCCGACGTCGTCAAGGCCTCCGACGAGGACCTCGCCTGGCTCTACCCGGACCGGTCGGTCGAGGAGTCGGCGGCCGCCTGGCTCGAGCTCGGGCCCGCCGTCGTCGTCGTCACGCGGGGCGCGGACGGGCCGTGGGCGGTGTGCCGGGCCGGGTCGACCGAGGTGCCGGCCGCACAGGTCGAGGTGGTGGACACCGTCGGCGCCGGCGACTCCTTCATGGCCGCCCTGCTCTCCTCGGTCGTGGACCGCGCCTGGTCAGGCTCGGCCCAGCGGGACCGGCTCGCCGGCGTCACCGTCGAGGACCTGCGGGACATCCTCCGGTTCTGCACGGCGGCGGCCGGCGTGACGGTGTCCCGGGCCGGCGCGAACCCGCCGACCCGCCACGAGGTGCCCCGCTCGCACTGATGCGCGTCCCTGACGGGCGCGTGGCCAGTTGAGCGGCAACCCGCTGACGTCACGGCGTCGGTAGGGTGGGAACAGCACATCCGCCCCGCGATAGGACCACGATGATCTCCATCGACCCGTACGACGAGCTTCCCTTCGTCCCCGCGTTCACCGTGACGTCCGAGAGCGTCACGGACGGCGCCCCGCTGGACGCCCCGCAGCTGAGCGGCGCCATGGGCATCGCCGGTGGCCAGGACGTGTCCCCGCAGCTGACGTGGAGCGACTTCCCGTCCGAGACGGAGAGCTTCGCCGTCACGGTGTACGACCCGGACGCGCCCACCGCGAGCGGCTTCTGGCACCTCGCCGTGTTCAACCTGCCGGTCTCGACGACGTCGCTGCCCGCCGGCCCCGGCGAGGGCAAGCTGCCCGAGCTGCCCGAGGGCGCGGTCGCCCTGCGCAACGACGCCGGCTACCCCGGGTTCGTCGGTGCCGCCCCGCCGGCGGGCCACGGCCCGCACCGGTACATGATCGTCGTGCACGCGCTCGACACGGACCACCTGGACATCCCGGCCGACGCGAGCCCCGCGTACCTCGGCTTCAACCTGTTCAGCCACAGCATCGGCCGCGCCCGCATCACCGGCACCCACGAGGAGAAGTAACGCCCGTGCGGCTGATCGCCAGCGACCTCGACGGCACCATCGTCGGCCACGACGGGAAGATCTCGCCGCGCACGGTCGCCGCCTTCGACGCGGCCCGTGCCGCCGGCGTCGGCATCGTCTTCGTCACCGGGCGCCCGCCGCGCTGGCTCAGCCCCCTGGTGGACCAGCTCGGGCACGACGGCCTCGTCATCTGCTCCAACGGCGCCGTCATCTACGACCTCGGTGAGCGCCGGGTGCTCTCCCGCACCACGATCGCCGCCGCGGACGTCTACGCCGTGCGGGAGCGGATCGAGCAGGCGTTCCCGGATGCCCGCTTCGCGTTCGAGTCGATCGCCGGTTTCGTCGTCGAGCCCGGCTTCCTCGACATCGAGAGCATCGAGCTGACCGAGCTGGAGCCCCAGTGGATCCGCGACGTGCTGCCCGAGCGTGCCCGCGTCGCGGCCGACGTCGAGGAGGAACTGCCCGACGACGAGTCGGTGGTCAAGTTCCTCGCCAAGCACCCCACCCTGACGCCGGACGACTTCCTCGCCCAGGTCCGCGAGTTGGCCGGCGACCTCGTCTCGGTGACCCACTCGAGCCCCGGCGTCGCCCTCGTCGAGATGGCGCCGCTGGGCATCGACAAGGGCGTGACGCTGGCCCGGTTCGCCGAGCGCCGCGACATCGCCGCGGCCGATGTCTACGCCTTTGGCGACATGCCCAACGACCGGCAGATGCTGCGCTGGGCCGGGCACGGCTACGCGATGGCCAGCGGGCATCCCGAGGCCCGGGAGGCGGCCGCGCATCTCGCACCGCCGTTCGCGGAGGACGGCGTCGCCCAGGTGATCGAGCGCGTGCTCGCCGCCGACGATCATTCCGACGGCGGCGCGGCGGCCGGCGCGCCGGACCCCGCCCGCGCCTGATGCCGGAGCTGCCCCGCCGGCGCCCGCCCTACCTGGACAACGACGTCGACGGCGTCGCCCGGCCGAAGGGCCTGGCCCACCGGGGGTACGCACCGGACGGCGGGGAGAACTCGCTCGCGGCCGTCCGGGCCGCCGTCGAGACCGGCTGCGGCTGGGTTGAGACCGACGTGCAGGCCAGCCGTGACGGGCACCTGTTCGTCTTCCACGACGACACCCTGGACCGGGTGGCCGGCACCGCCGGGCGCATCTCCGCCATGACGGCGGAGCAGGTGCGGGCGGTGCGTGTGGACGGCGACCCGATCCCGACCCTGGCCGAGCTGCTCGAGCGGTTCCCACGCCTGCGGCTGAACATCGACGTCAAGACCGCCGCCGGCGTCGCCCCCCTCGCCGCCGCCATCGAGCGCTTCGGCGCCCACGACCGGGTGCTCGTCGCCTCCTTCTCCGACCGCCGGCGCCGAGCCGTGCTGCGGCGGCTCACCCGGCCGACCGCGACGTCCGCGGGCACCGCGCTCACGGCGGTCTGGGTGCTCGCCGCGGCGCTGCCCGTGCTGGCGCCGCTCGCGGCGCGGCTGCTGCGCGACGTCGACGCGTTCCAGGTGCCCGAGCGGCAGTCCGTCCTCGGCGGCCTCGCTGTCCCGGTGGTGACCGCGCGCAGCATCGCGCTCGGCCACCGGTGGGGGATCGAGGTGCACGTGTGGACGATCAACGACGCCGACGTCATGCGCCGGCTGCTCGACGCCGGGGTCGACGGGATCGTCAGCGACCGCGCCGACCTGCTGGCCGAGGTGCTCGGTGAGCGGGGCGCGTGGCCGCAGGCTTGACCCCTCCTTGACGCCGGTTCGTCGATAGATGTTCGATCCGGGCCCGAATTGGCCGATTTCGTGCATCTATTGACGAGCTGCGTGGGTTCGCCGGGTGGAGGTCAGGCGGCCAGGTGGAACGTGTCCGCGAACCGGCCGAGCAGGTCGCCCCGTCCGTGCAGCACCTCGACCACGCCCGTCGCGATGGCGCGGTCCGGGGCCAGCTCGCCGGCGATGACCCGGTGGATGCCCGGGCCGGCAGCGAAGGCGAGGTCGGCCGGCCCGTCCCCGCGCGTCACGTCGAGCCGGGAGCCGTCGACCCGGATCAGCAGCTCGGCGACGCCGACGCGCGCGGCGTAGGCGGTGGGCGGCAGGTCCAGGGCGACCTGGGGCCGGAAGGCGGTGCGCAGGTCGATGGTCATCGAGTCGGGCGTGATGATCTGCTCGTCCCGCGCCTTGCCCATCGCCTTGAACCCCCAGGCACCGAGGGCGAGCACGACCGGCTCGAGCTCGCGGCCGAAAGGGGTCAGCTCGTAGACGATGACGCGGGAGCGCGACGCCCGGCGCAGCACGCCGGCCGCCTGCAGCTCCTTCAGCCGCGCCGCCAGGATGTTCGTCGGGATCCGGGGCAGCCCGGCGGCCAGTTCGCCGTAGCGGCGCGGCCCGACCAGCAGGTCACGGACGATCAGCATGGCCCAGCGCTCGCCCACGAGTTCCAGGGCGCGGGTGACCCCGGAGTACTGCCCGTAGTCGCGTGCGGCCATCGACCTCAGGCCTGCTGTTTCGAGTACGCTTCGGGGCCCTGCTCGGCGGCGACGGGGTCCATCCAGCCGAACTCGAGGACGTTGCCGTCGGGATCGGTGAGCTGGCGCTGGTACATGAAGCCGTAGTCGGCGGCGGGGCGCGGTTCCGCACCGCCGGCCTCCAGGCCGCGGGCGACGGCCGCGTCGACCTCCTCCCGGCTGTCGTGGAAGATGGCGGTCGAGACCGACGGGTTGACCGCCGGGTCGCCGATCGGCAGGTCGGTGAAGGTCTGGAAGAACTCGCGGACCAGGATCATGACGTAGCTGTGGCCGTCCTCGACCACGACGCAGGCCGCGTTGTGGTCCGTGAACTTCGGGTTGATGGTGAAGCCGATCGCCGTGTAGAACGCCTTGGCGCGTTCCAGATCGGTCACCGGCAGGTTGACGAACATGGCGGGCATCGGAGTCTCCTCATCGGGTGGAGTGGTGATGCGAGCCATACTTGTAAAAAACAAGTAGCACGTCAAGAGTGCTTCCGGACCTACTTGAGGAACTTCGATGTCCGCCGGTCCGCCAGCGGCTTGCCGCCGGTCTGGCAGCGACGAGTCGGCAGTCGACCGAAGAGCACGGCGCATGAGTTGCCTCGGCGGGTCGCCTCCGGCCATGAGCGCGGTGAGCGAATATTGAGGAAACGAAACCAGAACGATTCGAGGGCTAGCGTGCGAGTCACCAGAATTGAGTTCCGCGGATATCGCCGATTGGCTGACACCGCCTCAAACATCGACGGGCAACTCACGGCATTCGTCGGTTTCAATGAAGCGGGCAAGACTTCGCTGCTCCATGCGCTCGAGTGGTTCAGTTCCGGAAGCGTACTGTCGGAACTCGAATACAATCGAAGTCGGCCGCCGGAAGACGATTCAGCCAGCGTGGTCAAGGTGTACTTCGAGCTCGAAGACCAAGACCGCGCCGTATTCGCTCACGTCCCAGTCGAAGACGCCCCTAACTCTTGCATCCTTTATCGCAGGCCGGACGGAGGGCGCACTTATGAATTTCGTCCGCGCCCCCGCCGCCCGAGAGGGCCTTTTGTGGAGGCCGCGGATCGCCTCAAGTCCGCGACGAAAAGGCTCGCCAAGCAACTCGAAGAGGAGAGTTCCAATTCTGACGGTCCAAACGAGTGGTCAGCGAGCGTGATGGCGGCCCTCGATCGGCCAGACGATGAATGGGATCAATCGACCCGCAACTGCCTGCAGCACCTATGCGACTGGTTCGGTGAAGTGCCAACCGGACGTAAACGGGCGCGGGATTCTCAACTAGTGGGACTTCTTGAGCGCGTGGAGTCCCTTATTGCTGTCGACCATCCTCTGGATTCTATTTGGAACGCGGTGAAAGGTCGTGAGCCGAAGTTCGTCCTATTCAATGAGGAGGACCGCGCACTCGAGACGTCTTACAATTTGAGCCCGCAACAGCGGGACATTCCGCGAGCAGTGGATCGACTTCTTTACCTGTCAGGGATCGACATAGACGATATGTGGACATACGTTCAGAATGGAGATACTTCCAAACGCGAGACTGCGTTAGAGCGGGGCAATGACCGATTGCGCAGCATCTTTGACCAAGCGTGGAACCAGAGCAAGGTCACAGTGCGGTTCAATGTGAATGCTGGTCGACTGGAGGTGCTAATAAAGGAACTTCACGGCGATGGCGACGTAACAAATATCGGAGAACGATCGGACGGACTCAAGGCGTTTGTTGCCTTGGTGGCTTTCATCGAAGCTGGCGGATACGATGTTCCCCCGATTCTGCTCATCGACGAAGCAGAGACGCACCTCCATTACGACGCCCAGGCCGACTTGGTCGGCGTCCTCCTCAAGAGTGTCGATGTAAAGCAGGTTTTCTACACCACTCATTCGCCTGGGTGCTTACCGGGAGATCTCGGTACGGGCATTCGCGTTCTTGCCCGCGATCCCAACCACGCAGACTCATCGATCGTCAAGAGCAACTTCTGGGATGGCGAAGGTCCGGGATTCTCACCCCTCCTGTTCGCGATGGGTGCCGGCGCCGCAGCGTTCTCTGTATGTCGAAGTGCTGTTCTGGCCGAGGGCGCTTCCGATATGGTGCTCTTGCCTTCGCTTATTCGGATGGCGACCGGCCTCAGCGACTTGGACTACCAGATAGCTCCCGGTCTGGCCAACGCTCACGGCTCGGGGATTCGTGTCGAAGAAGTGGCAGCGAAGGTCGTATACCTTGTCGACGGGGACGAGGGAGGGAGCGCCCATAAGGCGGCACTGCAGAATGCGGGCGTTGAGGCAGGCCGGATTTTTAGCCTCCCTGAGGGGGCGGCCGTAGAGGATCTCGTGGCCACCGATGTCTACATTTCGGTGATCGGTAGCTTCCTCGCGGCGATGGGCGAGAATAGGCGCTTCACCCATAGTGACGCAGTGTCAAACATTCCTATTACTAAGTCTTTTCACGATTGGGCCAAGCAACACGGAATCGGGACTCCAGGCAAAGTGGAAGTGTGTTACGCGTTGCTACGCCATGAAGACTTGCGACTAACCGCGGTTGGCGCCAAGGTGCTCAAATCCTTGCATGCCAAATTCGTACAAGCATTCGACGCCTGACGCTTCCGATGCGCGCCTCCGGAATGGTTCAGAGGGGCCGATTGTGCGGCTGGCCGCCGTCGTAATGAGCGTAGGAATCGCGCCGACGACCAAAGAGTGACGATCGGCGCCGAGAGCCGCCGATGAAACACGTTGGCTGTGACTTGTAGCTACTTGAGGAACTTCGACGTCCGCCGGTCCGCGAGCGGCTTGCCGCCGGTCTGGCACGTCGGGCAGTACTGCAGCGACGAGTCGGCGAACGAGACCTCGCGGACGGTGTCTCCGCACACCGGGCAGGTCTCGCCGGTGCGGCCGTGAACGGCCATCGAGGAGCGCTTGGAGTCCTTCAGCTCGGCGGCCGGCTTGCCCGCCGAGGCCGCGATCGCCGCGTCCAGCGTCGTGTGCATCGCCGTGTAGAGCCGGTCGACCTCCGACTCGGGAAGCTTCGCCGCGATGGCGAACGGGGAGAGCTTCGCCGCGTGCAGGATCTCGTCGCTGTAGGCGTTGCCGATCCCGGCGATCGTCGACTGGTCGCGCAGCAGCCCCTTGATCTGGCCGCGGTGCCCACCCAGCAGCGTCGAGAAGTCCGCCTCGCTCAGGGTCAGAGCCTCGGGGCCGAGGGTGGCCAGGCCGTGCACGTCCATCGGGTCGTCGACGACGTAGACCGCCAGCGCCTTCTTGGTGCCCGCCTCGGTCAGCTCGAATCCGACGCCGCCGTCGGAGGCGCCGTCGACCTCCAGCCGCAGCGCGACCGGGCTCTTGCCGGGCCGCAGCGGGCGTACGGGCGGGTTGGTCAACCAGCGCAGCCACCCGGCTCGGGCGAGGTGGAAGACGAGGTGGACGCCGTCGCAGTCCAGGTCGATGTACTTGCCGTACCGGGCGACGCCGGTGATCTCGGCGCCGGCGATCGCGTCCAGCGGCGGGACCGCCGTCTTGAGCACCGCGAACGATCCGAGCGAGACGCCGGTGACGTGGGCGCCACCCTCGAGCGCCTCGCCGTCGGGCGTCACCCGGTGCACGAGGCGGGCATCGAGGAAGTCGACGAGGGCCTGGACCTGCGGCATCTCCGGCATGGCGTCAGCGTACCGGGGCCGTCAACTCGGGACCCGCGAGGCCGGCATCACCGCCGGGCGCGGGCGCGCCGGGTGAGGCGGGCGTCCCCCATCAGCGTGAGTTAGCGGGTTCGTCACGAACAGGCCGGGAAAATCCCGGTCAGTTCGGGAGGAACCCGCTGACTCAGCGGGTGGTGGCCGGTCAGTTCGGGAGAAGCCCGCTAACTCAGCGTAGGAATGCCTCAGCCGAGCTGGCTGGGCTCCGCGCCGACGTCCTCGAGGTGCTCCGGGTCCTGCACGGCGTGGGTGAACCGGTTGATCGCCGTCATGCCGTGGAACAGCACGAGCGCCGCCGCGGTGCCGAGCGCGATGCCGGCGAAGGTCAGGTCGCCGACCTTCCAGGTGACGTCGGCGATGCCGATCACCAGGGCCACGGCGGCCGTCGTCAGGTTGATCGGATTGGCGAAGTTGACGCGATTCTGCACCCAGATGCGCACGCCGAGCATGCCGATCATGCCGTAGAGCAGGATCGCGGCACCGCCGAGGACGCCCGGGGGAACGGTCGCGATGGCCGCGCCGAACTTGGGGGAGAAGCTCAGCAGCAGGGCGGTGATCGCCGCGACCCAGTACGCCGCCGTCGAGTAGACCTTGGTGGCGGCCATGACGCCGATGTTCTCGGCGTACGTCGTGGTGCCGGAGCCGCCGCCGGAACCGGCGAGCACGGTGGCGAGGCCGTCGGACATCAGCGCGCGGCCGGTCAGGTCGTCGAGGTTGCGGCCGGTCATCAGGGCCACCGACTTGACGTGCCCGATGTTCTCCGCGATCAGCACGAGTACCACGGGGACGAACAGGCCGACGACGGAGAGGTGCAGCTCGGGTGCGGTGAACGGGGGCAGGCCGATCCACGCCGCCTTCTCGACGGCGGCGAAGTCGACCTCGCCACGGACCACGGCGACGACGTAGCCGAGCGCGACGCCGACGAGGATGGCCAGGCGGCCGAGTATGCCGCGGAACAGCACGGTGACCAGGACGATCGCGACCAGCGTGACGACCGCCGTCACCGGGCCCTTCTCCAGGTTGGCGCGGGCACTCGGGGCGAGGTTCAGGCCGATGAGGGCGACGATCGCGCCCGTGACGACCGGCGGCATGAGTACCTGCAGCCATCGGCTGCCGGCCACCTGCACGATCAGGCCCACGAGGAAGAGGACGACGCCGGCCAGGAGCACGCCGCCGAGCGCGCCGCCCATACCGTGCTGGGCGGTCGCGGCGCCGATCGGGGCGATGAACGCGAAGCTCGAGCCGAGGTAGCTGGGCACCCGGCCCGCCGTGATGACGAGGAACAGCAGGGTGCCGACGCCGGAGAAGAACAGCGTCGTGGCGGGCGGGAACCCGGTGAGTAGGGGGACGAGGAACGTCGCGCCGAACATGGCGACGACGTGCTGCATGCCGATGCCGATGGTCCGCGGCCAGCTCAGCCGCTCGTCAGGGGCGACGACCTCGCCCGGCCGGACGGTGCGTCCGTCGCCGTGCAGCGTCCACGAGAATCCGGGCAGTGCCATGACGTCCCCTTCCGGGCGGGTGTTCGAGAGCCGCAGGACAGACTATGCGACCGCGGGGCTCGCCGATCACCGAGGCGATGTGATCAACGAGACAGAACTCCGGGGAATCCGGCGTGCGGCCGGACCGGTTGATGCAGACGAATCAGTCGTGACACCCGCAGGAGGACCCATGACCACCGAGATCGCCGAGACCGTGCTGGATGAGCACGCGGCTGACCTGCTGTTCCGTGAGGGACGCACCGCCAACACCTTCACCGACGAGCCCGTCACCGACGAGCAGCTCCGCGCCATCTGGGACCTGGCGAAGATGGGCCCGACGGCCTTCAACAGCCAGCCGCTGCGCGTGACCTGGGTCCGCGACGGCGCCGCCCGCGAGCGGCTGCTGACGCACATGGCCAAGGGCAACCAGGCGAAGACCGTGGCCGCGCCCGTCGTCGCCGTCCTCTCCTTCGACACCAACTGGCACCAGCGGTTCGACGACTTCATGCCGGGGATGGCGGAGCGCACCGCACCGATGGCCGCGAACTTCGCCGCGAACGAGGCCGTGAGCCAGCAGATCGCGAACAACAACGCCAACATGCAGGCCGGGTACTTCATCCTGGCCGTCCGGGCGCTCGGCCTGGACGCCGGCCCGATGAGCGGCTTCGACGCCCCGGGCCTGGACGCGGACTTCTTCCCCGACGGCTCGCAGAAGTCGTTCGCCGTCGTCAACATCGGCCGCGCCGGTGAGGGCGCCTGGGGCGACGCCAAGCCGCGGTACTCCTTCGAGGACGCGACCTCGACCCTCTGAGTCGATTCCGTCGCAGACACAACGCCGGCCCGTCGAGAACTCTCGACGGGCCGGCGTCGTCATGTCCCGCGTGGTGCGACCGCCTGACGGGGAGAGGGCCTACTTGATGAACTTGAGGCCGCTGAACGAGGCGTTGTACGGGAGGGTCACGTTGCCCTGAGGGCCGTAGACCCGGGTGGTGGCCGTCCCGGTGGCGGTGTTGATCTCGACGATCCGCACCGGGTTGGTCGTGTTCGAGTGGAACGTCCCGAGCATTGAGGTGATCCTGTTGCCGTGCACGCCGGTGTCGGTGCGGTAGGCCGCCTGGCCGACGTGCCCCGAGAACACGAACCGGATGTTCGCGTACTGGCTGATCAGACGGTCGTACAGGTACTGCGGCGTCGTCGTGCCGTACTCACGGCTGGCCGAGATGGCGCCCGTGGACGTCAGGTACGAGTGGGTCTCGACGATCACGTTGTACGACGGGTAGGAGGCGACGACGCTGCGGGCCCAGTCCACGACCGCGGGACGCGGCCACAGCTCGAGATTCAGGACGAGCCACTTGACACCGCCCGCGCTGAACGTGCGGTACCCGTTGTCCACCTTCCCGGCCTCGTAGAACGTCTCGCCGGGGAAGCGCGACGTCGGGAAGAACCGGTTGAACGCGGTGGTGTCCCGGACGGTCACGCGCGCGTCCTTGCCGGGACAACCGCCGCCACCGGGGCACACCGCCGCGGTGTCGTGGTTGCCGATGGTCATCTGGTAGGGGATGCCCGCCTTGTCCAGCGGGGCCATGGCCGCACTGGCGACGGTGAACTGCGCCGGGTCCTTGTCGCCCCAGTTGACGACGTCACCGGTGTGCAGGACGTAGCGCAGGTCCAGCTTCGTGCGGTTGGCGAGGAGCCAGTTGGTACGCCCGACGAACCGGGAGTCCGTGCCGAATACCTCCTGCTGGGTGTCCGGATACACGGCGATGCTGAAGGTGGTGTCGGTGGGTGACGGCGAGGTGACCGGCGGCGGGGTCGGTGCCACCGGCGGTGGGGTAACAGCGCGCAGCGGGGCGACGTGGAACGCCTTGCCCTCCGAGCGCCAGCCCGTGGCGGCGGCGCGCCGGTCGAGCGTGCCGCCGAGCGTCCCGAGCAGGTGCATGTTGCCCTTGACGAAGCGCAGGACCGGCACGGTACACGTCGAGGGGGCCGGCGAGGCGTAGAAGGAGACGCCCTGCTTCACGTAACCGCCGTGGGCGACCCGTGCGGCGATCTCCGTGGTGGAGAAGGACTGGATGAAGTCGTTGGTGCGGGGGTTGTAGAGGCGGTACACCGGCACCAGGCCGGTCACCGGAGTCACGGAGACCTTGAACTGCGGGCCCCATTTGTCGACGAACCCGGTGGCCGCGGCGGCCTCGGCGGCCGAGGTGGTGACGAGGGAGGCGTCGTTCTTCTGGTTGTGGATCTGGTAGGCCAGATCGTCGAGAGCGCTGCAGGAGGCGGGCGACAGGGCGGCGGGGACCGCTGCTGACGGTGACGAGACGGCGGGGAGGGCGTCGGCCTGCGCGACAGCCGGTGTACCGAGACCGACGAGGGCGAGGGCCGCAGCGAGACAGCAGGATAGAGACACGCGGAAGGGCATGGGATCCCCCTGGGGGTGGGAGTGATCACGATCGCGTCACGGGGATGACGGATCGAGAGTAACCCCGGATCCGCGCCGGAGGGAACGGTTGGCGCGGATCCGGGCTGGTCCCGCAGGTCAGGAGATGACCGAGTCCACCAGCTTCTTCGCCTCGGCCTGCACCTCGGTGAGGTGATCGGCGCCGACGAAGGACTCGGCGTAGATCTTGTACACGTCCTCGGTGCCGGACGGCCGGGCCGCGAACCAGGCCTTCTCCGTGGTGACCTTGAGGCCGCCGATCGCGGCCCCGTTGCCCGGCGCCTCGGTCAGCTTGGCGGTGATCGGGTCTCCGGCCAGGGAGTCCGCGGTCACCTGCTCGGGGCTGAGCTTGCCCAGCTTGGCCTTCTGGTCCCGGTCCGCGGCGGCGTCGATGCGCGCGTACACCGGATCGCCGAACTCGGCGGTCAGCTCGCCGTACCGCACGGCCGGGGTCTTGCCGGTGACGGCGGTGATCTCCGAGGCGAGTAGGCACAGCAGGATGCCGTCCTTGTCCGTGGACCACGGCTGCCCGTCGCGCGTCAGGAACGAGGCGCCCGCGGACTCCTCGCCCCCGAACGCGATGCCGCCGTCGAGCAGGCCGGAGACGAACCACTTGAACCCGACCGGGACCTCGATGAGCTTCCGGCCGGTGCTGGCCGCGACCTTGTCGATGATCGAGGAGGAGACCAGCGTCTTGCCGATCGCCGACGTCGCCGGCCAGCCGTCGCGGTGCCGGAACAGGTAGTCGATGGCGACGGCGAGGTAGTGGTTCGGGTTCATCAGCGCGCGGGTGCCGTCCGGGCCGGCGCAGACGATGCCGTGCCGGTCGGCGTCCGCGTCGTTGCCGGTCGCGATGTCGTAGTCCCCGGCCTTCTCGATCAGCGAGGCCATCGCGTACGGGGAGGAGCAGTCCATCCGGATCTTCTCGTCCCAGTCCAGCGTCATGAACGCCCACTGCGGGTCGACGGTCGGGTTGACGACGGTCAGGTCGAGGTTGTGGCGCTCGCCGATCGCCGCCCAGTAGTCCACAGAGGCGCCGCCGAGCGGGTCGGCGCCGATCGTCAGGCCGGAGTTCCGGATCGCGTCGAGGTCGAGCACCTGCGGCAGGTCGTCGACGTAGTTGGCGAGGAAGTCGTGCGTGCCGACGACGTCGGAGGTGCGGGCCTGCTCGATCGGGATCCGCTTGACGCCGCGGTTGCCCTCGGCGAGCAGCTCGTTGGCCCGGTTGGCGATCCATCCGGTGGCGTCCGTGTCCGCCGGGCCGCCGTTCGGCGGGTTGTACTTGAAGCCGCCGTCGGCCGGCGGGTTGTGGCTCGGGGTGACGACGATGCCGTCCGCCGTCTGGGCGTTCTTCCCGCTGCGGTTCCAGGTGAGGATCGCGTGGCTGAGCGCCGGCGTCGGGGTGTAGCCGTCCCGCGCGTCGATCAGGGTGCGCACACCGTTCGCGGCCAGGACCTCCAGCGCGGTGTTCTGCGCGGGGTCCGACAGGGCGTGCGTGTCCTTGGCGAGGAAGAGGGGGCCGGTGATGTTCTGGCCCGCCCGGTACTCGACGATCGCCTGGGTGATCGCCGCGATGTGCGCCTCGTTGAAGGCGTTCTTCAGGCTCGAGCCGCGGTGGCCGGACGTGCCGAAGGCGACGCGCTGGGCCGGATCGGAGAGGTCCGGCTTGCGGTCGTAGTAGGCGTCCAGGAGCGCGGAGACGTCGATCAGGTCGCTGGGGAGGGCCACGGTGCCCGCACGGTTTGCCATGCGTCCAAGCATGTCAGAGCGGGCGGCGCCGTCAACAGGGGGCCGGGGTGGTGGTCACACCCTTCCGCCGCGTCGGGCCGCCGTCGTCGCACCCGTCACCGACCCCTCCCGCTGCGCCGAGAATTCGATTTCTGTCGTTTCGCCGGCCGGATGACCGCAGAAATCGAATTCTCGGCGAGCGGGGCGAGCGACGAGGGAGGTGAAGGGACCCGCCGTCAGCCCGCCGTGACCGCTCCCGCCGGGCTCCAGCCGATGGCCGGCGCCACGTCGCGGGCGATGGTCTCCAGCATCCGGGTGTTGTACGCGACGCCGAGTTGGTTCGGCACGGTCAGCAGCAGCGTGTCCGCGGCCTGCACGGCGGCGTCGTTCGCGAGCTGCGCCGCGATGACGTCCGGCTCGCCCGTGAAGGACGGGCCGAACCGGGCGAGGGTCTGGGCGTCGACGTAGCCGACCTGGTCACCCTCGGCGCTGTCGCGGTCGCCGAAGTACATCCGGTCCTCGTCCGTGACCACCGGGATGACGCTGCGGCTGACGGAGACGCGCGGCTCGCGGTCCCAGCCGGCCTCGGCCCACGCGGCGCGGAACTGGGCGATCTGCTCGGCCTGCGCCTGGTCGAACGGCACGCCGGTGTCCTCGGTGAGCAGCGTCGAGGACATCAGGTTCATGCCCTCGCGCGCCGCCCAGACGGCGGAGGCGCGGGTGCCCGAGCCCCACCAGATGCGGTCCGGCAGGCCCTCGGAGAGGGGTTGGAGCCCGACGACGGCGTCCGAGCGGCCGGTCGTGCGGGGGTCCGAGTGGGCGACGCCGGCTCCGGCGATCGCGGCGCGGAACACGGCGGTGTGCTGCCGCGCCAGGTCGGCGTCGGTGCTGCCGTCGGCGGGGACGTACCCGAACGCCTGGTAGCCGTTGAGCGCGGACGACGGCGTGCCGCGGGAGATGCCCAGCTGCAGCCGGCCGCCGGCGATGAGGTCGGCGGAGGAGGCCTCCTCCGCGGCATAGAGGGGATTCTCGTAGCGCATGTCGATCACCCCGGTGCCGATCTCGATGCGCGACGTCCGGGCGCCGATCGCGGCCAGCAGCGGGTAGGGGGCCGCGAGCTGCCGCTCGAAATGGTGCACGCGGAAGTAGGCACCGTCGATCCCCAGCTCCTCGGCGGCGACCGCCAGCTCGATCGACTGGGTCAGGGCGTCGGCCGCGCTGCGGGTGTGGGGGCCCGACGGGTGCCAGTGGCCGAAGGAGAGAAAACCGATGCGCTTCGGATGACCTGCATTCATAAGCATGGAAACGCCGGAGGACGGCCGGGCTATTCCGGCCGCCCTCCGGCGTCATGCGTGGTGCGCGGATGGGCTTCCCGCCCCGCCTCCACGCGTCGAGAACGCAGAATCCGGGGTCATCCGGGCCGAGAAACCCCGAGAACTGAATCCTCGACGAGGGACGACGTCAGTGCACGAGCACGCGACAGGGCGAGGGGGCTAGTGCACCCCGCTCATCAGCTTCCGGATCGGCTTGACGGCGAGGCCCAGCAGGACGCCGGCGACGACGCAGACGCCGCCGATGATCGCGAAGTACGGCGCCTCGTTCGTCGGGTCGTAGTACCCCGCGAGGACACCGGCCATCGAGCTGCCGAGCGCCACGGAAAGGAAGAACAGCGCCACCATCTGAGTGCGGAACCGCTCCGGCGCCAGCTTCGTCGACACGGAGAGACCCACGGGCGAGAGCAGCAGCTCCGCAAAGGTGAAGAGCAGCAGGATGCCGGCGATCACGAGCAGCGGCGTGCCGTTGGTGCCGGTGCCGACGAAGGGCAGGAACGCCAGGAACGCGATGCCCATGATGACGAGCGAGAGCGTGAACTTCAGCGGTGTGGACGGCTGCTTCGGGCCGAGCCTCGTCCACAGCGCGGCGAAGACGCCCGAGAGGACGATGATGAACACGGGGTTGATCGACTGCACCCACTCGATCGGCATATCCCAGCCGAACAGGTTCCGGTTCAGCCGGGTGTCCGAGTAGATCGTCAGCATCGAGAACTGCTGCTGGTACAGGGACCAGAACACGGCGCTCGCGATGAAGATCGGGATGAACGCGTACACGCGGCGGCGCTCGGTCGGCGTCAGGTTCGACGAGAGGATCACGGCGAAGTAGGCGACGGCGGCGACGATGGTGGCGATCACCACGAGGTTCGCGAGGTTGTCGGGGTTGATCAGCCCGGTCAGGACCGCGATGACGACGATAACGATCGCGACGACGGCGATGCCCACGGCCAGGCCGTACCGGTTGCGCGGCAGCGGGTTGGGGATGTGGTGGGCCTCGCCGGGCAGGTTCTTGCGGGTCACGGCGTACTGGATCAGGCCGATCGCCATGCCGACGGCGGCGAGGGCGAACGCCCAGTGGAAGCCGACGGTGTCGCGGACCAGGCCGGTCAGCAGCGGGCCGAACAGGGCGCCGATGTTGATGCCCATGTAGAAGATCGAGAATCCGGCGTCGCGCCGCTCGTCACCGGCCGCGTACAGCGTGCCGACGATCGACGTGGCGTTCGCCTTCAGGCCGCCGGAACCGATGGCCACGAGCAGCAGGCCCACGCCGACGCCCGCCCAGCCCGGCAGCAGGGCGAGGCTGATGTGGCCGAGCATGATCATGACGGCGCTGATGAACAGGACGCGCTCGGAGCCGAGCAGGCGGTCGGCGACCCAGGCGCCGAGGATCGTCGACAGGTAGACGCCACCGCCGTAGGCGCCGATGATGCTGACCGCGGTCGCCTTGTCACCGCCGAGGCCGCCCTGGGCCGCGGTGAAGTACATGTACAGGACGACGACGGCCTGCATGCCGTAGAAGGAGAAGCGCTCCCACAGCTCGACGCTGAAGATGTTGGCCAGCATGCGCGGCTGGCCGAGGAAGGTCGGGCCCTCCGTGGGCACCGGCGAACCGGGCGAGGGGGGCGAGGTGACTGAACTCATCCTTCTATCGTGACACCCAACGGACCGCAAGGTCTGTCCAGTACCCGGCGGATGTGGCCGAGATCACGCCAGGTCCGAAGCGTCCCTCGCGGGCCGGTGCAGCAGGCCGGCGAGGGCCAGCAGCGTCGCCTCGCCGCTCGGCCGGCCGATCAGTTGCACGCCCATCGGCAGCGACGGGGCATCGGGGGCGGCGGCCGTCCAGTGGGTCGTCGCGGTGATCGCGGGCAGGCCGACGACGTTGAGCACCGACGTCCACGGCGTGTACTGGCACTGCCGCCGGTAGTCGGTGTCCGCGTCGACGTCCCACTCCTGACCGGTGTACCAGCCGATGGGGCGGGGCGTGTCCGCCATCGCCGGCGTGAGCACGACGTCGAAGGGCGCGAACGCGGCGACCGTGTCCCACTCCAGACGCCGCAGGACGTCGAGGGCGCGGGCGAGGTCGACGGCGGGCCGGTTCTGCGCGCGAGCCCGGAACTCGCGGGCGAGCGGGGTGAGCCGGCGTTCGGCGTCCGCGTCGAGGTCGAGCATCCCGACGCCGGTCGTCCACACGGCGGAGAACGCGTCCGGGTAGCGGGGGTCCCAGTGCGGGTGCACCGGCTCGATCCGGTGGCCGTGGGCGTCGAGGACGGTGACGGCGGCGTCGAGCGCGGCGTGCGCGGCGGGGGAGACGGGCAGGTCGTAGGCCGAGGCGAAGGGCGAGTCCGTGGTGACGCCGATGCGCGGCGGCCGGCCGGTTCCGGCGACGGGCGGCGTGAAGGAGCCGGGCGCGAAGGACCCGGGCTCCGCGCTCAGCGCCCGGTGGTTGACGTCGCCGGCGAGCACGTCGAGCAGCAGGGCCGCGTCGTCGGCGGTCCGGGCGAGGGGACCGGCGACGGCCAGCCGGCCGAGGTCCGTCTGGCCCGAGCCCGTCGCGACCCGGCCGCGATTCGGCTTGAGCCCGATCAGGCCGCAGGCGGCGGCCGGGATCCGGACCGATCCGCCGCCGTCCGTGCCCACCGCGAACGGCAGCATCCCGGAAGCGACGGCGGCGGCGCTGCCCCCGGAGGAGCCGCCCGGGCTCAGCCGGGGGTCCTGGGGCAGCCGGGCCGGAGGGTGGGTGCGGCTCTCGCTGTGGCAGCTCAGCCCGAACTCGGGGACCTGGGTCTTGCCGACGAGGACGACTCCGGCCCGGCGCAGGCTCGCCGCCAGCGGTCCGTCCTCGGTGGGGACGGTCGCCGGCAGGGCCGCGGTGCCGTGACCCGTCGGGACGCCGGCGACGTCGGCCAGGTCCTTGATGCCCATCGGCAGGCCGTGCAGCGGGCCGACCGGTCCGGTCCGGGCGAACCGGTCGTCGAGGTCGGCGGCGTCGCGCATCGCCTGATCCGCCGTCACCGTGACGAACGCCCCAAGGGCCGGGTTGCGGGCCTCGATCACGGCCAGATGGTGGGCGGTGACCTCGCGGGCACTGAGCTGACCTGCGGCGAGAGCATCGCGGAGGTCCAGCGCGGACAGGGCGGCGAGGGAGTCGGTCATCGCTTCCGAGGCTATCGGAGGACCGGAACGTGCCGGAGTATCTATCATGTCCCCTATGCGCGCAGACCGAGAGGACCCGCCCCGCGGGGAACAGTCCGCTGTCCCGCGCCACGATCGCAGCCAGCGGTCCATCGCCCGACGTCCCGGTTACCCCCTGCTCCTGCTGCTGCAGCGGATGACCTCGGAGATCGAGTACTACGGTGCCCGGATGCGCCGGCGGGCCGGGGTGCGGCGGACCGACATGCATGCGGTCTCCGCCGTCGTCGAGGCCGAACGCGAGAACGAGGAGATGACGCCCGGCCGCCTCGGCGCGATGCTCGGCCTGTCCTCCTCCTCGGTGACGGCGCTGGTCGACCGGCTGTGCGAGGCGGGCCATCTCGACCGCGGCACCGCCCGGGCGGACGCCCGCCGGGTGGCGCTGCACGCGAACGACACCGGCCGGCAGGTGGCCATGGAGCTGTTCGATCCCCTCGATCACGCCCTGATGGAGGTGTTCGACCGGTACAGCCCATCCGAGCTCGACCTTTTCAGCCGGATGATCGGTGACCTCACCTCGGCCACGGCGGCAGCGGGGGGCGCCGAGCGTGCCACCTCGGGCGCCAACGGCTCACGACCGGACGGCGCACGGGCCGATCGAGCGCCCACGAACGGCACCGGTTCGAACGGTGCTGCGCCAGACGGTGCTGCGTCCACCGGTCGCACGCGCGGTGCCGCCGACTCCTGAGCCGACTCCTGTGCCGTCAGAAACGAACCGGGCCGGTGAACCGGTCTGGACGGGCGGCGGCGAGCAGGGACGCCTGCTCCACGAGCCACGGGCTGAACGCGAAGGGCGCGCCCGCGACCGCGTCGAGCAGGCCGGCCGGCGTCGACCACGCCACGTCCATCACCTCGTCGGGGCGCGGATCCAGGCGACCGGCGAGCATTCCGGTGAAGACCGGGCACACCTCGTGCTCGACGATGCCGCTCGCGTCGACCGCGCGGTACGCGAAGTCCGGCAGCGCCACCGCCAGCTCGCCCACCTCGACGCCCAGTTCCCGCTGGGCCCGGCGTCGGACGGCGTCGGCCATCTCCTCGCCGGGCGCCGGGTGACCGCAGAACGCATTCGTCCACACACCCGGCCAGGTCGCCTTGCCGAGCGCGCGCCGGGTCAGCAGCACCCGGCCGTCGCCATCGAACAGCCAGCACGAGAAGGCCAGGTGCAGGGGCGTGTCCGTGGTGTGCACCTCGGCCTTCCGTGCGACGCCCGACGGGCGGCGATCCTCGTCCAGCAGGACCACCAGCTCGGCCTCGCGGGTCGCGGCGGACGCGTCGGTGAGGGTGTCCATGTCCCCGATCCTAGATCGCCTTCTCGTTATTCGAGAGACGTGGGGTTGAATGGGGAGATGACGGTGCTCACAGCGTCGGGCGAGACGCAGTTCCTCGACGCGGTCGACGCGGCCCTGACCGGGTTCTTCGCTCGCGGCCGCGCCGGCGCGGACGGCCTGCCGCCCACGGTCGGCGACCTGTGGGACGCGCTCGCCTCCTCGGCGGCCGGCGGCAAGCGGATCCGCCCGCGGCTGCTCCTCTCGGTCGTCGACGGGTACGCGGGCCGCGGCCTCGACGACGCCGGTCCGCGCTGGTCGCCCGAGGACCCGGCCGTGGTCACCGCGGCGGCGCTCGAGCTGCTGCACACCGCTCTGGTGACGCACGATGACGTCATCGACCAGGACTTCGTCCGCCGCGGCAAGCCCAACGTCGCCGGCATCTACCGGCTCCGGGCCGCCGACGCCGGCTTCGACGACACGGTAGCGACCCAGCGGGGCCAGGCGGCCGCCATCATCGCCGGCGACGTCGCGCTCGCCGCCGCCTACCGGCTCGTCGCCTCCACCGGGGCTCCCGGCACGCCCGCCCTGCTCGACCTCATGGACGCGGCCGTGCACGCCGCGGCGGCCGGCGAGCTGCTCGACGTCGAGCACTCGGGACATCTGCGCATCCCCGCCGCCGACGTCGTGCTGCAGACCGCGCTACTCAAGACGGCGGTCTACTCCTTCGACGTGCCGCTGCAGGCCGGGGCCGTGCTGGCCGGTGCGCCCGCGGCGGACCGGGACCTGCTGTGCCGCATCGGGCAGGAGATCGGCACGGCCTACCAGCTGGTCGACGACCTGCTCGGCGTGTTCGGCGTCGAGTCCGCGACCGGCAAGACGACGACAGGCGACCTCACCGCGGTCAAGCACACGCTCCTGCTCTCCCACGCGTCGCGGCAGCCCGACTGGCCGACGGTCGCTCCGCTGCTGATCGGCCCCGGCGGGCCCCGGGACGTCGCGGCCCTGCGCGGGTACCTCGAGGGCAGCGGGTCCCGCGCCTACGTGGAGACCATGGTCCGCGAGCACGCCGAGCGGGCGCGCACCGCGGTCACCGGCTCCGCCCTGCCGGGCGCCCTGCGCGAGGACCTCGTCGTGCTCATCGACGCCGCCGTGGACCGGGTCCGATGACGGCCCGTCCCGCCGGCGACCGGCGTGAGTCCCCGTCCGTCGAGTCCCCGTCCGTCGAGTCCCCGTCCGCCGCGTCTGCCGCGTACTCTGCCGACGCGGAGACGCGCCGGCAGAGCTCGGCCCGGTACGACGACGTGGCCCAGCGCGCCGCCGCCGTCGTGATCGGCCGGTACTCGACGTCCTTCGGCACGGCCAGCCGGCTGCTGCCGCCCCGCCTGCGCCGGCACGTCAGCAATATCTACGCACTCGTCCGGGTGGCCGACGAGGCCGTGGACGGCGTCGGCGCCGAGCACGGGCTCGACGACGCGGCCGTGCTCGCGGCCCTCGACGAGCTGCAGGCCCAGACCGAGGAGGCCCTGCGCACTGGGTACAGCGCGAACGTCGTCGTCCACGCCTTCGCCCTGACCGCCCGCCGCACGGGAATCGGCCCCGAGCTGACCCGCCCGTTCTTCACCTCGATGCGCACCGACGCCCAGCGCTCCGAGCACGACGCCCGCAGCTTCGACGCCTACGTCCACGGCTCCGCCGAGGTGGTCGGCCAGATGTGCCTGCGGGCGTTCTTCGACGGGGCGACCGTGGACCCCGCCGAGCTCGCGACGCTCGACGACGGCGCCCGCCGGCTCGGTGCCGCATTCCAGAAGGTCAACTTCCTGCGCGACGTCGGCGCCGACGTGCAGACCCTCGGCCGCCGCTACTTCCCGGGCGTCGACCCGACGATGCTCAGCGAGAGCGAGAAACGGCGCCTCGTGGACGACATCGACGCCGACCTCGCGGCGGCGCGCGCGGTGATCGGCCGGTTGCCCGCCGGCAGTCGCGCGGCGGTGCTCGCCGCGCACGACCTGTTCGCCGAGCTGAACGCCCGGCTGCGGCGCACCCCCGCCGCGGACCTGCTGACCACGCGGGTGAGCGTGCCCACCGGCCGCAAGGCACTCATCGTCGCCGGGGCCGTCGCGGCCGCCCGCCGGGGACCGGCATGACGGCGACCGAGGAGGGCGTCGTTGCGTCGACCGCGGCCGCCGCGGACGGGCGACGCCGGGTGGCCGTCATCGGTGGCGGCATCAGCGGGCTGGCCACCGCGGGGCTGCTCGCCCGGCTCGGCCACGACGTCACGGTGCTCGAACAGCAGGAGACCGTGGGAGGCCGGGCGGGACGCTGGTCCGCCGACGGGTTCCGCTTCGACACGGGACCGTCCTGGTACCTCATGCCCGACGTGTTCGACCACTGGTTCGCGCTCATGGGCTCCTCCGCCGCGGCCGAACTCGACCTGGAGCGCCTCGACCCGGGCTACCGGGTGTACTTCCGCGACGGCGGGCCGCCCGCGGACGTGCCCGCCGGACGCGAGCGGGCGATGGCCCTGTTCGAGTCCTACGAGCCCGGCGCGGGGGCTCGGCTGGCCCGGTACCTCGACTCCGCCGCCGACGCCTACCGGCTGGCCCTGGCCCACTTCCTCTACACCAGCTACCAGTCCTTCCGGCCGCTGCTGAACCGCGAGGTGCTCACCGGGCTGCCGCGGCTGGCCCGGCTGCTCACCGAGTCCCTGCAGCACCGCGCCGCCCGGACGGTGAAGGACCGGCGGCTGCGGCAGCTGCTCGGCTACCCGGCCGTCTTCCTCGCCTCCGCGCCGGACCGCACGCCGAGCCTCTACCACCTGCTCTCCCACCTGGACCTGCAGGACGGCGTCTTCTACCCGCGCGGAGGCTTCGCGGCGCTGATCGACGCCGTCGAACGGCTCGCCCGGCAGGCCGGCGCGCAGGTGCGCACCGGCGCGACGGTCACGGCGATCACCACCGAGCCCGCTCCCGGTTCCGGCTTCCGCCACCGGGCCACGGGGGTGCGCTACCGGACCGCCGACGGCGCCGAGCACCACCTGGCCGCCGACGCCGTCGTCAGCGCCGCCGACCTGCACCACACCGAGACCACGCTGCTGCCCCGCGACCTGCAGACCCTGCCGGAGCGGTTCTGGCGACGCCGGCTGCCCGGGCCGGGCGCCATCCTGCTGCTGCTCGGCGTGCGGGGTGAACTGCCGCAGCTCGCGCACCACACGCTCGTCTTCACCGAGGACTGGGACGCGAACTTCTCCGCCATCTTCGGTCGGGACCGGCACGTGCCCGAGCCGGCGTCCATGTACGTCTCGCGCACGTCGGCGACGGACGCGACGGCGGCCCCGCCCGGTCACGAGAACCTCTTCGTCCTCGTGCCTGTGCCGGCCGACCCGGACCTCGGCCGCGGCGGTGTCGACGGCGCCGGCGACGCCGGCCTCGAGGCCACCGCGGACCGGCTCATCGCGCAACTGGCCGCGGACCTGGACGTGCCGGACCTCGCCGAGCGCGTCGTCGTGCGGCGGGTCATCGGGCCCGGCGACTTCGCGGCGGACCTCAACGCGTGGAGCGGCACCTCGCTCGGCCCGGCCCACACGCTGCGGCAGAGCGCGTTCCTGCGCGGCCCGGTGGTCAGCTCCCGTGTGGCCGGCCTGTCCTACTGCGGCTCGAGCACCCAGCCCGGCGTCGGGCTCCCGATGTGCCTGATCAGCGCGGAGAACCTCGTCAAGCGCCTGCACGGGGACGTGTCGACGGTCCCGCTGCGGGAACCGCTCGGCCCGGACTCCTTCCGGGTGCCGCGCCGGTGAGCGGCTTCCTCTACGCCGGCTGCCTGCTCGCCGGGCTCGCCGCGATGGCCGCGATCGACGCCCGATGGCGGCTCTTCGTGTTCGCGGGCCGGCCGGTGCGCGCGCTGCTGACCCTGCTCGCGGGCGTCGCCTTCTTCATCGGGTGGGACGCGGCCGGCATCGGGCTCGGCGTGTTCTTCCGTGGCGCGGGCCCGTATCTGAGCGGCATCGTGCTCGGCCCCGAGTTCCCGGTCGAGGAACTGCTGTTCCTCGCGTTCCTGTGCTGGCTGACCATGAACCTGTGGCTGCTGGCCACCCGGCTGCTGGCCACGGGCCGGGTGACGGCGGTCCCCGAGCACGACCGCGACGTGCGCGCCGTTCTCCAGGCCGACGAGCCCGACGACGCCGATCGGCCCGTCCACCGAACCGTCCACCGCGCGGAGCCGGGCCGATGACCTACACCGCCCTCAACGTCGTCGTCCTGCTCGTGGCCGGGGTGTTCGCCGTCCTCGCGCATCGCGTGGCGAATCGGCGCCGGCACGACGGCGGGGGAGCGGTGACCGACCACGCCGAGGACGCAGGACGACCGGACCGGCCCTGGTACCGGCGTCACCCGCGGCGCACCGCGGCGCTCGCGACGCTGGTGATCCTGCTCGTGCTCGCGACGGTGTTCGACTCGGTGATCGTCGGCGTGGGTCTCGTCGCGTACGACCGGAGCCGGATCAGCGGCTTCTACGCGGGCCTTGCCCCCGTCGAGGACCTGGCCTACGTCGTCGGCGCGGTGCTCGTGCTGCCCGCGGTCTGGCGGCTGCTGGGCACCGGGCGTTCCCGGCCCGAGCCCGGGCGCCGGCGAAGCGCGGGCCGAGGCATCGACAACCGGGACGGGAGCGGGCGATGAGCGCTGTCGCGACCCTGCCCCGCCGCTTGGTCACCTCGTCCCGGCCTCTGTCGTGGATCAACACCGCCTACCCCTTCGCGGCGGCGTACCTGCTGACCGTCGGGCGGATCGACGTGACCTTCGTCGTCGGCACGATCTTCTTCCTGGTCCCGTACAACCTCGCGATGTACGGCATCAACGACGTCTTCGACTACGAGAGCGACCTCCGCAATCCCCGCAAGGGCGGCGTCGAGGGCGCCGTGCTGGACCCGTCCGTGCACCGGGCGACCCTGTGGGCGGCGGTGCTCGTGTGCCTGCCGTTCGTCGTCTACCTGTACGCGGTGTCCGGGCCGGTGGCCGCGCTCGTGCTGACGGTGAGCCTGTTCGCAGTCGTCGCGTACAGCGCGCCGCGGCTGCGGTTCAAGGAGCGCGCGTTCGTCGACTCCCTGACCTCGAGCACCCACTTCGTCTCCCCGGCGGTGTTCGGCCTGACCGTCGCGCACGCGACCTGGACGCCCGCGCTCGTGGCCGTCGCCGTCGGCTTCTTCTGCTGGGGCGTGGCGAGCCAGGCGTTCGGCGCCGTCCAGGACATCGGGCCGGACCGGGAGGCGGGCCTCGGCTCGGTCGCCACGGTGATCGGGGCGCGGCCGACGGTGTGGTTCGCCGCCGCCGTCTACGCGCTCGCCGGCGTGCTGCTCCTGTTCGCGACGCCCCCCGGGCCTCTCGCGGCCCTGCTCGCCCTGCCGTACATCGCCAACGTGCTGCGGTTCCGGTCGGTCACGGACACGACGGCCGAGCGCACCAACGCCGGCTGGCACACCTTCCTGTGGCTGAACTACGTGACCGGTTTCCTCGTCACGATGCTGCTCATCTGGTGGGCGATGACGCGCTGAGCGACGGTTGGTTCGCTGAGGCCCAGCCCGGTTCACGAGCCCTCGGCGTCGTCCTTCCGGTCGGCGTGGCGGCCGACGGCCTGCGGGTAGACGAGCAGGATCAGCACCAGCAGGACGGCCAGCACGCCGCCGGCGGCCCAGCCGGCGCCGGGCCCGACCACGACGTGGACGATGAACGTCAGGCAACCCGTCAGCATCAGCGCGATGCCGCCGACCATGAGCTTGATCAGGGCGTCACCGTTGCTCACCAGCACCGGCTTGCGGTGGTGGCGGAAGAGCGTCCGATGCAGGCTCACGGGGGCGAGCATGAGCGCCGTCGTCAGGCACGCGAGCACCACGAGGCCGAGGTAGAGCACGCGCCCGGCGCCGTCGAGCTGGGAGAACCGCTGCTGGAACGGCAGCGTGAGCAGGAACCCGGTGATGATCTGGACGCCGATCTGCATCACCCGGATCTCCTGGAGCAGTTCGTTCCAGTTCCGGTCCGCCCGCTCCTCGGTGGTCTCCTCGCGCCCCGGGTCGCCGTGGGGCGTGGCTTCGGTGCCGGAACGCTCGGACACGGGTGCTCCTGACGGTCGGACGAGAATGACCCTCCCATTCTCGCAAGACCGGCGTCCCGTCATGATGCCGACGGACCGCGGCCGTCGTCCGGGGGTGGACTAGGCTGCAACCGTGGATTCCCTGCCGAGCGTCACGGTCGACGCGATCACCGAGAAGACCACCGTGCTGGACGTGCGGGAGGACGACGAGTGGGAGGCCGGGCACATCGCCCACGCGCAGCACATCCCGCTCGGTGACGTCATGTCCCGCTACAGCGAGCTGCCTGCCGACGAGGAGATCCACGTCATCTGCCGCAGCGGCGGCCGGTCGGCACGGGTCACCGCGTGGCTGAACCAGAACGGATTCGACGCGGTGAACGTCTCCGGCGGCATGGGCGCCTGGATGGATGCGCAGCGCGACATGGTCTCTGAGACCGGCGCCGCGCCCTACGTCAAGTGAGCCCCACTCCGTGAGCCCCGACGGATCGAGCGACGAGAGCTACGCCTACCTCGGCCCCGAACTGACGTTCACCGAGTCGGCCCTGCTCACCGTTCCCGGCGCCGCCCAGGCGCGCCGGGTGCCCGCGACGAGCGTCAACGCCGCCCTGCAGCTCGTGCTCGACGGGGAGGTCGGCGCCGCGATGGTGCCGATCGAGAACTCCGTCGAGGGCGGCGTCACCGCGACCCTGGACGCGATCGCCGTCAGCGACGAGCTGCGCATCATCCGGGAGGTCGTCGTCCCCGTCCGCTTCAACCTTCTGGCCCGGCCGGGAACGCGGCTCGAGGACGTGCACCTCGTCGCGACCCACAGCCACGCGATCGCCCAGTGCCGCGGCTGGGTGGACGAACACCTGCCCGCCGCCGAGTACCTGCCGTCGAGTTCGACGGCGGCCGCCGGCGTCGCCCTCACGGGCCCCGGCCCGTGGCCGTGGGACGCCGCGATCTGCGCGCCCGTCGTCGGCGAGCGGTACGGCCTGGCCGTCCTCGCCGAGGACATCGGGGACCGGACCGGCGCCGTCACCCGGTTCGTGCTCGTCAGCCGCCCGCGACCGCTGCCGCCGCGCACCGGCTCGGACAAGACGACGATCGTCGTCCCCCTGCCGGACGACCACCCCGGCGCCCTGATGGAGATCCTCGGCCAGTTCTCCGCCCGCGGCGTCAACCTCTCACGCATCGAGTCCCGTCCCACCGGCGCCTACCTGGGGGACTACTTCTTCAGCATCGACGCCGAGGGCCACCTCGAGGACGCCCGCGTGGCCGACGCGCTCGCGGGCCTGCACCGGATCAGCCCCGCGACCCGCTTCCTCGGCTCCTACCCCCGCGCCGACGACGGGATCCCCTCCGTGCCGCGGCACCACCGCGACCAGGCGTTCGAGGACGCCGACCGGTGGATCCGCTCCCTGGGTGCCGGAAAGATCCAGTCGGACACCGCCGAGCGCTGAGCCCCGCCGGATTGAGCGGCCGGGGCGTCACCGCTTAGGCTGAACGATCTGCGCTTCACCCGGCTCGACCGGGCGGCGCGACCGTGACACCGACAGCGGCGCGAGGCCGCGAGAAGGAGCGCATCACCGTGAACGAGATTCCCGACCGGTCCGACGACGGCGAGATCGTCAACCCCGAGCTCCAGTACGAGCCGAACGCCTCCGGCACCGACGACGACATCGCCCGCGACGAGGCCGACGAGGCCAACGACATGCGTTTCGCCGAGGAGACCGAGGCCATCGCGCGCCAGTCCCGCGGCGACGACGAGCTGCAGGTCTCGCAGGGCGAGAAGGACGTCGAGAAGGACTTCAACCAGTCCTGACGTGACCGGCGGCGGCCTCACCGGCCGCCGCCGCTCCCGGTCTCGCCGGATCAGGCGGGGTTGCTGAGCTGCTTGTCCATCTTCGGCGCCAGCACGCGCACGGTCAGCGCGCCCGGATTAACGGTGACCCGCATGGCCACGGCGTCACCGGTCTCGTCGCCGTCCACCTGCGTCATCAGCGCGTTCTGCGTGCTGATCTGGGCTTCCCTGGAGTTGTAGTAACGGATCGCCGGCAGCGAGCGGCGGTGCTTGAACACCACCTTGCCGAGCACGGCGAACCACTCGAGCACGTTCCGCGGCGCCATGATGACGACGTTGAGGGTGCCGTCGTCGATGACGGCGTCGGGGATGAAGTCGATGCCCCCGGGAAGCAGGCCGCAGTTGGCGACCAGGACGCTGCGCATCCGGAACCGCTTGCGTCCGCGGTCGTCCAGGTCCATCTCCACGACGTGGCGGTGGCCCACGAGCTTGCGCATGCCGGCCTCGCCGTAGGCGAGCCAGCTGATCTTGGACTTCAGGTCGTCGCGGGTCCCGGCGATCACCTCGGCGTCGAACCCGATGCCGGCCATCACCAGGCCGGTGTGTTCGTCGGCCGAGCCGTCCTGCCGCTCCAGCCGCACCGTCGACGTGTCGATCGCCCGGTGCACCCCGAAGATCGCCGCCTCGATGTTGCCGACGAGATCGTCCGGGTCGATGTCGAGGTTGCGGGCCAGCAGGTTGCCGGTGCCCAGCGGCACGATGCCCATGGGCACGTCGGTGCCCGCGAGGGCGTGCGCGACCATGCGGATCGTGCCGTCCCCGCCGCCGGCGAGCACGACGTCGGGCTCGTGCGCCAGGGCGTCGCGGGTCATCTGCACGCCCGCGTCGTCCTCGGTGGTCTCGAAGAACCGGGGTTCCTCCCACCCCTGCTCGCGGCAGAGCGCGGAGACGCGCATGCGCGCCTCGTCGGCGTTGCCCTTGATCGGGTTGATCACGACGGCGATCCGCTGCGGACCCTCGTGTGCGGGGCTCGTCTCGCCGCCCACGGCGGAGCGGGAATGCCGCGCCCGCATCGCCTGGACGGACGGCAGATTGCTCACCCGGGAACTGCCGGTCAGGGTCGCGACGGCGCGCGCGATCAGCGGCACTCGGGTCTCGGTCATGCGCCCCATGCTATCGGCGCGACGGGCGCGCGGGGGCCGGGATCGGCGGGAGTGCCACGGGACCGTGCCTACTGAACGGTGCCTGCTGGACCGTGCCTCCTGGACGGTGCCTATTGAACCGTGCCTATTGAACCGTGCGGTGCAGCCGGACCGCGTTGCGCATCGCCATCGCCACCGTCATCGGCCCGACCCGGGGGATGAATGCCCCGGCGGTCTCGGTGATGTCGTCGGTGAAGTTGCGGAACTCGGCGAAGTTGGCGCAGATCGCGCCGGGCTTGATCTCGTCCGGCCCGATCAGGTCGAAGCTGCGCGACGGGACGCCGGTGACGACGACGTCGGCGCGGGCCAGCGCCTCCTGCCGGCTCATCGACGTCGGCTGGATGACGTGGGACTGGCGGCCGATCGCCGGAGCGAACCGGAGGGCGCCGTCGATGTCGATCGAGATGACCTCGGCGCCGTCGTTGGCGAGCATGGCCGAGAGCGGGCGGCCGACGATCTCGGACCGGTTGATCACGCACGCCGTCACCCCCTGCAGCGGCGCGTCCGAACCCGTCCCGGTCAGACCGGCCCGCAGCAGGAGCTTGAGCAGGGCCAGCGGCGTGCACGGCAGGATCGCCGGCGTCGTGCGGCCCTCGTCGAGGTACCGGCGGTTCTCGTAGAGGTAGCGGCTCCAGAAGGAGTGCATGCCCTCGACGTCCTTGCGCGGGTCGACGAGTTCGCGCAGCCACCGGTCCCCGCCGGGCCCGTGGAGCGGGTAGTAGAGGAAGAGGCCGTGCACGTCGGGGTCCGCGTTGGCTTCCCCGATCGCCCGCTCGGCGTCCGCGGGATCCACGTGCCGCAGGTCGAAGTCGATGCCGACCGACTCGCAACCGATCCGCGTGTACCGCGCGTAGGTCGCGGCCGGCCCGGACTCCTGCGCCAGCAGCCCGACGATCCGCACCCGGTGGTCCAGCGCATCCAGGTCGGCGCGGATCTTCGCCCGGTAGTCCGCCGCCAGCTCCGCGGGATCGATGATGGTCGCGGTCACGTCAGTCCTCCTGGGGGTGGGAGAGCGCGGGGCGCAGGCGGCGGTGTGCGGCCTCGAGTCGGTCCAGGGCCGCGTCGCGGCGGGAGGTTAAGGCGTCGCGGGCCTGGCCGTCGAGTGAGGGGAGGTTGATCTCGACGGTGTGCAGGGCGGCGTGGAAGGAGCCGGCCAGGATGTCGGCTCCGGCGAGGACGTCGCTGCGCACGTGGTCGTCGACCCGGTCCACGACGGTGCCGGCGAACTCGACGGCGTCGGTGATCGCCTCGGCCAGGGCCAGCGGCACCTCCGTCGCGGCCTCGCTCGCGTCGGCCACCGCCCGCTTCCGGTCCTGGCCCTCCGCGCCCTCGCGGGACAGGCGGTAGGCGCGCATGAGGGTCTCGAACGCGGTGACGTCGGCGGCGGCCGCCTCGGCGAGGGTGTCGGCGAGCTCATCGCCGCGGCGGGCGTCGTCGTCCCACCCGTGCTTCACGGCGTCGGCATCCCCGGTGGTCTCCCGGGCCGCCTTGCGGGCGGTGATGGCCACGGCCATCTGGACGAGGCTCACCCCGAGGGTGGCGGTCACGGAGGAGACGGAACCGCCGCCCGGCGTCGGCGCGGCACCGGCGGTACGGCGCCGGAACTCGGCCAGCGGGAGGGACCACAGGTCCTCGTGGTCCTCGGCGGAGGGGGCGGGGGCAGCGTCATGGTCGGCCATCGACACCATCGTAGGGTGCGCAGTCCGGGCCGCGGATGCGTGACCCGTAGGATTGGCCCGTGATCGATCTGAACGAACTCCGCGAGGACCCAGACCGTTTCGTCACGTCGCAGCGCGCTCGGGGGGCCGACGAGTCCCTCGTGAAGCGCATGCTCGACGCCGACAGTTCCCGCCGGACGGCGATCACCTCGTATGAGTCCCTGCGTGCCCAGCAGAACGCCTTCGGCAAGCAGGTCGCGAAGGCCTCCGGCGACGAGAAGGCGCAGCTGCTGACGCAGGTCAAGGAGCTTGCGGGCCGGGTCAAGACCGCCCAGGCCGACGCCGACGCCGCGCAGGCCGAGCTGGACGGCCTCGCCCGCACGATGCCCAACGTCGTCATCGACGGCGTTCCCGCGGGCGGCGAGGACGACTTCACCGTGCTGCGCGAGGTCGGCACCAGGCGCGACTTCGCCGCGGAGGGTTTCGAGCCGCGCGACCACCTGGCCCTCGGTGAGCCGCTCGGGATCGACATGGAGCGGGGCGCGAAGGTCTCCGGCGCCCGGTTCTTCTTCCTCAAGGGCGCGATGGCGCGCCTCGAGCTCGGCCTGCTGTCCATGGCCATGGACCAGGCCGCGGAGGCCGGATTCGTCCCGATGATCACGCCGACCCTGGTGCGCCGCGAGACGATGGCCGGCACCGGTTTCGACGTCCAGCACGACGACGAGATCTACCAGCTGCCCAAGGACGACCTGTACCTGGTCGGCACGTCCGAGGTCGCCATCGCCGGCTACCACGCCGACGAGATCGTCGACCTGGCCGACGGCCCCCTCCGGTACGCCGGCTGGTCCTCCTGCTACCGGCGCGAGGCCGGTTCGCACGGCAAGGACACCCGCGGCATCATCCGCGTGCACCAGTTCAACAAGGTGGAGATGTTCACCTACACCACGGTCGAGGACTCCTACGCGGAGCACGAGCGGCTGCTGGCGTGGGAGGAGGAGATGCTCGGCAAGTGCGAGCTCGCCTACCGCGTCATCGACATCGCCGCCGGCGACCTCGGCACCTCCGCGGCCCGCAAGTTCGACTGCGAGGCGTGGGTGCCGAGCCAGAACCGGTACCGCGAGCTGACCTCGACGTCGAACTGCACGACGTTCCAGGCGCGCCGCCTGAACATCCGCGAGCGGGTCACGGCGGCCGACGGCAGCAAGGCCGGCACCCGCATGGTCGCGACCCTGAACGGCACGCTGGCGACCACCCGCTGGATGGTCGCCATCCTCGAGCAGCACCAGCAGGCCGACGGGTCGATCCGGGTGCCCGATGCGCTGCGCCCGTACGTGGGCGGGATGGCCGAGCTGCGGCCGTAGTCGGGTTCGCTCCTGTTCCTGACCGCGTATCCGACGCGTTCGCCTGACGCTGTTCACCCGGCTTTCACCCGGGTGTCCCGCCGCGTCCGGCGGACGGTCAGGGGTGCGTGGCAGGATCGGAGCATGACCACGAGTACCACGACCGGCATCGAGGACCGGTCCTCCGAGAACCTGACCACCCGTCCCGAGTCCGGGACCCTTCCCGCCCCCGTCGCCGCCCCGCAGCGCCGCCTCGTCGCGCTCGACGTCGACGGAACCCTGCTGGACCACGACGGCCACATGAGCGACGCAGTCCGTGACGCCGCCGCGACCGTCGCCGCCGGCCACCACGTCGTCATCGCCACCGGCCGCTCGCTGCACGCGACGCTGCCCGTGCTCGAGCGGATCGGCCTGGCCCGCGGCTTCGCCGTCTGCAGCAACGGCGGCGTCACCGTCCGCGTCGACCCCGACCTGCCCGAGGGCTTCGAGGTCGTCGACCGGGTCACCTTCGACCCCGCGCCGGCCCTGAACGCGCTGCGCGCCATCCTGCCGAACGCCACCTATGCGCTCGAGGACGACGGCGGCCACTTCCTGTCCACCGAGCGGTTCCAGGACGCCAGCTTCGGCGTCGTCGCCGAGGGCGTCGACTTCGGCCGGCTGCTCGACACGACTGCCGTCCGCCTCGTCGTCTACAGTGCGGACTCCACGTCCGACGACTTCTCGGCCGCCATCGAGCGGGCCGGCCTGCACGGCGTCGCCTACTCGGTGGGCTGGACCGCATGGCTCGACATCGCCGCCCAGGGCACCACCAAGGCCAGCGCGCTCGAGCAGGTGCGCCGCCGGCTGGACGTCGATCCGGCCCTGACCGTCGCCATGGGTGACGGCCGGAACGACATCGAGATGCTCGGCTGGGCCGGCCACGGCGTCGCGATGGGCCAGGCGCCCGCCGAGGTCGTCGCGGCCGCCGATGCGGTCACCGGCAGCGTCGAGGAGGACGGCGCCGCCGTCGCCCTGCGGGCCCTTCTCGGCTGACGCCGGCCGCAGCGTTCTCTCGGGCCGCTCGCCGCGCGGGTGTTGGCGCCGCACGTGTGTCGGTGTCGCGCCTGTGTCGGTGCCGCGCGCGATGGAGCAGCCCGTTGTCGAGTGGACGCTTGGTGCGTCGGCGAGAGGTGGGCGGTGACGTCGTCCGTCCACTGGGTGAGCATCGGTCGTCGAGTGGACGCTTGGTGCGTCGGCGAGAGCTGAATGGTGACGTCGTCCGTCCACTGGGTGAGCATCCCGTCGTCGAGTGGACGCTTGGTGCGTCGGCGAGAGGTGGGCGGTGACGTCGTCCGTCCACTGGGTGAGCGCGACGCCCGGGCTACCGGAGGCGAGTTGCCCATACTGGGGGCATGTCCACGTGTGTGATGCGGATGGACCCGGCACTGTGCGGATTCCTGCGCCCCGCCCTGCGCGGCGGTCCCGTCACCAGCCCGCTCGACGGTGTCGTACCGGTGCTGGACCGGATCCAGGCGCTCGGTGTCCCGCATACCGAGGTCGGCCGGATCATGCTGCGGCACGCCGGTGCGGACGAGACCGTCGAGGTGGCGCCCGACCAGCGGCTGGTCGACGGTGACGAGGTGACCGTCCTCCCTGTCACCGCACCGCAGCCGTGGCCGGAGCCCGTCGGGGAGGTAAGTGCCGATCTAGCGGGACACCCGCCTCCCGACGGCACGGGTCCGGCGTTCGTGCTCGACGGACACCTGGGCCGGCTGGCCGCCTATCTGCGGCTGCTCGGCTTCGATGTCCTGCATCGCACGGACGCCCACGACGACGAGCTGGCCGCCGTCGCCGCCACGGGGACCCGCATCCTGCTCAGCCGCGACATCGGGCTGCTCAGGAGATCCGCCGTCCGGCACGGGGCCTTCGTCTACGCCACGGACCCGCTGGCGCAGCTGCGGGAGGTCCACGACCGGTTCGGCCTGGCTGGGCACGGTCGGCCACTGACCCGCTGCGCCGTCTGCAACACGCCGCTGCGGGACGGGGCGGCGCCGTCCGGTGCGGCATCCGGTGACGGGCGGTTGCGCGCCGTCGGGCCGGGCGGGACCCGAGCGGACACCGGATCGGCGGAACCTGTGGACGTCGTGGCCCCCGCGCCCGTCGCCGTCCCCGCCGACGTGCTCGCGCGCGGTCTGCTCCTGCGGCACTGCCCGCGCTGCGGACGCACCTACTGGGTTGGCGGCCACCTCGAGCGCCTGCGGGCTCGTTTCGCCTCCATCGGCGTGGACCTGCGCTGACCGGGGCCGCAGACCGCCGCGCCGTGCCGTCCAAGAACGCGCCTAGACTTTCAGGATGTCGGATTCCCGCGCGTCACGGTCGGCAGGACCGACGGAGATGAGAGCAGTCTCGGAGTCGCGAGCCGGGAAGGACGCCGAGCCGGGGGAGAAGAAGCACGGCGGCTCGATGTTCACCGTGATCGTCGCCTTCGCTGCCAACATCCTCATCGCCCTCGCCAAGTCCGTCGCGGCGGTGCTGACCGGGTCGGCCGCGATGGTCGCCGAGGCGGCCCACTCCTGGGCGGACTCGGGCAACGAGGTGTTCCTGCTGATCGCCGAGCGCAAGGCGGGCCGGAAGCCCGACGACTCCCACCCGCTGGGCTTCGGCCGCGACGCCTACGTGTGGTCGATGTTCGCCGCCTTCGGCCTGTTCAGCGCCGGCGCCGTCGTCTCCATCTGGCACGGCATCCAGTCCCTCAGCGAGCAGGGCGAGCAGACCGATCCGCTCGTCGCCTACATCGTCCTCGCCATCGCCTTCGTGCTCGAGGGCACCTCGTTCTTCCAGGCGACCCGTCAGACCCGCGGTCAGGCGGCCACCGCCGGACTCCACCCGCTGAGGTTCATCACCCGCACCTCGGACCCGACGCTGCGCGCGGTGTTCATCGAGGACGGCGGCGCGCTGATCGGCATCCTGCTCGCCGTCGCCGGCATCGCGCTGCACCAGCTCACCGGGTCCGCGGTCTACGACGCGCTCGGCTCGATCGCCGTCGGCATCGTGCTCGCGGTCATGGCCATCTTCCTCATCGCCCGCAACCGGGAGTTCCTCGTCGGGCAGCCGCTCGGCGGTCCCCAGCGCGACGTGGTGCTGCGCGGCCTGCTGGAGGACGACGAGGTGGACCGTGTGACCTACCTTCACCTCGAGTTCGTCGGGCCGGGGCGGATCTTCCTCGTCGCGGCCGTGGACCTGGCGGGCGACCGCATCGAGTCGGAGGTGGCCGAACGGCTGCGGGCGATCGAGTCGCGACTGGAGGAGGAGGACCGGATCACCGAGGCCGTCCTCACCCTGGCCACGCGCAATGAGCCCTCGCTCGCCCCGAAGACCTTCCCCGCCTGACCCGCCGCCGACCCGCGCTGCGCCGGGTCGGCTCGTGCGGGGTCGGCGGTCGGGTCGGGCGGTCGATCAGGCGGAGAGCACGCGCTGCCGGTCGAGCAGGCCGAGCAGCCGGGCCGCCGCCGGGCGGGCCGCCCACTCCTGCGGGAGCAACGACCGCTGCACGGCCTGCGAGACGGCCTGCACGGTGATCCCCAGTTCGGCGGCGATGGCCTTCTGCTGGCCGCGTGCCCCCGGGGTCATCAGGTCGGCCACCCGCCACTCGGCCTCGGTGCGGACGGCGACGATGCGGCCGACGAGCCGCAGCACGGCCTCCGCCTCCGCGGCCAGTTCCTCGTCGAGCCCCTCGACCGAGAGGGCGACCCGGTCGGTGATCGTCAGGGAGCGCTCGGCCGCGTTCCGGGTGTGCACCATGGCAGGCCCGGCGGCGTCGAGGACGTGGTCCGAGACCAGGTCGTCGACGCGCCCGACGCCGATGCCGACCGACCAATTGCCGCCCCGCAGCCCGATCAGGGCGGCGTCGACGGCGACGGCGGGATCGTCCACGATGCCCTGGACCTCGTCGGCGACGGAGCGCTGGAACGGCACGAGCGTGGCGTGGAACCGCAGCCGGGTCATCAGGTCCGGCACGAGGTCGCCCGCCTCCCGCCCGAGGCGCTGATCGAAGGTGAGGGCGAACACGGATCCAGTATGCCGGGCGGCCTCACCGGAGGAGGGACCGACGGCTCTGTCCCGCGACACGTCGTCACCGGCCGGGACCGGACGCCAGGTCCCCGCAACGCCCGGCGTGTCCCGGGCCAGGCTCGCACCGGCGGCACGACCGGAGGAGGGCCGCTTCCCGGCCGGAGACGACGGTGCCCCCGGCCGCGAACGCGACCGGGGGCACCGAGAGAGCAGGTGTCAGTTGTTGACCGGGTTCGCGTCCACGTCGCGGCCCTGCGGCTCGTCCTCCTCGGACGGCGCGCCCTCGGTCTTGAAGCGCTCGAGGGAGGCGAGGACCTCCTTCTCGGCGGCCTCGCGACCGTCCCAGTCCGCAGCCTCGACCCACTTGCCCGGCTCGAGGTCCTTGTACTTCGTGAAGAAGTGCTTGATCTCGTCCAGCAGGTAGGACGAGACGTCCCCGATGTCCTGGATGTGGTCGAACCGCGGGTCCTCCGGCACGCACAGCACCTTGGCGTCCCCGCCGCCGTCGTCGACCATGTTGAACACGGCCACCGGGCGGGACTCGATCAGCACGCCGGGAACGACGTCGACGTCGAGGATCACGAGCGCGTCCAGCGGGTCGCCGTCCTCACCGAGCGAGTTCTCGATGTACCCGTAGTGCGCGGGGTACTGCATCGAGGTGAAGAGCACGCGGTCCAGGCGCAGCCGGTGCGTCTCGTGGTCGATCTCGTACTTGACGCGGGACCCCTTCGGGATCTCGACGGTGACGTCGAAGTTCATGGTTCTCCTTGGTGCGATCGCAGGTGAGGCGGGAGTGGTGCCGAAGGGCAGGGCCCGGGTCGGCGAGACTGGTACCCACGATAGTTCAGCATCGACCGACGACGAGGAGAGTGACCGGTGCCCGCATCCGCTGCCCCGTCGCGTACCCGCGGGCCGTCCCGTGCCGGCCGGGTGCTGATCGGGGTGCTGCTCGTCCTGGCGATCGTCGCCGTCGCGGTGCCCGTGGGCCTGTTCGCGCTGCCAGGAGCGGCCACCGGCGGTTCCCCGTCGGCGGACGACGTGGCGGCGGTCCCCGCGCAGCGCACCCCCACGGCCCTCGCGGCACCGGTCGACCCGGGCATCGCTGCGGGCGGTACGCCATCCAGCGGCATGTCCCCGAACAGCCTGCCCTCGAGCGGTGCAACAGGCGGGTCGACGGGAATCACGACGGCGCCGCTTCCCACGGCGGCGGGGGTCGCGGCGGCGCTCGCGGCCGCGAGGACGGCGGCGCCGGGCGTGGACGTCTCCGCCGCGGTGCTCGATGCCGCGACCGGCCGCTCGGTCCACCAGGACGGCGCCGCCGAACCGCGGCTTCCCGCCTCGAACCTCAAACTGCTCTCGTCGCTGGCGATCCTCACCACGCTGGACCCGCAGTCCCGACTCACGACGGCCGCGGTGCGGGGCACCGGGCGGGGCGACGTCGTGCTGGTCGGCGCCGGGGACGTCATGCTCGGCAGCGGCGCGTCGAACGCTTCGGCGATCCAGGGTCACGCCGGCCTGCAGACCCTCGCGGCGCGCACCGCTGTCTCCCTGCGCGCCGCCGGGGTCACGGGCACCGTGCGCGTGAGCGTGGACACCACCCGGTTCTCCGGGCCGGCCCTCAACCCCGCGTGGTACGCGGACGACGTGGCCGCCGGACAGATCGGCGCCGTCGGCCCGCTGGCCCTCTGGTCCGGACACACGCGGCCCGACGCCGCACCGGGTGAGCGGCCCACCGACCCGGCCCTGGCCGCCGGTCAGGCGTTCGCCACCGCCCTGCGCGCGGCGCTGGGCTCCACCGCCGACGTCGCGCCGGCCGTCACCCGCACGGCGGCCCCGGTCCGCAGCGCTGCCGCCCGGCTCGGCGCCGTCGACTCGGCGACCGTCGGCGAGCAGGTCCAGTGGCTGCTCGAGCACTCGGACAACGACGTCGCCGAGGCTCTCACCCGGGTCGCCGCCCGCGCCGCGGGCCGGTCGACGGACCCCGCCGGGACCGCGGCCTTCGTGCGGGACACCGTGACCCGCCTCGGCCTCGACACCCGCGGCCTCGTCATCACCGACGCGTGCGGGCTCGCCGACAGCAACCGCGTCAGCGCGGCGACCCTGGCCGGCGCGATGCGGCGGATCGTCACCGACGGCCGGTTCGGTGACGCGGTGGCCGGGCTGCCCGTCGCCGGCCTCACCGGCACCCTCGACGACCGGTTCACCGGCGACGCGGACGCCGCCGGCGCCGGTGTGGTCCGCGCGAAGACCGGCACGCTGAACGAGGCCTCGACCCTCACCGGGTACGTGATGGACCGCGACGGTCGGCTGCTCGTGTTCGCCTTCATGGCGTCCAATCCGCCCGGAGCGACGGCGGCCGCCCGCGGCGCCCTGGACCGGGCGGCCGCCGCGCTCGCCGGCTGCGGGTGCCGCTGACAGGACGCTGCAGCAGACGGAGGAGGGACGTCCGCCGTCAGACGGCGACGTCCTCCTCCAGCTCGAGCTCCCGCGCCTGCTGCTCGGACAGGCCGTCGGTGCGCTGCCGGTGCAGCGCCCGCCGCAGCTCGTCGTGCCGGGCGACCAGGACGGAGAGACGCTTGCGGCGGCGCAGCACGGCGTGGGACACCGCGAGGGCACCGATGCCGAACAGCAGCCAGCCGATGAGGATCGCGAAGGCGCCGGAGACGTCCGTGTCCGGGAAGTACATGAGGTGCGCCATCACCTGCAGGAAGCCCGAGCCGATCCAGAAGTCGTGGAGCCAGCCGAAGAAGCCCGGCTGCAGGGCGGGCTGCACGACGCCGCCCGACGAGGTGAAGTTCACGGCCACGAACATCGCCGAGAACAGAAGCGTCGAGAAGCGGCCGACGAGGGCGTGCAGGCCGACGCCGACGGCCATCACGGTGGCCGTGTAGAGGGCGGACAGACCCCACACCTGGGCACCGTGGCCCGGGAACATGTCGAAGAGGATCGTGGCGACAGCGAGCTCGGCGGTCGAGAGCACGACGGTCGAGCCGAGGATGAGGCCGAGCCGCTCGCGGAACCGCCGCGTCGATCCCGCGGCGCCGATCGCGATGGCCGTCGCGTAGGCGCCGACCGAGAGGGTGACCAGGTAGAAGAAGCCGTTCTGCCCCATCGGATCACCCTCGCCGAGCGGCACCACGTCCTGGACGGTCAGCGGGTGCCCCTGCTTCGCGGCCACGGCCGTGAAGATCTTCGTCACGACGTCGGTGGTCGTCGCCGAGGCGGCGGAGGCGGTCATCAGGGTGGGCCTGGCCGCGTCGGGCACGAACGCGCCGGCGATCTTCTGGTGCCGCAGCTGGTCCTGCGCGGTGGCGGCGTCCGGCACGGTGGTCACCGCGACCTTGTCGCCGAGGGCGAGCTGGACCTGCGCGGCCACGGGGCCCACCTGCTGCGCCTGGCCGACGATCGCGACCGGCACGTCGTGCGGCTCCGGCTTGTGGAAGCCGCCGAAGTAGGCCAGCGCCATGACCAGGCCCATGACGATCGGCACGGCGATGTGCGAGATCACGGTGCTCATCGGCAAGCGGGTGGGTGTCTCCTGGTGCATGCGGCTTCCTTCGCTCAACATCTCAACTACTCAAACAAAGTGATCAGTTTAGCTGATCTATTCGCGTCATGCCATGACGCACGTCTCGCCGGGAGGCGCTCTAGGGGATACGGGTCGGGATTGCGGGGGAGCGTCGCGCGACGGTCAGCGCCGCGGGGTGGCGTCCACGACACGGCGCAGCACGGCGAGTCCGTCGGCCACCCGGTCCATCTCCGCGGCGTCGAGGGTCGCGTCGAGGCGCTCGGCCAGCCAGTCGTGACGCAACCGTCGGATGCGGACCAGGACGTCGGCACCCGCCGCGGTCAGGGCCAGTTCGTGGCGGCGGGCATCCAGCGCGGAGACCGACGCCTCGACCAGGCCGGCCTCGCGCAGGCTCGCGACCGTCTTGGTCATCGACTGCGGCCGGACCGCCTCGCTGCGGGCGAGCTCCGCGCCGGTCATGCCGGGCGTGCGGTCGAGCCGGGCGAGCACGTTCTGCTGGGCGAGGGAGAGGTCGGCCACCTCCTCGGCCTCCAAGCGGAAGCGCCGGGTCATGGCCCAGACGAACGAGCGGATCTCGTCCGAGAGGCCGTCCACGTCCCTGCTCATCGCGACGTCTCCTTCGGCGGTCGTCAGCACGTCTCGATCCATCAGGCTAGCTGCTGGTCGTGGGCGTGACGAGGCCGTCGACCGGGTGCCGGCCCTCACCGCGGTGTCAGGCGACTGTGCCAAGCTGAAGGCATGTCGGAGCACCGCAGCACGGAAGAGAAGATCGCCGAGCAGGAGAAGATCTACGGGCAGAGCCTCGCCGATCGATTCGGCGCCGTGATGAGCCACTACGGCATCTCGAGCCGGCGGCTGGCCGCCGTGCTCGGCCTCTCCGCCCCGATGCTCTCCCAGCTCGGGTCCGGGCAGCGGATCAAGATCGGCAACCCCGTGGTGCAGGAGCGCCTGCTCATGCTCGAGCGGGACATGGACTCGATCATGGACCCCGCGCTGATCCTCGAACGCGTCGCCGCCTCCCAGCCGGTGGCGATGACGACGGCGGGCGACGCGGGTGCCGCCCGGTCGTCCTCGACCGCCGGGGCCGTGGACCGCTCCGCCGTCGTCGCGCACCTGCGCAACGCGGGGGACCGCTCGGCCCTGAACGCGGCGGCCGACGCCGCCGGACCGGGCGCGCTGGCGGACCTGCTGCGGGACGCGGCACGCCCCGGGTCCCGCTGACGCGCGTCCCGCCGACGCGTCATCCGACGCCCTGAGCGAAAGCGGCGCCGCGCCCAGCACGACGTCAGCGGCATGTGGTCGAATGGCCCCATGAGCCTCACCCCGTCCCGCCTGCCCAGCCTCATCGACTGGGATCTCGCCGCCGGCACCGCCGCGAAGCTCGCCCCGGCCGGCCCCCGGGTCAGCGCCGCACGCATGCGCGACACCGTCGAGACCCTGCGCGAGGCCGCCGACGCGTCCGTCGCCCATGTGCACGAGATCAGCCGTCTCGACGCCGCCGCGGACCTGCGGGACTCGTCGGTGCTCGTCGTCGACCGGGCCACCTGGTCACGGGCGAACACGCAGAGCTTCTCGGTGCTCATGCAGCCGGCCCTGGACCGCCTGGTCGAGACGCGCGGGCAATCGCTCACGGCCGCGACCACCGCGCTCGGCGGCCGGCTCACCGGGGTGCAGCTGGGCACGATCCTCTCGTTCCTCTCGAGCAAGGTGCTCGGTCAGTACGACCCCTTCGCCGCCCTCGCCGCGAACACCACCGCGCCGCCCGCCGGCCGTCTGCTCCTCGTCGCACCCAACGTCCTCGAGGTGGAGCGGGAACTGCACGTCGAGCCGGCCGACTTCCGCCTCTGGGTGTGCCTGCACGAGCAGACGCACCGCGTCCAGTTCGCGGCCGCGCCGTGGCTGCGCGACCACATGATCGCCCAGGTGGGCCGTTTGTCGGAGTCCATGGTCGACAAGGCGGACACGTTCGCCGCCCGCATCGCCGAGGCGGCCCGCTCCGTCGGCTCCGGGCGCCTGACGGGCGCCACCGGCAGGAACGGCGGCGAGGTCGCCCCGGGTTCCGGCGCCGGGGTGCTCGGCATCTTCCAGGACGAGCAGGAACGGGAGATCTTCTCCCACCTGACCGCGGTGATGAGCCTGCTCGAGGGCCACGCCAACGTCGTCATGGACGGCGTCAACGCGAGCGTCGTGCCGACGGTGCGCACCATCCGTCAACGTTTCAACGCTCGCGGTTCCCAGCGCTCCGGCTTCGAGAAGCTGATCCGCCAGCTGCTCGGCCTCGACGCGAAGATGCGCCAGTACAGCGACGGCTCGCGGTTCGTGCGCGGCGTCGTCGACCAGGTGGGCCTCGACGGCTTCAACCGCATCTGGGACGCGCCCGAGCACCTGCCCACCGAGCAGGAGATCCACCACCCCGCCGACTGGGTCGAGCGGATGGGCCTGGCCGGCTCCCGGCGCTGAGCCGGCCACCCGGACGAGGTGACGACGCCGTGCCCGGCCCGTCGACCCGGCAGCACGGGCGCCGTGGCCCCCTCGACCCCGTCGTCGCGCGCGCCCGCCGTTGCCTGACGGCGGCGCTCGCCGCCCCGGACGACGCGTCCGAGCCGCGGGCCGCTGACTCCCTCACCACCGTCGCCACCGGTGAGCGGGTCGACGCGCTCGTGGCCTGCAGTGGGGGTGCGGACTCGCTCGCCCTCGCCGCCGTGGCCGCCCACCTCGTGCGCCGCGGCGACGCCCGCATCGGCGCCGTCGTCGTCGATCACAGCCTCTACCCGGACAGCGACCAGGTCGCGGCCGACGCCGCCGCCCGGTGCACCGACCTCGGGCTCGCCCCGGTCACCGTCGAACGTGTCACGGTCGAGCCGGCGGGCGAGGGCCTCGAGGCCGCTGCCCGGCACGCCCGCTATGCCGCGCTCGACGCGTCGGCCCGACGCGTCGGCGCCCGGGTCGTGCTGCTCGCCCACACGCTGGACGACCAGGCCGAACAGGTGCTCCTCGGCGTGCTGCGCGGCTCCGGGACGCGGTCCCTGGCCGGGATCCCCCCGCAGCGCGGGTCCTACCGCCGGCCCTTCCTGCACCCCGACCTGGGCCTGGACCGGGCGGACACCGAACGTGTGTGCTCGGCCGAGGGGCTGACGTGGTGGGAGGACCCCGCCAACGCGGACCGCGCGTTCACCCGTTCGCGCCTGCGCAGCATCGTCCTGCCCCTGCTGGCCCGTGAACTCGGCCCGGGCGTGGCCGCCGGGCTCGCCCGCACCGCGGCCATCGCGGCCCGCGACGCGGATCACCTCGACGCCGAGGCCGCGGACCTGTACGACCGGATCGCCGAGCGATCCCCGGGCCGCTGCGTGTTGCCGATCGCCGCCCTCCGCGCCGCCCCGCCGGCCCTGCTGCCGCGGGTGCTCGCCACCGCCGCCGCCCATGCCGGCGCGGACGCACTGACCCGGGAGCGCATCGGTGCCCTCGAGGCACTCGTCGCGCCGCGGGCGGACACCGGACCCGGGGGTGCCGGTCCGGTCCCGCTGCCGGGCGGCGTCACGGCGCGCCGACTCACCGCTGGAACCGTCGGCGACGCCCGGCCCGGACCGGCCGCCGGCGTCGACGCCGCAGCCGCCGGCTCAGGGACGCCCGCGGCCGTGCTCGAGCTGCGCGGCCCGGCACGGCCGGACCACCGCCGCTGACCCAGGGGCGCCGGCCGGATGTGACCGGCGACGGCGCGACTGTGGCACGCTAGAGACCATGCGCCGGCGCATCCGGCGCGCCTCTTCTCGCCGCCGGCCGCACGACGGCCCGTCCCTCCCTGAAGGAGCCCCGCGTGGATTCGAGCGACGTCCAGGACGATCTGGAGCACGTGCTCTACACCAAGGACCAGATCCAGCAGAAGATCGCCGAACTGGCCGCCGAGATCGACCGGGACTACGCGGGGCGGGACATCCTGCTCGTCGGCGTGCTCAAGGGCGCGGTCATGGTCGTCGCCGACATCGCCCGCGCGCTGCACAGCCACGTGGCGATGGACTGGATGGCCGTCTCCTCCTACGGCTCGGGCACCCAGTCCTCCGGCGTCGTGCGCATCCTCAAGGACCTGGACACGGACCTGACCGGCAAGCACGTGCTCATCGTCGAGGACATCATCGACTCCGGGCTGACCCTGTCGTGGCTGAAGTCCAACCTGGCCTCCCGCGGCCCGGCCTCGATCGAGATCTGCACCCTGCTGCGCAAGCCGGACGCCGCCAAGGTGGAGTTGCCCGTCAAGTACGTCGGTTTCGACATCCCCAACGAGTTCGTCATCGGCTACGGCCTCGACTTCGCCGAGAAGTACCGCAACCTGGACTTCATCGGCACCCTCGCCCCGCACGTCTACCAGTGACGGCACAGCCGGTGTGAACCAGCCGAGACGCGCTCGATGACCGACGCCGGCTGTGACATGCGCCACCGCTGTGCGCTGTAAGGGAACTCGACGCCCGTCGACTACGTCCTACAGCCGTACTGGTGCGATATTTGGCACAGACACGACGCGTCGGCACGAGCCGGCCGCCGCGGCGAGCACAGTTGAACGGGAGGTAGGGGCCGGTCCGGGCCCAACCACGCATGAACCTCAAGAAGCTCTTCAAGGGACCGCTGGTCTACATCGTGATCGGCCTGATCGTCCTGGCGATCGCCTTCCCGCTGATGACCTCCGGGTCCTCCAACCGCGTCGACACGAACGTCGGCCTCCAGCTGCTCGCGGACGGGAAGGCCAGCCAGGCCCGCATCTCCGACGGTGAGCAGCGGGTGGACCTGACGCTGCGCGACGACTACATGCAGGACGGCAAGGACCTCGGCAAGAACATCCAGTTCTACTACGTCGCCCCGCGCGGCGCCGACGTCGTCAAGGCCGTCTCCGCCTCCAAGCTCGACAGCTACACGGACCAGCCACCGGAGAACAACTGGCTGCTCGGCCTCGTCCAGCTGATGGTCCCGTTCCTCATCATCGGTGTCATCTTCTGGTTCATCCTCTCGCGCGCCCAGGGCGGCGGGTCCAAGGTGATGCAGTTCGGCAAGTCCCGGGCGAAGCTCATCTCGAAGGACCACCCGAAGGTCACGTTCGCCGACGTCGCCGGCGCGGACGAGGCGGTCGAGGAGCTCCACGAGATCAAGGAGTTCCTCTCCGAGCCGGCCAAGTTCCAGGCCGTCGGCGCCAAGATCCCCAAGGGCGTGCTGCTCTACGGCCCTCCGGGTACCGGCAAGACCCTGCTGGCCCGCGCCGTCGCCGGTGAGGCCGGCGTCCCGTTCTACTCGATCTCCGGCTCGGACTTCGTCGAGATGTTCGTCGGTGTCGGCGCCTCCCGTGTCCGCGACCTGTTCGAGCAGGCCAAGAACAACGCCCCGGCGATCATCTTCGTCGACGAGATCGACGCCGTCGGACGGCACCGCGGCGCCGGTGTCGGCGGTGGCAACGACGAGCGCGAGCAGACGCTGAACCAGCTCCTCGTGGAGATGGACGGGTTCGACGTCAAGACGAACGTCATCCTCATCGCCGCGACCAACCGGCCCGACGTGCTGGACCCGGCGCTGCTGCGCCCGGGCCGGTTCGACCGGCAGATCGGCGTCGAGGCCCCCGACATGGGCGGCCGCTTCCGCATCCTCCAGGTGCACGCGCAGGGCAAGCCGATGGCTCCCGGCGTGGACCTCTACTCCGTCGCCAAGCGCACCCCGGGCTTCACCGGCGCCGACCTGGCGAACGTGCTCAACGAGGCGGCCCTGCTGACCGCCCGCTCGAACGCCCAGCTGATCGACGACCGGGCGCTCGACGAGGCGATCGACCGCGTCATCGCCGGCCCGCAGAAGCGCTCCCGCCTCATGAAGGAGCTCGAGCGCAAGATCACCGCGTACCACGAGGGCGGCCACGCCCTGGTCGCGGCGGCGCTGCGGAACACCGACCCTGTCACCAAGATCACGATCCTGCCGCGGGGCCGGGCGCTCGGCTACACCATGGTGCTGCCGGCGGACGACAAGTACTCGACCACCCGCAACGAGCTGCTCGACCAGCTCGCCTACGCGATGGGCGGCCGTGTCGCGGAGGAGATCATCTTCCACGACCCGTCCACGGGTGCGTCCAACGACATCGAGAAGGCCACCGCCACGGCCCGGAAGATGGTCACCCAGTACGGCATGAGCGCACGGATCGGCGCGGTCAAGCTCGGCTCCGGCAACGGTGAGCCGTTCCTCGGCCGCGACATGGGCAACGAGCGGGACTATTCCGAGGAGGTGGCCGCGGTCGTCGACGAGGAGGTGCGCATCCTCATGGACAGCGCCCACGACGAGGCCTGGGCCATCCTGATGGAGAACCGCGACGTCCTCGACCGGCTCGCCCTCGAACTGCTCGAGCGGGAGACCCTGAACCAGCAGCAGATCGCGGACATCTTCCACGACGTGCGCCAGCGGGACCTGCGGCCGGTGTGGCTCTCGAGCGACGACCGCCCGGTCTCGGACATCCCGCCGGTGACGACGCGCGCGGAGCAGGAGCAGGCCGCCCTCGAGGGCCGCCCCAACCCGGTTCGACTGGCCCCCCAGGATCAGGCCGTCGCCGCCAAGCCCGAGCACCCGGTCCAGGCTCCGCACGAGTCCGGCACCGGCGAGCTCCCCGCCCACGAGTGATGGCCGGCGTGGGCCGGGCGGAGCAGCCCACCGATCCGGGCATGCCCGGATCGGTGGCCGGGGTCGACGAGCGGAGGATCGCCGCGGCGGTGCGCGAGATCCTGCTCGCCATCGGGGAGGACCCCGAGCGGTCGGGCCTGAAGGACACCCCGGACCGGGTGGCCCGGGCGTATGCGGAGATGTTCTCCGGGCTGCACCAGGACGCCGGCGACGTGCTGGGGACGACCTTCGACCTGGACCACGAGGAACTGGTCCTGGTCAAGGACATCCCCTTCTACTCGACGTGCGAGCACCACCTCGTGCCCTTCCACGGCACCGCCCACGTCGGCTACATCCCGTCCCACGACGGCCGGGTCACGGGGCTGAGCAAGCTGGCGCGGCTCGTGGAGATCTACGCCCGCCGCCCGCAGGTGCAGGAGCGGCTCACGACGCAGATTGTGGAAGCATTGGTCGAGCACCTCGCGCCGCGCGGCGCCATCGTCGTGATCGAGTGCGAACACCTGTGCATGTCGATGCGCGGGGTCCGCAAGCCGGGAACCCGGACCGTCACCTCGGCGGTCCGCGGCCAGCTGCACGACCCGGCCACCCGCGCCGAAGCCATGGGTCTGATCCTCGGAAGGTAGAACGTCATGGACACACTCGGTGTCGCACCGGGCACGGGCCCCAACACGCTGCCCCTGCCGGTCATCCGCCGGGCCACCCGTGCCCGCACCGTCGCCGACCTCCCGACCGGGCGCACGCTCGTCATGGGCGTCGTCAACGTCACCCCGGACTCGTTCAGCGACGGCGGTGACCACAACACCCGGGGCGCGGCCATCGACCACGGCCTGCGCCTGCACTTCGCCGGAGCGGACATCGTCGACGTCGGCGGGGAGTCCACCCGTCCGGGCGCCGCGGAAGTGCCCGTGAACACCGAGCTGGACCGCGTGATCCCGGTGATCACCGCCCTCGTCCGCGCGGGCGCCCTGGTCAGCGTCGACACCCGGCGCCCGCAGGTCGCGGCCGCAGCGATCGACGCCGGGGCCGCGATCGTCAACGACGTCTCCGGCACCGCGCTGCACCCGGACATGCCGGCCCTGATCGCGCAGCGCGGCGTGCACTACGTGCTCCAGCACAGCCGGGGCGACTCCCGCACCATGACCGCGCGGGCCCAGTACGACGACGTCGTCGAGGAAGTCGTCGCCGAGCTCGCCCCGCTGGCCGCCCGTTTCGTCGACGCCGGCGTGGAGCAGGACAAACTGATCCTCGATCCCGGGATCGGTTTCGCCAAGGCCGGGGAGCAGAACTGGCAGCTGCTGCGCTCGCTCGACCGCTTCACCGCGCTCGGCCACCGGGTGCTCGTGGGCACCTCCCGCAAGACCTTCCTCGGCGAGCTGCTGGCCAGCTCCGGCAAGTCCGCCGCCCCCAAGGAGCGCGACGACGCGACCGTCGCCACCACCGCCCTCGCCGCGGCCGCGGGTGCCTGGGCCGTCCGCGTCCACGACGTGAAGGCCAACCTCGACGCGGTGAAGGTGGCAGCGGCCTGGTCCGGCCGGTGAACCCTGTGGACACCATCACCCTCACCGGGATCCGCGGCCGCGGCACGCACGGCGTGCTCGACGCCGAACGCGAGCTCGGCCAGGTCTTCAGCGCCGACGTCGTGCTCGAGCTCGACCTGAGCGCCGCGGCGCGCGGCGACGACCTCACCCGCACCGTCAACTACGCGGAGGCCGCGCAGCGGGTGCACGCGCGGCTCACCGGTGCGCCGGTCGCGCTGATCGAGACCCTCGCGGTGGCGATCGCGGAGGATCTGCTGGACACCTTCCCGCTGGACGCGGTCACCGTGACGGTGCACAAGCCGGCCGCCCCGATCCCGGTGCCGTTCGACGACGTCGCCGTGACCATCCGGCGAAGCCGGGGATGACAGGGCCGGGGATGGACGAGGCACGGATGAGAGACGCGGTGGACGCCGGGACGGCCACGGCCGGTTCCGAGGCCGTCCTCGCGCTCGGCGCCAACCTCGGGGACCCCGCCGCGACCCTGGCGGCGGCCGTCCAGACGATCGCCGCCGACCCCGACCTCACCCTGCTGGCGACCTCCCCGATCGCGATCACCGCCCCCGTGGGTGGCCCCGCCGGCCAGCCCGACTACCGGAACATGGTGGTCCGGGTCGCCACCGACCTGAGCCCGGACGACCTGCTCGACGCCTGCCACCGGATCGAGGCCGCCTTCGGCCGGGAGCGGCTCGTGCGCTGGGGTCCCCGGACCCTCGACGTCGACATCGTCAGTGTCGTCACGGCCGCCGGCGAGGTGCACCGTGCCGATCCCGACCTCACCCTCCCGCACGCCTCCGCCGCCGGCCGTGCCTTCGTCCTCGCCCCGTGGGCCTGGATGGAGCCCGGCGCCCGGCTGGACGGGGTTCCCGTGACCGAGCTGCTCGCCGCGGCAGAGGACCGCGACGGCGTGCGCCGGGCGGAGGGCACGGCATGATCGGCCTGCGCGCACGCACGCTCGTCGTCGTGGCCGTCGCCTCCGCCGTGATCGGCTGGCTGGCCGACGTGCTCATCACGCGCGCGGGCGGCCCGACGCCGGTGCTGCCGCTGAGCTCGCTGCTGACGGTCCTCCTGCTCGTCGCGATCACCCTCGGGCTGGGCCTGCAGGTGCTGCGCTGGCGGCAGGGCAAGGCGAAGCGGATGATCAACCCGCTGCTGGCCGCCCGCACCCTCGTCCTCGCCCAGGCGACTGCGTACACCGGCGCCGTCCTCGGCGGCTGGCACGTCGGGGTCGTGCTCGAACAGCTGAGCCTGATCGCGCTGCGGTCGGACCAGTCGGTGCTGTGGTTCGCGATCGCCCAGATCGTCGGCGGGGCCGTCATGATCACCGTCGGCATCGTCGTCGAGCACTTCTGCCGCATCCCGCCCGAGGACGGCGAGAACAGCGGCAAGGGGCCGCACCCGAGCGAGGGGGAGTATGCGTAGCGAGCCGATCGACCCCGAGGGGCTGACGTTCACCGGCGTCTCGCCGCGGCTGGTGTGGGCCCGGGCGCTCGGGTGGCTCCCGGGAGCCGTGATCACCGTCGTCGTCTGCTCTGTCCCGCTCCTGCTCGTCCTGCTCGGCGCGTGGGTCTGGCTGCCGGCCTGGCTCGCGTGGACCGTCGCCGTGGCCGCCCTCGCCGTCCAGCTGTGGCGCCTCGTGCTCATCCCGCGCCAGGTGCGTGCCGTCGGGTACGCCGAACGGGACGAGGACCTGCTGATCCGCAGCGGCCTCTTCTTCCGCCGGCTCGTGGTGGTGCCCTACGGGCGGATGCAGTACGTGGACGTGCAGGCCGGCCCGATCGACCGGATGCTCGGCATGGCCGGCATCAAACTGCACACCGCGTCGGCCGCGACGGACGCCGCGATCCCCGGGCTGCCGGCCGGCGAGGCCGCCCGGCTGCGTGAGGCGCTGTCCGCCCGCGGTGAGGCGAGGCTGGCGGGCCTGTGACCGGGAGCGAGCCGGACGCCGCCCGCGGGAACGCGCCCGCGAGCGGTGCGCTGCCGGCCGGTGCGCCGGAGGGGGCGGTGCTGCCCGGCAGAGCGCCCGAGCCGGGAGCACCCGTGCCGCCCGATCCCGTGAAGGCCGGTCCCGTGCGCGGGGGCATCGACGCCCCGCAGACGTGGCACCGCGTGCACCCGGCGTCCCCGCTCGTGCGCGGCTGGCTCGCCCTGGTCGCCTTCTACGTCGTGTTCGGCCGTGACTGGCTGCAGAACGCCATCGGGTCGATGGCGGACCCGTCCTCGTCGCACCGGCGCGGTACCGACGGGCTGCCGATCTGGGTCATCGTCCTCTTCGCCGTCGTCCCGCTCGTCGTCATCCTCGCGGTGTTCTTCGCCAGCTGGTGGTTCACCCGCTACCAGGTGACCGAGGACCACGTGCGGATCAACTCCGGCGTCCTGGTACGGCAGAACCGGCAGGCGCGCCTGGACCGGGTGCAGGCGATCGACATCAACCAGCCGCTCGTGGCCCGGCTGCTGCGGTTGGCGGAACTGAAGTTCGAGGTGGCCGACGCGGGGCACGCGGCGATGCGCCTGTCGTTCCTGAAGCTCGACGAGGCGGAGCAGCTGCGCGCCACGATTCTCGGCCGCGCCGCCGGGGTGCGCGGGTCGGCGGAGCATCCCGAGGTGATCGCGTCCGCCCCCGAGCGGCCCGTGCTCACCGTGCCCCCGCAACGGGTGCTCGGTGCCGCCGTGCTCTCCGGTGTCACGGTGTGGCTGCTCGTCGCCGCCGTCGTTGCGCTGCTCCCGGCCGTGATCAGCGGCGAGCCGTTCGCCGTCGCCGCTGTGATCCCCGTGGTCTTCGGCGCGGCCACCGCCTACTGGGCCTTCTTCACCCGCAGCTTCAACTTCCGCGTCGCCCACTCCGCGGACGGGGTGCGGCTCCACTACGGGCTGCTGGAGACCCACGCCCAGACGGTGCCGCCCGGCCGCGTGCAGGCCGTGTCCGTGCATGCCCCGCTGTTCTGGCGGCCCTTCGGCTGGCACCGCGTCGAGATGAACGTCGCCGGCTACGGCACGGCCGGCCGGGAGCAGAACGCCCGCACCGTGCTGCTGCCGGTCGGCACCTTCGACGAGGTCCTGGCGGTCCTCGCCCTCGTGCTGCCGCACCCCGGCGTCGAGGACCCGGTGGCCGTGTTCCGGGCCGGCGTGCGCGGCGCCGGGACCGCGGAGGGCTTCGTCGCCTCGCCGTCCCGCTCGCGCTGGCTCGACCCGCTCGCCTTCCGCCGCAACGGGTACCGGCACACCGACACCGCCCTGCTCGTCCGCAGCGGCCGGCTCACCCGCCGGCTCGCCGTCGTCCCGCACGAGCGCACCCAGTCCGTCGCCCTGCAGCAGGGGCCGCTGCAGCGACGGCTCGGCCTGGCGCACGTCCTGCTGCACTCCACGGCCGGCCCGGTCAAACCCGTCGTCCCGCACCTGGCGGTCGACACGGCCCGGCGCCTGTTCACCGACCAGGCCGTCCTGGCCGCCCGGGCCCGGCGTCGTGCCGGCCCCGAGCAGTGGATGCTCGGCACGCCCGCGCCCGGGCCCGACAACGGCGTGCCTCCCGTGCGCGACGGGGCCGGCACCACGCGATTCGGATCCGCTGCCGCCCCCGCGCCGCGGCCGGAGGAGCGCCGATGAGGCCCGGGCGCCTCGGCATCGGCGTGATCGGCGCCGGCCGCGTCGGGGCCGTCCTCGGTGCCGCCCTCCGCGCGGTGGGCCACTCCGTCGTCGGCGTCAGCGCCATCTCCGAGGAGAGCCGTGACCGGGCCGCCACGCTGCTGCCCGGTGTTCCCCTGCTCGAACCCGCGGAGATCGTCGAACGCTGCGAACTCGTCCTGCTGGCCGTGCCCGACGACGACCTCGTGCCGCTGGTGGCCGGGCTGGCGGATCTCGATCACTGGCAGACGGGCCAGATCGTGCTGCACACGAGCGGCCGCCATGGCATCGCGGCGCTCGCCCCCGCGGCGGCCCGCGGCGCCGTCTGCCTCGCCGTCCACCCGGTGCTGGCCTTCACCGGCATGAGCCTGGACCTCACCCGGTTGAGCGGGGCGATGGTGGCCGTCACCGCCCCCGCGGCGTTCCTGCCGATCGCGCAGGCGCTCGTGGTGGAGATGGGCGCCGAACCGGTCGTGCTGACCGAGGACGAGTTCCCGGTGGTCGGCGGGATCCTCGCCCGGGTGCGGGAGGAGACCGACCGGAACACCCGGCATGCCCTGCGCGAACTGGCCGATCAGCATCTCGACGACCCGGCGCGGCTGGCCGGACCGTTGATGCGGGCCGTGCTCGAGAATGCGCTCGCCGCCGGACCCGAACGCCCGTCGACCGGATTGACGGGCCCGGAGAATTCCTGACGTCGACCGAATCGGACGGAGATCGAATCGTTCGGATTCATCAGGCGACTGGTTTCCGGCGACATCGCGCGGCGCCCCCGTCGAATGTCCCGGTGGTCCGCCCTGCATCAGCAGAAACGAGCGGCCGGCGCACCATTCCGGTGGTGATCGACGAGCCGGGCGATTGAGGACTTCAGCTGATCCACGCGCCGGCGAGGAAATCGACGTCCTGGTTCAGCGACGCCGATCGCCGAGGAATTGCTGTGGAATGCGTCACAGGATCGTGAAACCGGTCGGCAGGTCCGCTCGGCCGGTGAGCGCCAGCAGCACGGTCTCGGCGTTGCCGGTGCGGATGCCCACGCGCAGGGCGGTGTCCACCGCGTCCGCGATCGACCCCGGGTCCAGGTTCGCGTCGATGCCGCAGGCGTGGGCGATGTCGAGGCTGTGCACGGTGAGCTCGAAGCAGCGGGTGGGCAGGTAGTCGCTCAGGAGCATGCCGCCGCCCGCGGTGTGGATCACCGGGTCCGCGCCGCCCGCCGTCGCGGCGTCGACGGCGGCCGTGGCCTGCGCGGCCAGCTGCGCCACCGCCGTCGCCGGGTCCGCCCCGAGGGCCACCCCGGCCTGCACCCCGCGGGCGGCCACCTCGGCGTCGTGACCGTGGGCGGCCAGGAAGTAGGCCGTCGTGTCGGGCACCTCGCGCTCCGGCGCGGGCCGCTGCACGTAATCGACGACCGTGGTCAGCGCCCGGGCGGCGTGGCCGGTCAGGGAGCGCACCGACCAGGCGCCCAGACCCGGCCGCTCCCAGTCGTCGGGCCCGATCCGGGTGACGAGGTCGGTGAACGCGGAGGCGGCCGCAGCGAAGCGGACGGTGACCTGCATGCGGGAATCGTAGGCCACCCGCTCGGCCCGATACCCTTGGATACCGTGACCACACCGACTCCCGCGTCCAGCCCGCAGTCTCCGGAGCCGGCCGACGGCTCCTCCGAGGAGCAACTGCGCCAGCAGAGCACCGAGCAGATCGCGGTGCGCGCCGCCAAGCGCCGGCGCCTCCTGGACGCGGGCGTCGAGCCGTACCCCGTGGGCGTCGAACGCACGCACACGCTCGCCGAGGTGCGCGGGACGTACGGGCACCTGGCCGCGGACGAGGCGTCGGGTGAGCACGTGGGCGTCGCCGGCCGGGTCGTGTTCCTGCGCAACACCGGCAAGCTGTGCTTCGCGACCCTGCAATCCGGTGACGGCACCCGGCTGCAGGCGATGATCAGCCTCGCCGGCGTCGGCGAGGAGTCCCTCGCGCAGTGGAAGGCCGTCGTCGACCTCGGCGACCACGTCTTCGTGCACGGTGAGGCGATCAGCTCCCGCCGCGGCGAGCTGTCCGTGATGGCAGACCGGTGGGAGATGGCGTCCAAGGCGCTGCGGCCCCTGCCGACGCTGCACAACGACCTGTCGGAGGAGACCCGGGTCCGGCAGCGCTACGTCGACCTGATCGTGCGCGAGGAGGCGCGGCAGACCGTCCTCGACCGGGCCACGATCACCCGGACGGTCCGCCAGACCCTGGACGCCCGCGGCTACGTCGAGGTCGAGACCCCGATCCTCCAGCTGGTGCACGGTGGTGCGACGGCGCGCCCGTTCAACACCCACATGAACGCGTTCGATCAGGACATGTCCCTGCGCATCGCCACCGAGCTGTACCTCAAGCGCGCCGTCGTCGGCGGTCTGGACCGCGTGTACGAGATCGGCCGCGTGTTCCGCAACGAGGGCGTGGACTCCACCCACAGCCCCGAGTTCACGATGCTCGAGTGCTACGAGGCCTACGCCGACCAGTTCGTCATGGCCGACCGGATGCGCGAGATGATCCTCGCCTGCGCCCACGCGCTGGGCCGCACCCGCATCGAGACCGCCGCCGGCACCGTGGACCTGGAGGGCGAGTGGCGCTGGCTCTCCGTCTACCCGGCCGTCTCCGAGGCCGTGGGCGAGGAGGTCACCCCGCAGACCGGCATCGAGGACCTGCGCCGCATCGCCGCCGCGCACGACGTCGAGCTGCCCGCCGACGCGATCGACCAGAAGATCGTCATGAAGCTCTTCGAGGAGCTCATCGAGCACACGCTCCTGCAGCCGACCTTCGTGTGCGACTACCCGCCCATCGCCCAACCGCTCGCCCGGCCGCACCGCAGCATCCCCGGCGTCATCGAGGCGTGGGACCTGATCATCGCCGGAACCGAGACCGGCACCGCGTTCTCCGAGCTCATCGACCCGGTCATCCAGCGGGAACGCCTGACGGCGCAGTCCCTGCAGGCGGCCGCCGGTGACGAGGAGGCCATGCAGCTGGACGAGGACTTCCTGCGGGCCCTCGAGTACGCCGCCCCGCCGATGGGCGGCATCGGCCTCGGGATGGACCGGCTCGTCATGCTGTTCAGGGGCGTCGGGATCCGCGAGAGCATCCTCTTCCCCCTGATGAAGCCCGAGTGATCCGGCGTGGCCATCGCACCGTCGCGGCAGGGCCGCCCGCTGTGAGCATTCGCCCAGCCGACCGGTCTACCCTGACACCGTGAACGATTTCCTGGCAGCAGTCGCGGTGCTGCTTCCCTCCGTCGGCGTCGGCGTGTTGTTCTTCATCGCCATGCGTGCACTGTTGAATGCGGATCGTTCCGAGCGACGCGCATTCGCCGAGGCCGAGGAGAAATACCGCAGAAATCATTCGACCGACGGCTGACGTCTTTGACTCCGCTCGCGGGAATATCCATACTTGAGAAGAATTCCTCGGACCCCGGGAATTCTTGCAAGCACATTTCCCCAGAGGAGTTGACTTGGCTCAGAAGGTGAAGATCATCCTGGTGGATGATCTCGACGGCGGCACCGCCGATGAAACCGTCCGGTTCGGGCTCGACGGCGCGAACTACGAGATGGATCTGTCCACGGACAATGCGGATCAACTCCGTGAGGCACTCAAGCCCTTCGTGTCCAAGGCGCGGCGATCGGGGACCCGTTCCTCCTCGACGCGCAGCAGCAAGAATGCGTCCGGCTCCGGCCGGAACCAGGACACCGCGCGGATCCGCGAATGGGCGCGCGAGAACGGCTACACGGTCAGCGACCGGGGGCGCGTGCACTCCGACATCCAGGATGCGTACCGCAAGGCCCACGGTCAGTGACTGAGGTGTCGCGCGGACCCATCGCATGACACCACCAGCAGCACAGAAACACCAGCAGTCACCGTCCACCGGACCGTCACCCGGTGGACGACAAGTGCGGATCGGCCCCCGGGCCGGTCCGCATTCGTCGTCCCGGGCACCGGCGCCCCCGATCCGCCGGGGTGGCGGGCGACGAACACCCGGTGGAACGCCCATCTCGCCTGTGGCGAACAACTGGCCACGGGGCAGGGCCGCGCACGTAGCATCGTCAGTACGCATCAGCTAGGGAGTGTGCCCAATGTTCGAACGTTTCACCGACAGAGCCCGCAGGGTCGTCGTGCTCGCCCAGGAAGAGGCGCGCATGCTCAACCACAACTACATCGGTACCGAGCACATCCTCCTGGGCCTCATCCACGAAGGCGAAGGGGTCGCGGCGAAGGCGCTCGAGTCGCTGAACATCTCGCTCGGCGCGGTCCGGGAGCAGGTGCAGGAGATCATCGGCCAGGGCCAGCAGGCGCCGTCGGGACACATCCCGTTCACCCCGCGCGCCAAGAAGGTCCTCGAGCTCTCCCTGCGCGAGGCCTTGCAGCTCGGCCACAGCTACATCGGCACCGAGCACATCCTGCTCGGCCTCATCCGCGAGGGTGAGGGCGTCGCCGCCCAGGTGCTGGTCAAGCTCGGCGCCGACCTGTCCCGCGTCCGCAACCAGGTGATCCAGCTGCTCTCGGGCTACCAGGGTGGCAAGGAGAACGCCTCCGCCGGCGTCGGCGCAGGTCAGAACGAGGGCCAGCCCGCCGGTTCGGTGGTGCTCGACCAGTTCGGCCGCAACCTGACGCAGGCCGCGCGCGAGAGCAAGCTCGACCCCGTGATCGGGCGCGAGCAGGAGATGGAACGCGTCATGCAGGTCCTCTCCCGCCGCACCAAGAACAACCCGGTCCTCATCGGCGAGCCCGGCGTCGGCAAGACCGCCGTCGTCGAGGGCCTCGCCCAGGCGATCGTCCGCGGCGACGTTCCCGAGACGATCAAGGACAAGCAGCTCTACACCCTGGACCTCGGGTCCCTGGTGGCCGGCTCCCGGTACCGCGGTGACTTCGAGGAGCGCCTGAAGAAGGTGCTCAAGGAGATCCGCACCCGCGGCGACATCATCCTGTTCATCGACGAGATCCACACTCTCGTCGGGGCCGGTGCCGCCGAGGGCGCGATCGACGCCGCGAGCATCCTCAAGCCCATGCTCGCCCGCGGTGAGCTGCAGACCATCGGCGCCACGACGCTGGACGAGTACCGCAAGCACATCGAGAAGGACGCCGCGCTCGAGCGACGCTTCCAGCCGATCCAGGTCTCCGAGCCGTCGGTCGCCCACGCGATCGAGATCCTCAAGGGCCTGCGCGACCGGTACGAGGCGCACCACCGCGTGTCCATCACCGACGGCGCGCTGGCCTCGGCCGCGAGCCTGTCCGAGCGCTACATCTCCGACCGGTTCCTGCCGGACAAGGCGATCGACCTGATCGACGAGGCCGGGGCCCGCCTGCGCATCCGCCGGATGACGGCGCCGCCGGAGCTGAAGGAGATCGACGACCGGATCGCCGACCTGAAGAAGGAGAAGGAGTCCGCGATCGACGCGCAGGACTTCGAGGGCGCCGCGTCGCTGCGCGACAAGGAGCAGCGGCTCGTCGCCGAGCGCTCCGAGAAGGAGCAGGCCTGGCGCAACGGGGGCATGGACGACGTCGCCGAGGTCGATGAGGAGCTCATCGCCGAGGTGCTCGCCAACTCCACCGGCATCCCCGTGTTCAAGCTGACCGAGGAGGAGTCCTCGCGCCTGAAGAACATGGAGGGCGAGCTGCACAAGCGGGTCGTCGGGCAGGACGAGGCCATCAAGGCCATCAGCCAGTCCATCCGCCGCACCCGTGCCGGCCTGAAGGACCCGAAGCGCCCGGGCGGCTCGTTCATCTTCGCCGGCCCCACCGGCGTCGGGAAGACCGAGCTGGCCAAGGCCCTCGCCGAGTTCCTCTTCGGCGAGGAGGACGCCCTGATCCAGCTGGACATGAGCGAGTTCTCCGAGAAGCACACCGTCTCGCGGCTGTTCGGTTCGCCTCCGGGCTACGTCGGCTACGAGGAGGGCGGCCAGCTGACCGAGAAGGTCCGCCGTCGTCCGTTCTCGGTGGTCCTGTTCGACGAGGTGGAGAAGGCCCACGCGGACATCTTCAACTCGCTGCTGCAGATCCTCGAGGACGGCCGCCTGACCGACAGCCAGGGCCGCGTCGTGGACTTCAAGAACACGGTCATCATCATGACGACGAACCTGGGGACCCGGGACATCGCCAAGGGCGTGCTGACCGGCTTCCAGTCCGGCACCGACACGCAGACCTCGTACGAGCGGATGCGCGCCAAGGTGCAGGAGGAGCTGCGCCAGCACTTCCGGCCCGAGTTCCTCAACCGCGTCGACGACATCGTCGTGTTCCCGCAGCTGACGCAGGACGAGATCATCGAGATCGTCGACATGTTCGTCGCGCGGCTGGAGACCCGGCTCAAGGACAAGGACATGGGCATCGAGCTGACCACGGAGGCCAAGAAGCTGCTGGCCACCCGCGGGTACGACCCCTCGATGGGTGCGCGGCCGCTGCGCCGGACCATCCAGCGGGAGATCGAGGACCAGCTGTCCGAGAAGATCCTGTTCGGGGAGCTCTCGGCCGGCCAGGTCGTCCTGGTCGACGTGGCGGGCGAGGACGACCTCGCGAAGTTCACGTTCGAGGGCACCTCGAAGCCGTCCGTGCCGGACACGGTGCCGTCGGCCTGACCCCGCCCACCCGGCCGTTCGACGGGCCCGGGACCGCCGCCCCGCGCGGCCGGTCCCGGGCCCGTCGTCGTTCGTCGACGGTCCCCCGGTTCACCTCGACCGGCCGCGCGCGTGCCCGTCCCGTGGACGCGGCTGGGCACGTCCGGGCATCATCAGTAGGCTGAGAGGCGACGCGGGGAAACGGCCCGCCACGAGGAGAGGAAGTGCCACATGCTCAAGAAAGCGATCTTCCTGGTCGGAGCGGGCGTGGGTTTCGTGCTCGGAACCCGTGCAGGCCGGGAGACCTATGACAAGCTGCGCGCCCAGGTGACGGGCTTCGTCAACGACCCGAAGGTGCAGCAGAAGGTCAATCAGGGCACCGAATGGGCCAAGGAGAAGGCGCCCGTCGTGGCCGACAAGGTCCAGGAGGGTGCGGAGAAGGCCAAGAACGCCGCCTCCGATGCCGCGAGCACCATCTCCGGCAAGGCCTCCGACGCCGCCGACACGGTCTCCGGCAAGGCCTCCGACGCCGCCGACACGGTCTCCGCCAAGGCGGATCAGGCGGTCGGCACCGCGAAGGACCGCACGTCGCACGACGATGGGACCGACCCGGACACCGGCGGCACGAGCAGCGACTACGAGCCGCACGTCGTGGATCAGGGCGACCAGCACTGACGCGACCGACGACACCACCACACGGCGGATCCATCCGGGGGACGGATGGGTCCGCCGTCGTGCGTCCGGATGCGACCTTTCCCTGACCGGGAGACCTCCCCGACCTGCCATGACGCCGACCAGCAGTGATAGAGATGGGACATGACCGACGTGACCGCGACCACTCCCGCGACTCCGACCGCCGACACCGCGAACACCACCGCGTCCCCGGCGACCGCCGCCGACTTCGGTGACCTCGACCGCTACGTGCACATCCCGCGCGTCTCCGGGCTCGCGTTGAGCCCCGACGGGACGCGGCTGGTGACCGGCGTGGCGACCCTGAACGGCAAGGGCACCGGCTACAGCACCGCCCTGTGGGCCGTCGACACCCGCGGCGAGGCGCCCGCCGTCCGGCTGACCCGCAGCGCCGCCGGTGAGGCCGGAGCGGCGTTCACCGCGAGCGGGGACCTGCTCTTCACCTCCGCCCGCCCGGACCCCGGCGCCGACGACGGCGAGGAGCCGGTGACGGCCCTCTGGTCGATCCCCGCCGCCGGCGGAGAGGCCCGCGTCCTGCACAGCCGTCTGGGCGGCCTCGGCCCCGTGCTCACCGCGGCGGATGCGGACGTCACCGTCGTGCGCGCGAGCGTGCTGCCCGGCGCCCACGACGAGGCCGAGGACGCGCAGCTGCGCGCGGCGCGCAAGACCGCCACCGTCTCGGCCATCCTGCACGCCGGCTATCCCGTCCGGTTCTGGGACGCCGACCTCGGGCCGGACGAGCCGCGCCTGTTCGCCCTCGAGGAGAGCGCCGGCGGCGGATCCGGGCCGGCGGACCGGCCGGCGGACCGGCCGGCGCCCATGCCGGGCACCACCGACGCGACCGCCCCCACCGAGCTGCGGCCCATCACCGTCGGCATCGGCAACGGGCTCATGCACGCCGAGCAGGTCCTCAGCCCCGACGGCACCGTCGTGCTCGCCGGTCAGACGCTCGCCGTCGCCCGCGCCGACCTGCGGAACGTCCTGATCCGCGTCGACGTCGCCACCGGTGAGCGGATCCGGCTCGTCGAGGACGCGGACTGGGACTACATGACCGGCCCCATCAGCCCCGACAGCACCCGCGCCGTCGTCGTGCGCGAGCGCCGCACGACCCCCGAGCTGGCCGCCCAGCTGCAGCTCATGCTGCTCGACCTGCGCACCGGCGAGGTCACCCCGCTCGCCCACGAGTGGGACCGGTGGGGGCACCCGTACGCCTGGCTGCCCGACGGCTCCGGCGTCGTCGTCACCGCCGACCAGGACGGGCGCAGCCCCGTGTTCGTCGTCGACGTCGCCACTTCGGCCGTACGCCAGGTGACGACGGACGACGCGTCCTACACCGACGTCGTCGTCGGCAAGGACGGCGCCGCCTACGCCCTGCAGGCGAGCTACGCCCACCCGGCCGAGCCGGTGCGCATCGACCTGGAGACCGGCGACGTGACCACGCTGCGCGGCCCGGTCGCCCGGCCGGAGCTGCCCGGCCGGCTCGAGGAGGTCCGCACGCAGGCCGCCGACGGCACCCCGCTGCGAGCGTGGCTCGCGATGCCCGCCGGCGCGGGTCCGGACGCGCCCGCGCCGCTGCTGCTGTGGATCCACGGTGGCCCGCTCGGCTCCTGGAACAGCTGGAGCTGGCGCTGGTGCCCGTGGCTGCTCGTCGCGCAGGGCTACGCGGTGCTGCTCCCGGACCCGGCGCTGTCCACCGGCTACGGGCAGGACTTCATCCAGCGCGGCTGGGGAGCGTGGGGGGACAAGCCCTACACCGACCTCATGGACGTCACCGACGCCGTCGTCGCCCGCCCGGACATCGACGAGAACCGGACGGCCGCGATGGGCGGCTCCTTCGGCGGGTACATGGCCAACTGGGTGGCCGGCCACACCGACCGGTTCGACGCGATCGTCACCCATGCCTCCCTGTGGGCGCTGGACAACTTCGCCCGCACGACCGACATGTCGCTGTACTGGGAGAAGGAGCTCTCCCCGGCGATGACCGACGCGAACTCCCCGCACCACGCGGTGGAGGACATCCGCACGCCGGTGCTCGTCATCCACGGCGACAAGGACTACCGCGTGCCCATCAACGAGGGACTGCGGCTGTGGTACGAGCTGCTCTCGCGGTCCGGTCTGCCCGCCGACGACGACGGGCAGAGCCCGCACCGGTTCCTCTACTTCCCCGACGAGAACCACTGGGTGCTCAAGCCGCAGAACGCGAAGGTCTGGTACGGCGTGGTCGAGGCGTTCCTCGCCGAGCACGTCCTCGGCACCGAGCGGGCGCTGCCGTCCGAGCTCGGACTGACCCGCGCCGTGGCCGAGGAACCCGCCGAGGATCGGACCGAGGAGCCTCCCGGGCAGCACGATGACCGCTGAGGCCGCGTCACCGCGGCCGGGATACACCCTGCGCCGGGCCCGCACGTCCGACGTCGGGCCGATCCGGGACCTCGTCGCCCCGCTGGCCGAGCAGCGCGTCCTCATCTCCAAGGAGGCGGTCGCCTACTACGAGGGCATCCAGGAGTTCCTCGTCGCGGAGGACGACGCCGGCACGGTGATCGGCTGCGGGGCCCTCCACGTGATGTGGGAGGACCTGGGGGAGGTGCGGACCCTCGCCACGTCGACGCAGTGGCGCGGGCGGGGCGTGGGGCACGCCCTGCTGGACGCGCTGCTGGAACGGGGCCGGGACCTCGGCGTCTCCCGCGTGTTCTGCCTGACGTTCGAGGTGGACTTCTTCACCCGGCACGGGTTCGTCGTGATGGCGAACCAGGACAGCATCGACCCGGCGATCTACTCGGAGCTCCTGCGCTCGCACGACGAGGGCGTCGCCGAGTTCCTCGATCTGGCGCGGGTCAAGCCGAACACGCTGGGCAACACGCGCATGATCCGGCGGCTGGACCGACGTGATCCGGTGGCGCCCTGACCAGCGGGCTCGACGATTCCTGACCGTCGACCGGCAAGGCGCCCGGGCCACTGGACACTCACCACACAGTCTGCTTAGTGTGGGGACGCGGACGGAGGCTCGACTCCACGTCAGCCACCACCGCGGTCATGCTCCATCCCCGACCCGAGAGGGAACAGATCATGGGATTCGATGACGCGCTGAACAAGGGCAAGGAAGCGTTGGGCGACAACGCCGACAAGATCGACGACCTGCAGGAGCAGCACGGCGACAAGCTCGGTGAGCACGGTGACCAGATCAACCAGGGCATCGACGCCGCGCAGGAGAAGTTCGGAGGCGGCGACGGCGTAGACGCCGGCCAGGGCCAGTAGTCCCCTCGCGGCGGCACCGTAGCCGCCCCCACACCCGTCCGGTGCCATGAGGGTGCCGAACCGAGGAAAGGAGTGCCCATGGGCCTCGGAGACAAGATCAGCAATGCTGCCCAGGACGCCAGCGGCAAGGTCAAGGAAGCCGCCGGCAAGGGCACCGACAACGAGAGCCTCGAGGCGGAGGGCCGTGCCGACCAGGCCGGCGCCGACGTCAAGAAGGCCGGCGAGAACGTGAAGGATGCGTTCAAGCACTGACGTCCGACCGTCGTCCGCTTCATGGACGGCAACCGGAGGAAGGGGCGGGGACCTGCGGGTTCCCGCCCCTTTCCCGTGTCCGGGGGCGGCGGTACTGTCGTCTCACCGCGGCGACGTGCGATGACGGCGCGCGGACCGACTGACCAGGAGATTCGATGAAGAAGCTCATCAACGACCCGAAGAACGTCGTCACCGAGTCGGTCGAGGGATTCGGCCGTGCCCATGCCGATGTCGTGACCGTCAACCCCGACCCCCTGTACGTGGTGCGCAAGGACGCCCCGCGCAGCGGCAAGGTCGGCCTGGTCTCCGGCGGAGGCAGCGGGCACGAGCCGCTGCACGCCGGATTCGTCGGGCGGGGCATGCTCGACGCCGCCGTGCCGGGGCCGGTGTTCACCTCGCCCACCCCGGACGCGATCATTCCCGCGACCGCCGCCGTCGACGGCGGGGCCGGCGTCGTGCACATCGTGAAGAACTACACGGGCGACGTGCTCAACTTCGAGGCGGCCGCCGAGATGGCCGAGGCGGACGGCAGCACCGTCCGGCAGGTCCTCGTCAACGACGACGTGGCCGTCGAGGACTCGCTGTACACCGCCGGACGCCGCGGTGTGGCCGGCACCGTGCTGGTCGAGAAGATCGCCGGTGCCTCCGCCGAACGCGGGGACGACCTGGACGCCGTCGTCGCCGTCGCCGAACGGGTCGTCGCCAACGTCCGGTCCATGGGCGTCGCGCTGACCCCGTGCACCGTCCCGCACGCGGGGGACCCGAGCTTCGAGCTGCGCGAAGACGAGATCGAGATCGGCATCGGCATCCACGGCGAGCCCGGACGCCGCCGCGGCAAGCTCGAACCGGCCGACGCGATCACCGAGCACCTCGTGCAACCGGTCATCGACGACCTCGGCCTCGCCTCGGGCGAACGGGTGCTCCTGTTCGTCAACGGCATGGGCGGCACCCCGCTGTCCGAGCTGTACATCGTCTACCGCGCCGCCGCCGCGCTGCTGGACCGCACCGGGGTGAGCATCGAGCGCTCCCTGGTGGGCAACTACACGACGTCGCTGGAGATGCAGGGCGCCTCGGTGACCGTGCTGCGGGTCGACGACGAGATGCTGACCCTGTGGGACGAGCCGGTGCACACCGCGGCGCTGCGGTGGGGGGCGTGAGCGTGGCGGAGAGCCTGGACACCGCGTGGGCGGTGCGCTGGATCGGCGCCGCCGCGGACGCCGTCGCCGAGCACCGCACCGAGCTGGTGGCGCTGGACCGGGCGATCGGCGACGGCGACCACGGCGAGAACCTGGACCGGGGCTTCACCGCCGCGCGGGAGAAGCTCGGCGACGAGTTCACCGGGCCCGGCGCGGTGCTGAAGATGGTCGCGATGACGCTGATGTCCAAGGTCGGGGGCGCGGCCGGGCCGCTCTACGGCACGGCGTTCCTGCGGGCGGCCACGAGCCTCGGCGACGGTGACGCCTCGGCGGAGGCGCTCGCCGCAGCCCTGGCCGCGGCCCGCGACGGCGTCGTCAGCCGCGGCAAGGCCGAGGTGGGCGACGCGACCATGGTCGACGCGTGGACGCCCGCCGTCGACGCCGCAGAGCAAGCGGCCTCGAACGGCGCCTCGCCCGCCGAGGTCCTCGCCGCGGCGGCGGACGCCGCCCAGACCGGCGCGGAGTCGACGGACGCGCTGCAGGCCCGCAAGGGGCGAGCCAGTTACCTCGGGGAGCGCAGTGTGGGGCACCGGGACCCCGGCGCCGTGTCCACCGTGCTGCTGCTGCGGGCCGCCGCGGACGCCGCCGGCGCCGGCGCGGAGGCCGGAGCGACGGACGGGTCCGGCGCGTGAGCGTCGGCCTCGTCATCGTCTCCCACAGCCCGAAGATCGCCGAGGGCGTGCGCGATCTCGCCGCCCAGATGGCCGCCGACGTGACGATCGTGCCCGCCGGCGGGACAGACGACGGTGGCATCGGCACGAGCCTCGAGGTGGTGATGGCGGCCGTCGAGTCGGCGCAGAGCGGTGACGGCGTCGTCGTGCTCACGGATCTCGGGTCTGCGGTGATGACCGCCGAGTCGGTGCTCGAGTTCCTCGACGACGACGCCCGCGCCCTCGTTCGGGTGCCCGACGCGCCCCTCGTCGAGGGCGCCGTGGCGGCCGCGGTCGCGGCGCAGGGCGGAGCCGACCTGGACCGGGTCGCCGCCGATGCGTCGGCGGCCGGGAGTGCCGGGACCGCGTCGGCCGGCGGCCCGTCCTCCGGGGTGGCGACCGGCACGGATGCCGCCGGCACCGTCACGCAGGACGAGCCGGGCGCGACGGGCACCTTCATCCTGATCAACACGGTCGGCCTGCACGCCCGGCCCGCCGCGAAGCTCGCCCAGGCGCTCGGCGGCCTTGACGCGGAGACCCGGGTCAACGGCGTCGACGGCGCCTCCGTGACGATGCTGATGACGCTGGCCGCCGGCCAGGGTGCGAGCCTGACGGTCGAGTCCACCGGACCGGATGCGGAGCGGGCGATCGAGACCGTCGGCGACCTCGTGGGCCGCGGCTTCGACGAGGACTGACGGCTCCTCCCTCTCGGCGGCTCGTCACCAGGTGTTCCCGTCGGTGCGTCCGCAGCGCCCGATGGGACATCTCTCGACGAGGACTGACGGCTGCTCCCTCTCGGCCTCTCGGTCCGGGTGGTGCGCGAGACGTCAGTCCGGGAGGCGGACCATCCGTCCGTGGCCGGCGCCGTCCAGGGCGACGAGGCCGTCGGCGGCGAGCCCGTCGAGGGCAGTGCGGACACGCGCCTCGTCATGACCCAGCGCGGACAGCGTGCGCAGGGGACCGCTGGGGCTGCTGTCGGTACCGCCGGTGCCGGTGCTGCTGCCGCCGTCGGTGTCGCTGCCCGTCAGGTCGACGGTGGTCCCGGTCGCCGTGCGCACGAGTGCCTCGAGGTCCACGGGATGGTGGGCCTCCCGCACGACGGCGAGGATCGCACCCCGCAGCTGCCGCATCGTACCCGCCCACGCCTGTCCGGTCGGCTGGTGCTCCGGTGCGGGGCGGCCCGCTGCGAGCCAGGCGCAGCGTGCCGCCAGCGGACAGTCGTCACATCGCGGGGAGCGGGCCGTGCACACGAGGGCGCCGAGCTCCATCACCGCCACGTTCCACGTCGCGGCCTCCGCGTCGTCCGCCGGCAGAAGCACGCGCGCCAGCCGGGTCTCGGCGACCGTCATCGACGGGCGGGGCAGCGCCTCCCCCCTCAGGACACGGCCGAACACCCGGCGGATGTTGGTGTCCAGGACGACGGTCCGGCGGCCGTGGGCGAACGCGGCGATGGCCGCGGCGGTGTAGCTGCCCACGCCCGGCAGGGCGAGCAGCGCCTCCTCGTCGGCGGGGACGTGGCCCCCGTGCCGCTCCGTGACGGCCTTCGCGGCCGCGTGCAGCCGGAGGGCCCGGCGGGGGTACCCGAGCCGGCCCCAGGCGCGCACGGCCTCGCCGCTCGGCGCGGCGGCCAGGGCGGCGGGGGTCGGCCACCGGCGCAGCCACTCCTCCCACACGGGCAGCACGCGCACGACAGGGGTCTGCTGGAGCATGAACTCGCTGACCATGACGGCCCACGCGGTGCGGTCCGCCGAACGCCACGGCAGGTCACGGGCGTGCCGGTGGTACCAGCCGATGACGGTCTCGTGCAGGGCGCCCGCATCATCCGGTGAGGGCAGTCCGCCGCCCGTTCCGGGGGTGGGTCGGACCGGTGCCACGGTGTCTTCCGGTCCTGCCTGCGTCATGCTCTCGATGCTAGAACAGGCGAGCTGCCGCCGTGGCGGCGCGTCACCGGCGGGGCCACCGTCGCCGCCACTACGCTGGTGAGCATGCCATCGTACGGAAGCGGCCGCGGGCCCAGTGCGGCCACCTTCCGCCGCCGTCGGATGGTCGCCGCGCTCCTCGTCCTCGTCCTCGTCGTCGCCCTGCTCGGCGGCATCATCGCGCTCGTCACGACCGTCAGCGGCCGCTCGGACCAGCCGCAGGCGGCCCCAGCGGGCGACACCGCGACGGCGAGCGCGACCGCGAGCCGGTCCACCGCGTCGGCCAGGCCCTCCACTGCGTCACCGACCCCCACCGCCACCTGCGACCCGTCGCGCGTGACCGTCGAGGCCGCCACGGACAAGGCCGTCTACGCGCCGGGGGAGAAGCCCCTGCTGACGCTGCGGGTGATCAACGGCAACCCGGTGCCCTGCGAGGTCAACGTGGGCACGAGCCAGATGGAGTTCGTCATCACGAGCGGCAACGACCGGGTGTTCTCCTCGAAGGACTGCCAGGTGGACCCGTCGGACAACAAGAAGCGCCTCGGCGCCGGTGCCACCGACTCGGCGAACTTCCCGTGGAACCGCAACCGCTCGACGCCGGGCTGCAGCACGGTCAAGACCGAGCCGCGCCCGGGCTACTACCGGCTCGAGGCCAAGCTCGGCGACCGGGCCAGCGGGCAGACGATCTTCCAGCTACAGTGATGCCGCTCCGGCTGCCATGAGGAGCCGCTGAGCCGGTCACGGACCAGCCCCACGAGAAGGTCGCCCGATGGTCCCGCTCAGCCGAAGCGGTCGAGCAGGCTCGTCTCGGCGATCCGGGACAGGGTCTCGCGGATCAATCGCGCGCGCTGATCACCGACACCGTCGACGGTCATCAGATCCTCGACGTTGGCCGCCATCAGGGTCTGCAGGTCACCGAACCGGGCGATCAGCCGTTCGATCACCGGTCGCGGCAGCGCCTGCATCCCGGCGAGCAGCCGGTAGCCGCTGGGCTGGACCGGGACGTCGAGGTTCTCCCCGGGGCCGATCAGTCCCACCGCCTGCGCGATCACGGCCAGGTCGATCATCTCCGTGGACGTCAGTGAGCGCAGGGTGGTCACGGCGGTGTCCGCCTGCTCGGCGGTCAGGTCGGAGCCGAGGTAGTCGCCGAGCAGCATGTGGCTGTCGGGGCCGAGGCCGGCGACCAGCTCCTCCAGCTGCAGGTCGACGAGCCGGCCGTCGGTGCCGAGCTCGGCGACGTACTGGCGGATCTCGTCGGAGATGCGGCGCACCATCTCCTGGCGCTGCAGCGTGACGGCGACCTCGCGGACCGTGGCGACCGCCTCGATCTCCGAGGCGGAGAGCGCCGTGGTCACCTGGTCCAGCCGGTTGCGGTACCGCTCGAGGGTCTGCAGCGCCTGGTTGGCGCGCGCGAGGATCGACGCCGACCCCTCCAGCACGTGCTTGATGTCGCCCATGTAGAGGCCGATGATCCCCATCGACTGGCTGACGGAGACCACCGGGAGGCCGGTCTGCCGGGCCATCCGCTCGGCGGTGCGGTGCCGGGTGCCGGTCTCGGAGGTCTCGATCGCCGGGTCCGGCATGAGGTGGACGCCGGCGCGCAGGATGCGGGTCAGGTCCCGGTCGACGACGATCGCCCCGTCCATCTTCGCCAGTTCCCGTAGGCGGGTGGCGGAGAACTCGATGCCGATGTCGAAGCCGCCGGTGCAGAGCCGCTCGACGGTGCGGTCGGAGCCGAGGACGATGAGCGCGCCGGTGCGGCCGTGCAGGATGCGTTCGATGCCGTCGCGCAGTTCGGTGCCCGGAGCGAGTCGCGCCAGCGTCTCACGCGGCATGCTGCTCATGGTCGGTCTCGCTCCTGCTGGTCGGCGCCGCGCCCCGGCGGTTCCGTCCGAGCCTAGTGCAGCGCGGCGGCCGCGCCGGGCTGCTCCTCCGGTGCGCCCTGATAGAGCACAGCGAGCGCCTCGTTCAGGGAGGAGACCTCCCGCACGGTGACGCCCGGGGGAGCGGCGATGGGGCCGTTCGGCGCGGCGGGCACGATGGCGTGGGTGTAACCCAGGCGCGCGGCCTCCTGGATGCGGCGCAGGATCTCCGGCACCGGACGCACCTCGCCCGCCAGCCCCACCTCGCCGAAGGCGATCATGTTCCGACGCACCGCCTCGCCCCGTTTTGCCGAGGCGAGGGCGAGCGCGATGGCCAGGTCCGCGGCCGGCTCGGTGAGCCGCACCCCGCCGACGGTGGCCACGTAGCTCTCGTCGCCCCCGACGGCGTACCCGGCGCGCTGCTGCAGCACGGCGAGCAGCATCGAGACCCGGGACGCGTCCAGGCCGCTCGTCGCCCGCCGTGTGCCGCCGGGCGTCGACGGGGCCAGCAGCGCCTGCACCTCGGCGACCAGAGGGCGACGGCCCTCCAGGGTGACGGTGACGCACGTGCCGGGCACGGGCTCCCGGGTGCGGGAGATGAACAGGCCGCTCGGGTCGGAGAGCCCCTCGATGCCGTCCTCGGTCAGGTCGAAGCAGCCCACCTCGTCGGTGGGACCGAACCGGTTCTTCGTCGCGCGCAGCAGCCGCAGCCGCGAGTGCCGCTCGCCGTCGAACTGGCACACCACGTCCACGAGGTGCTCGAGCAGCCGCGGCCCGGCGATCGACCCGTCCTTGGTCACGTGCCCGACGAGAAGCGTCGTCATGTTCCGTTTCTTGGCCGCCGCGATCAGGGACGCGGCGACCTCCCGCACCTGGGTGACGCCGCCGGCGACGCCGTCGACCTCGGTGCTGGTGAGCGTCTGCACGGAGTCGATCACGAGCAGCCGCGGGTCGAGGGCCTCGACGTGTGCCAGTGCCGTGCCGAGGTCCGTCTCCGCGGTCAGGTACAGCCGGTCCGCGACGGCGTCGATGCGCTCGGCCCGCAGCTTGACCTGCGCGGCGGACTCCTCGCCGGTCACGTACAGCACGTCGCTGCCGCGCCCGGCCAGCTTCGCCGAGACGTCCAGCAGCAGCGTCGACTTGCCGACGCCCGGCTCCCCGGCCATGAGCACCACGGCACCGGCGACGAGGCCACCGCCGAGCACCCGGTCCAGCTCGTCGACACCGGTCCGCAGGTAGGCGGCCGCGGTCGCGTCGACCTCGGTGATCGGCTGGGCCGGGGACGAGACGCGGCTGGCCGCGGTCGTGCGGCCGACGACCGCTCCGCCGACCTCCTCGATGCTGCCCCACGCCTGGCACTGGGTGCATCGGCCCATCCACTTCGCGGTGGTCCAGCCGCATTCGGCGCACCGGTAGTTGGCGGTGCGGGCGGACCCCGACTTGCGGGCCGTGGTGGTGCGCGTGCTCATGGTCCCACCCTAGGCAGCGCCACCGACAGAACCGGCGCACGGCAGGTCGACGGGGCGAGCCGGGGGAGAGGCCTCAGTCGAGGTCGGGGAGGAAGTCGCGCGCGTCCTCGTGGGACAGGCCCGTCGACTCGAGCAGGTCCACGACCAGGGGACGCAGCAGGACGACGAGCGTCTCACCCTCGAGGTGCTCGATGTGCAGGAGCCGCGGGTGCATCCGGGTCGCGACGTCGCCGAGTTCGTAGCGGGCCCGCCGGACCAGCCGGTCCCGCCCGTCGGAGCGCAGCTCGCCGACCGCGGCGGCCAGGGAGTCCACCGCGTCGGCCAGGTCGCGCAGCACCGCGACGATGCTCTCGGCGCCGCTCTCGCTCAGCGCCGCGTTGTTGAGCACGGAGGCCAGCCGCCGCACGAAGACGCGGCTGTTGCGCAGGGCGAGGTCGACGGCGGACAGGGCTTCGCCGAGACTCGCGAGCTCGTCCCGGTGGCGCCGGTAGGCCGGGGCGAGGGAGGCGATCTCGGTGGACCCGGTCAGCGTCACCCGCATCGCGTCGATCGTCGACTGGGTGCCCCGGGCGCGGACCAGGGCGTGCCACGCGGCGGTGGCGTCGGTGTCCTGCACCGCCGTTGCGGACTCGCGCAGGATTCCCGCCTGTTCGCGCAGCAGGGCGCTGAGCTCGGCGCGCGGCTCCGTGCGGGGGTCCCGCGGCACGATCATGGTGATGAGCAGGGCGATGGCACCGCCGACGACGGCGTCGATGCTCCGGGTGAACGGACCCGAGGAGGGCACGGGCAGCAGCACGACGAGCAGGGACTGCAGGCCGAGCTGTGTGGTGAACAGGACGCCGCGGTCGAGGAACCGGGCGAGCATGATCGAGACGAAGAGGATGATGGCGGCCTGCCACAGCCCGTGGCCGAGCACGAGGATCAGCAGCTCGCCGACCGAGATGCCGAGGGTGCAGCCGACGCCGACCTCGAGCACCCGGCGCACGCGCGGCTCGCGGGAGAAGCCCAGGGAGACGAGACCGGCGGTGGCGGCGAAGATGGGGCCCTGGTGGCCGAGCACGAACTCGGCGAACGCGTAGGCGCCGACCCCGCAGATGGTCATCTGGACGGCCGGGAGCACCGACTTGCGGGTCCGGGCCAGCCCGACCCGCGAACGCACGCGGATGAAGCGCCTGCCCTTGCTCCACACCTCGCTCACGTGCACGCACGCAAGTCTAGGGTGGGCGGGCGAGGGCCGCCGGGCCGCCGGGCGCGCGTGCGGGGAGACACGGATCACGCGCCCCGGAGCGAACCGCTGGCCGCCGTTAACCTTCCGTTAAGGTGACCGGCCCGGTCCCGTCACCTGTGCTGCCTACCGTCACTGCTGTTGTGCTCGTGACCGTCGCCCGGATTGGGCCGGCGACGGATCGATCCTAGGTAAAGGACTACACAGTGAAGTTTGTTCGCGTCAGCCAGGCTGCGGCCGTTCTCGCAGTCGGCGCCATCGCCCTCACCGCGTGCGGCTCGGACAACGCGACCGGCCAGGCCGGCGGGTCCTCCTCCGCTGCTGCCGCCTCCGGTTCCGGCTCCGCGGCTGCCTCGGTCTCCGGCACCCTGACCGGTTCCGGCTCCTCGGCCCAGAACGCCGCCATGGACGCCTGGAAGGCCGGCTTCTCCGGCGCCAACTCGGGCGCCACCGTGCAGTACTCGCCCGACGGCTCCGGCGCGGGCCGCAAGGCGTTCATCGCCGGCGCCGTGCAGTTCGCCGGCACCGATGCGGCGATGAAGTCGGATGAGCTCACCTCGGCGAAGAAGCAGTGCACCACCGGTGCCATGGACATCCCCGTCTACATCTCCCCGATCGCCGTCGCCTTCAACGTCCCGGGCGTGACGGACCTGAACCTGGCTCCCGACACGATCGCGAAGATCTTCCGCGGCCAGATCAAGAACTGGAACGACGCGGCGATCAAGGCCGACAACCCGAACGCGCAGCTGCCGGACCTGGCGATCACCCCGGTCCACCGCTCCGACGACTCGGGCACCACCAAGAACTTCACCGACTACCTGGCGAAGGCCGCGTCGAAGACCTGGACCGACAAGGCCGACGGTGTGTGGCCCTCGTCCCTGAGCGGCGAGAACGCCAAGGGCACGCAGGGTGTCGTCAAGACCGTGACCGACACCAAGGGCGCCGTCACCTACGCCGACGAGTCCGCCATCGGCGGTTCCATCGGCAAGGCCAAGGTCAAGGTCGGTGACTCCTGGGTCGGCATCTCCCCGGAGGCCGCCTCCAAGGCCGTCGAGCTCTCCTCCGTCGAGTCCGGCCGTGCCGAGCACGACATCGCGCTCTCGCTGGACCGCACCCCGAAGGACTCCTCCGCCTACCCGGTGGTCCTGGTCTCCTACCACGTCGTGTGCAGCACCTACAAGGACCAGAAGACGGTTGACCTGGTCAAGGCGTTCGAGAACTATGTGGTGAGCCAGCAGGGCCAGAAGGACGCCGCCGACTCGGCCGGCAACGCCCCGCTGTCCTCGAAGCTGAGCGAGCAGGCCAAGGCCGCGATCGCCACCATCAAGGTCGCTTCCTGACCGGTCGCCACTCCTGCAGGTGCCCTGCCCGGAATCTCGGGCAGGGCACCTGTGTGGTTCACCGGTATGTCCACGCGACCCGTCGTCTGAAAGGCCATTGACGAGTGTCACTCACGAGGAATCAGCTGGTGGGGGCCGGCTCCACTTCCCGACCGGGAGGTTCCGGCCGAGCCGGGGACAAGGTCTTCTCGGGCGCTGCGCTGGCGGCGGGGATCCTCATCCTCGTCGTCCTGTTCGCGGTCGCCCTCTTCCTGCTCGTGCAGGCGCTGCCGACGTTCGGCGCGAACCCGGCGGACATCAGCGGGGGCGCCGGCTTCGGCACATACATCCTGCCACTGGTCGTCGGCACCCTGATCGCCGCCGCGATCGCCCTGGTGATCGCCACCCCGATCGGTATCGGCGTGGCCCTGTTCATCTCGCACTACGCCCCGCGGCGGGTCTCGCAGGGCCTCGGCTACGTGATCGACCTGCTCGCGGCGATCCCCTCGGTGATCTACGGCGCGTGGGGCATCGCGTTCCTCGCGCCCGCCCTGGTGCCGGTGTACGACTGGCTGGCCACCTACGCCGGCTGGATCCCGCTCTTCGCCGGGCCCTCCTCCGGCACCGGCAAGACGATGCTGACCGCCGGCATCGTCCTGTCCGTGATGATCCTGCCGATCATCACCTCCCTGTCGCGCGAGATCTTCCTGCAGACCCCGAAGCTGCACGAGGAGGCCGCGCTCGCCCTCGGCGCCACGCGCTGGGAGATGATCCGCATGTCGGTGCTGCCCTTCGCGCGCGCGGGCATCGTCAGCTCGATCATGCTCGCCCTCGGCCGGGCGCTCGGCGAGACCATGGCCGTGGCCATGGTGCTCTCCTCGGGCGGCCTGAAGGCGAGCCTGATCCAGTCCGGCAACCAGACCATCGCGGCCGAGATCGCCCTGAACTTCCCCGAGGCCTTCGGGCTGCGGCTCTCCGAGCTGATCGCCGCCGGCCTCGTGCTGTTCGTCATCACCCTCGCGGTCAACGTCCTCGCCCGCTGGATCATCGGCCGCCACAAGGAGTTCTCAGGAGCGAACGGATGACCGCCACCACCCAGATCCGCGGCCGTTCGGCCCTCACGCGCGGCACGCTGCCACCGTGGACCCGGTGGGCGATCCTCGTCGCGGCCCTCGTCCTCGGCGCCGCGCTGTCCTCCCTGATCGGCTTCTCCCTCGTCGGCTGGCTCCTCATCGCCGCCGTCCTGTTCGTGATCGGCTGGCCGGTCACGGTCGGCCTCGTGGAGGGCCGGCGCAAGGGCGTCGACGCGCTGGCCTCGGCCCTCATCGTCGCGGCGTTCATCGTCGCCCTTCTGCCGCTGCTCTCGGTCATCTGGACGGTGCTCGGCAAGGGCGTCCCGGGGTTGACGGGCAATTTCCTCTCCACGTCCATGAACGGCATGACGGGCGCGCAGGACAACAAGGCCGTGCGGGAGGGGACCGCCGTCCTCGGCGGCGCCTACCACGCCATTCTCGGCAGCGTCCTGATCACCGTCTGGGCCACGATCATCTCGGTCCCGATCGGCCTGCTCACCGCCGTCTACCTCGTCGAGTACGGGCAGGGCAAGGCACTGTCCCGCGCGATCACCTTCTTCGTCGACGTCATGACCGGCATCCCGTCGATCGTCGCCGGTCTGTTCGCCGCCGCCCTGTTCGGGCTCCTGCTCGGGCCCGGCTTCAAGGCGGGCATCGTCGGCGCGATCGCCCTGTCGGTGCTCATGATCCCGACCGTCGTCCGCTCTGCGGAGGAGATGCTGCGGATCGTGCCGAACGAGCTCCGGGAGGCCTCCTACGCGCTCGGCGTGCGCAAGTGGCGCACCATCCTCAAGGTGGTCATCCCGACGGCGATCTCCGGCATCGCCTCCGGCGTGACGCTGGCGATCTCCCGCGTGATCGGGGAGACGGCGCCGCTGATCGTCACCGCGGGTTTCGCGACGGGCATCAACAGCAACGTGTTCGCGGGCTGGATGCAGTCGCTGCCGGCCTACATCTACACGCAGATCCTGACGCCGACGTCACCGACGAACCCGGGCCCCAGTGAGCAGCGGGCGTGGGCGGCCGCGCTCATCCTGATCGTGCTGGTGATGCTGCTGAACCTCGTCGCCCGTCTGGTCGCCCGCCTCTTCGCCCCCAAGACCTCCGGCCGCTGACCGCACCCGGTCGACAGTCCCCGAACCTGAAGGAAGTACCCGTGTCCAAGCGCATCGACGTGGACGATCTGAACGTCTACTACTCGAAGTTCCTCGCTGTGGAGGGCGTCTCGATCAGCATCGAGCCGCGGTCCGTGACGGCGTTCATCGGCCCCTCCGGCTGCGGCAAGACGACGTTCCTGCGCACGATCAACCGGATGCACGAGGTGCTCCCCGGCGCCCACGTCGAGGGGAAGATGCTGCTCGACGGGGACGACATCTACGCGCCCGGCGTAGACCCCGTCACCGTGCGCAGCCAGGTCGGCATGGTCTTCCAGCGGCCGAACCCGTTCCCGACCATGTCCATCCGCGACAACGTGCTCGCCGGCGTCAAGCTCAACGGCAAACGGCTCGGCAAGCGCGCCGAGGAGGAGATCGTCGAGACCTCCCTGCGCGGCGCCAACCTGTGGAACGAGGTCAAGGACCGCCTCGACAAGCCGGGCTCCGGTCTCTCGGGCGGCCAGCAGCAGCGTCTGTGCATCGCCCGCACCATCGCGGTGCAGCCGGACGTCATCCTCATGGACGAGCCCTGCTCGGCCCTGGACCCCATCTCCACGCTCGCGGTCGAGGACCTGATCAACGAGCTCAAGGAGAAGTACACCGTCGTCATCGTCACGCACAACATGCAGCAGGCGGCGCGCGTGTCGGACAAGACGGCCTTCTTCAACATCGCCGGCACGGGCAAGCCGGGCAAGCTGATCGAGTACAACGACACGAAGACGATCTTCAACAACCCGTCCGTCAAGGCGACCGAGGACTACGTCTCCGGCCGCTTCGGGTGATCGTCACGCACTGAGGGGTGCCGTCCAGCTGACGCGGGTCCGACGCGGGTCAGCGGGCGAGGGCGACCAGCGGGTCGATGGCCAGGCACAGCACGCCGCCCAGCAGCAGGCACGCCGGGACGGTGAGGACCCACACGCCGACGATCCGGCCGGCCAGCGGGCGGTTGATCGCCACGAACCGGTGGTTGGCCGCGGTGCCGAGCAGTCCTGCGGCGACCGTCTGGCTACTGGAGACGGGAACGTCCAGGACGGTCGAGCCGCCGAACATGAGCGCGGCGCTGATCCACTGGGTGACCATCGCCCGAAGCGGGTCGATGCGCACCAGGCGGAACGCGAGCGTGTGGGTGATGCGCCAGCCGCCCGTGAGGCACCCGGCCGCCCCGATCACCGCCACGACGGCGACGACGACGCCGATCGGGCCACCGTCGCGGCCCACGACGCCGGCGGTGATCAGCGCCGCCGTCATCAACGTGATCGAGCGCAGCCCCGTCTGCATGCCGTGGCCCAGCGAGACGACGGCGGCCCCGACGGCGAGGGCCGCCCGGTTGCGGGCGGAGAGGAACCGCACCTCCGCGTTCCGGTCGAGGTAGCCGAAGAGGGCGACGGCGGCGAAGCTGAGCCCGAAGGCGACGATCGGCGTCGCGAGCAGCGGCAGGGCGACCGAGATCCAGAACTGGCCGTCCACGCCGTCGAGCGCCTCGTGGCCGAGCATCACGGTGGCGACGGACGCGCCGACGAGCCCGGAGATGAGGGCGTGCGTGGTGGACGAGGGGAGCGACCACCAGTAGGTCAGCAGGCCCCAGCAGCACGCGGCGAGCATCCCGCACAGCAGCACGGCCAGCCCGAAGCGCCCGTCCGGCAGCACGAGCCAGCCGGCCACCGTCGTGCCCAGGGCCGTGCCGGCGAGGCAACCGAAGGCGTTGAACACGGCGGCCACGAGCACGGCGATCGACGGGCTGAGCGCCTGGGTACGCACCGACGTCGCGATCGAGTTGGCGACGTCGTGGAATCCGGCGATGAAGACGAGGGCTCCGCCCACCACGAGGGTGACGACGAGCAGCAGCGACACCCTACGATTCCCGCACGATGATCTGGCCGATGTCGCTGGCCATGTCGCGCAGTCGTCGGGTCGTGTCGACGAGCTGGTCGGCGAGGAAGCGGTGGCGCTGGAAGCCGTTGTGCGTCTGTTCGGCGAGCAGTTCGGCCAGGTGCTTGCGGTGGGTGCTCTCCGCCCGGCGGGACAGGCGGTGCACCTCGATCCAGTAGTCCTCGAGCTCGTCCAGGGTGGTGAGCCGGCGCATGGCGCGCGTCGTGCTGTCCACCTGCTGGCTGATCACCTCGAGCTGCTCGGTGGGGCGGCGGGAGAGGTTGGTCAGCCGGTGCAGCTCGATCAGGTGTCCCGCGGCGTCCAGGCTCGTCATGACGCCGGTGATGTGCACGGCGAGGGCGTAGAGGTCCTCGCGCGGCAGCGGCGAGATGAGGCTCGTGCGCATCCGGGTCAGCAGCGCGAACTGCAGATTGGCGGTGGTCGCGTCGAGTTCGTGGAGGGAGGCGGAGAGCCGGCCGGCGTCCTGCACGGATGCGCCGAGGAGCTCTCCGAGGATGCGGACCGCTTCGCCGAGCTGCTTCGCCATCTCGGTCAGCAGCTCGATCCCCTCGTTCTGCTGGGGGAACAACGTGAAACGCACGGGGTCACTGTATCCGGCGCGCGTGAACGGGGGCGGGAGCTTCGCGGTGGATCGTCGTCGTGGGCCGATCCGGCCAGGATTCGGGGTTGCCACGCCCTCGCGCCGGATGTTTCCGGGCAGAGAGGTGGCGCCGAACCGGGAGCGCCTCTCGGCGTAAGGCCGCTCGAAGCGGCTATATGTTGGAGCCCGGGGCTGCCACGGTCCGACGCCGTAACTCAGTCAACTCCTCGACTTCGGGCCGTGTCAAACACGACCGCGGCCGATGCCCCCAAGGCGGAAGAAAACGCAGGTCAGGACGGGGTCGCGACGCGGCACCGACTGCCCGCGACGACAGGCCGGCCCTCAGTAGCGGGCGGCCGGCTCCCGTTCCCGGCCCAGCGACAGGCCCGCCCTCAGTAGCGGGCGGCCGGCTCCCGTTCCCGGCCCAGTGACAGGCCGGCGAACGAGGCCACGATCAATGCCACACCGGCGAGGATCGCCACCAGCGGCGCTGTGACGGTGACGTCCCGCTGGACGAGGTCGGCCACGCCGGCAGGCAGCACGGCCGAGGCGGCCAGGAAGACGAATCCGGCCGCGACGGCGACGACGAGCACGAGCACCCCGCTGACCACCATGCCGCCGGACGCACGCGACGTGCAGGCGATGCCGATCGCCATCAGGATGATGCCGACCACGATGGCGACCGGCCGGGTGACGTCCGCGGACGGCCAGCCCGCCTGGGCGAACGAGCGCAGCAGGTTCTCCTGGGTCGCGAGGGCGAACAACGCCAGGCCCGGGACGAAGCAGACTGTCGAGAAGAGGCCGAGGAAGAACGAACTCACCGGTCCCGCCAGGTCCTCGGCCCGGCGCCGCGTCGAGAACGCGACGCCGATCAGCAGGAGGAGGACACCGGCCAGGGCGGTCTCGGGGCGGACGAACGCCTCGGCCACCGGCCCCGGTACGCCCCACGAGGTGAGTTGTCCCCGCACCAGTCCCGCGGCGTCGCCGCTGAACATCGCGATCAGGGCGGGCAGCCCGATGATCGACCCCATCAGGGGAGCGGTCGAACTCGTGCGGCCGGCGATCAGCACGATCGCCACGCACAGCAGGCCGGCGCCGAACCCCAGCACCTCGAGCAGGCCCGGGCCGAGTGCGGTGTTCGGGCGGATCGATCCGGCGGCGGCCTGCCCGTTCATGCCGAGCAGCACCGCGGCGATCACCGCCAGGACGAGGCCGAGCACGAGCAGGCCCAGCTTGACGGCGATGTTCACGCGGTACGGGTCCCGGTCCGAGGCCCAGGCGTCGCGAGCGTCGACGTCGTACCGACGATCGTCCCGGCCCTGTCGGCCGTTCCGGGCGCCGGCACGGTCGTCGGCGTCGTCCGGGTACCGGTCGTCGTCGTCCTCACCGTCCTGGTACCAGGTCGCGCGCTCGCTGCTGATCGGTTGCGGCGCCGTCGAGGCCGGCTGCCGGTCGATGGCCTGCGTGCGGGCGTCGGCCGGGTCGTCGGCACGTCCACGGCGCGGCGTCTCGATCGGCCGGGTCGCGGTGTCCTCGTCGTCGCCGACGTAGAGGTCGGAGTCGTACCAGTTGCTGTAGTCCTGACCGTTGCCGCCGTCGGCGTTCTCCCGCGACGTGCGGGAACGGTCCAGGGGCACGGTCGGATTCGCCTGCGTGGGCTCGCCGCCGTCCAGGTCGCCCCGGGCGGAGCGAGGACGGCCGGGGCGGTCGATGGGCTGGGTCCGGTCCCACGACGACGTGGCGATCGGCTCCGTCGGCGACGCGGACCCCCGGAAACGGCGGGCGCCGGTGGAGTCGTCGGGCTGGTCCTCTGGCCGGATCTGCATGCGTTCCAGCCTATCGGCGCGGCCGGCGACGGTCCCGGGACCCGGGTTCCGCGCGGCGTCAGCCGCGGTACGGGCGTCAGTCCAGGTGGCCCTTGCGCCAGGCCTCGGCGGACGCCTCGAGGTCCTCCGCTGTCTTGATCAGGCGGTGGGAGCGGCGGGTGAGCTCGGTGGCGTGCTCGGGCTTGCTGGTCTCCGCGTCGTCGGCGAAGTTCGCCTGGCCGAGGGCCACGACGCGGCAGAAGGCGGCGCTGCGCTCGAGCGCGACGTCGAAGTCCCCGTCGAACGCGCCCGAGAGGATGGCGTCGGCCATCTCCTGCATCTCGACGGCGCCCGGGGGCTCGGCCGCGCCGGCCACCACGTTGGACACCTGCGCGACCGACTGGCCGGCCTTGAAGTACTCGGCGATGCGCTGCGGGTCGCGCTGGGCGGACGCCCGGATCGCGTACAGCCGCCACAGGGCGCCCGGCAGCGAGCGGGCCGGGCTCTCGGCCCACATCTCCGCGATGGCCTCGAGGCCCTGCTTGTCGGCGAGCTTGACCAGCCGCCTGGTCACCTCGGGGTCCTCGGACGCGCGGCCGTGGTGCACGAGCGCGCGGGCGGCCAGGTGCGCGGCCTCCGAGATCCGGACGGGATCCGCACCGCCCTCGTAGGACTCGAACCCCGCGGGGTCCATCTGCACGGGGCGGTGCGGTCGGGGTGCTGAAGAGCCGGGCTTCTCGCTCATGCCCGTCAGGATACTCCCGGCCCTCCGGACGAATCCGTCGTCCGGACGACCCGCTCAGAGCCGGGCGTTGGCGAGCACCGGCAGGGTGCGGCGGGTCGTCGCGACGACGTCGGGGTCGACGTCGGCGACGAGCAGGTCCGCCTCGCCGTCGAGCGCGGCGACGGGGAAGCCGAGCGGATCGACCAGCGCGCTGTGGCCTACGCCCGTGGGAGCGCCCTCCGTGACCGGGACGCCGGTGACCTCGGGGTCGGCCTGGCCCGCCGCCGCGATCCAGGCGGTCGCGTCGAGGGCGCGGGCCCGCACCAGCAGGTCCCACTGCTCCGTCTTGGTGGGCCCGGCGCCCCAGGACGCGCACACGGCGATCAGCTGGGCACCCTCATTCGCGAGCCGCGTGAACAGGGCGGGGAAGCGCACGTCGTAGCAGGTGGCCAGGCCGACCGTGACACCGTCCACGGTGAACGTCACGGGGGTGTCCCCGGCGTCCACGGTGTCCGACTCCGCGAACCCGAACGCGTCGTAGAGGTGGATCTTGTCGTAGTGCACGTCCACGCCGGGCCCGGTGGCGAGCAGCGTGTTGCGCACCTTGCCGTCGGCTCCGGGGGTGAACATGCCGACGACGACGGTGACGTCGTGCTCGGCGGCGATCTGCCGCACCGCGTTCGCCCAGGGGCCGTCGACAGGCTCTGCGATGTCGGTCAGCCGGTGCCCGAAGGCGCGCATCGTCGCCTCGGGGAACACGACGAGCCGCGCCCCCTCGGCGGCCGCGCGGGCGGTGTACTCGCGGACCAGGGCGAGGTTCTCCTCGAGATCGGCTCCGCTGGTGATCTGGGCCAGTGCTGTACGCATCAGAACGTGTCCTCCGGGTCTCGTCCCTCCACCGTAGGTGACGAGGTGTCCCATCGGCGACGGCGGTGGGCGGTGCCACCCGCGGCCCGGTCAGCGCCCTGTGCTCCGAGCCCCTGTGTTCATAATGGGGAAAGATCGACCCGCCGGCGTCGTCAGGAGGCGCGATGGACCTGAACTGTGATCTCGGGGAGTCCTTCGGTGCGTGGACCATGGGCGATGACGAGGCGATGTTCTCCCTCGTCACCAGCGTGAACGTCGCCTGCGGATTCCACGCCGGGGACCCGATGACCATGCTGCGCTCGTGCCGCCTCGCCGGTGAGCACGGCGTCGCCGTCGGCGCGCACGTCGCCTACCGGGACCTGGCCGGCTTCGGCCGCCGCCGGATGGACGTCGCGCCGGACGAGCTGACCGCGGACGTGCTCTACCAGCTGGCCGCGCTGGACGGGATCGCCCGGGCCACCGGCATCGCCGTCCGCTACGTCAAGCCGCACGGCGCCCTGTACAACACCATCGCGGTCGACGAGACGCAGGCCCAGGCGGTGGTCGCTGCGGTGCGCCTGGCCGATCCCGCCCTGCCGATCCTGGGCCTGCCGGCCTCGGTGATCGAGGCGGTCTGCGCCGAAGAGGGCCATCCGTTCGTCCGTGAGGCCTTCGTGGACCGCGCGTACACCCCGGGCGGATCGCTCGTCTCGCGGCGCGAGGAGGGTGCGGTGCTGCACGACGTCGACGCGATCGCCGACCGCGCCGTGGTGATGGCCCGCGACGGGGTGGTCACGGCCGTGGACGGCACCGTCGCCGAGGTGAGCCCCCGTTCCCTGTGCGTGCACGGGGACACCCAGGGCGCCGTGGCCATGGCCGGCGCGGTACGTGAGGCCCTGACCCGGGCCGGCATCGAGCTGGCGGCCTTCGCATGAGCGGCACCGGGGAGCAGCCGCGTCAGGACCAGGCGGGTCAGGACGTTTCGCCTCCCGACCTGCCGGCTCAGGACCTGCCTGCGCGGGACCGGTCGGCGCAGGACCGGTCGGCGCACGGCCCCGCGGGCCGGATCCTGCCCAACGGCGACCGCGCCCTGCTCGTCGAGGTCGCGGACAACGCCGCCGTGCTGCGACTGAGGTCCCGGCTGCAGGACGCGCGGCCCGACGGTGTCGCCGAGCTCGTGCCGGCCGCCCGCACCCTCCTCGTCATCGCGACGAGCCCGGCGGATCTCGGCCGGGTGAGCGCGTGGGTCGAGGCCGCCCTCGCGTCGGCCGACGACGCCGCCGGGTCCGAGGCGACCGCCGCCGGCCGGGAGATCACCGTCCCGGTCCACTATGACGGGCCGGACCTGGCCGACGTCGCCGCCGAGCTCGGCATCGACGCCGACGAGGTCATCGCCCGGCACACGGGCACGACGTGGCGCGTCGGCTTCATGGGTTTCGCGCCCGGCTTCGGGTATCTGCTGCCGGGGGCAACGGGCGGTGCGGATGCGCCGTCCGGATCCTCGGGTGCTTCCACCGACGGCGGCCTGACCGTGCGTCGGCTGCCCACCCCGCGCACCCGGGTACGGCCCGGGTCCGTCGCGCTCGCGGACGGCTTCAGCGCCGTCTACCCGGCGGCCTCGCCGGGCGGCTGGCGGCTGATCGGCCGCACGGACCACCCGATGTGGGACGCCACCGCCGAGCCGCCCGCGGCGGTCGGTCCCGGCGACACCGTCCGCTTCGTGGTGGCCGACGACCCGGACGCCTCGACCGCCTCGATCGCCGAGACCGCAACGGCCACGCCGGACGGCGCCGGGACCGCGGCTCGCACGCTGGCCGGGGCCACCTCCGTCCGCCCGTCCTCGCCTGCGGTCCGCAAGCTCACCGTCCTGCAGGCCGGGCCCCAGACCCTCGTGCAGGACGCCGGCCGGAGCGGGCGGGCCGACCTCGGCGTGAGCCCTGCCGGCGCGCTCGACCGGCACGCGGCCGCCGTCGCCACCGCCCTCGTCGGCAACGACCCAGGCACGCCCGTGCTGGAGGTGCTGCACGGTGGCCTGCAGCTGCGCGCCCACGCGGAACTGCTCGTCGCCGTGACCGGGGCGACCGGACCCGTGCGCATCAACGCCGAGCCGGCGCCGCAGAACCGCGCTGTGACGATCCCCGCCGGCGGCCTGCTCGACCTCGGTCCCGCGGTCGCGGGCATGCGCTACTACGTCGCCTTCCAGGGCGGCATCGACGCGACACCGGTGCTCGGCTCCGCCAGTGCCGACCTGCTCTCCGGCCTCGGGCCCGCCTCGCTGGCCGCGGGCGACGAGCTGACGGTCGGCCGCACCCGGCTGACCCTCGCCCGGCCGTCCCGGCCGCTGCGGCCGCGCACGCTGCCCGACGGCGACGGCGACGTCGTCGTACGCGTGCGGCCCGGCCCGCGCCGGGACTGGTTCGACGACGCCGCGTGGCAGGCGCTGATGGACGCGCGGTGGACCGCCACCGGCGACTCCAACCGCGTCGGCATCCGGCTCGACGGGCCGACCCTGACGCGCGTGCGCGACGACGAGCTGCCGAGCGAGGGCATGGTCACCGGGTCGCTGCAGGTGCCGCCGTCCGGTCTGCCGACGGTGTTCCTCGCCGACCACCCGGTGACCGGCGGTTACCCCGTGATCGCCGTCGTCGTCGACGCGGACCTCGACGTCCTGGCCCAGCTGCGGCCGGGCCAGGGCCTGCGGTTCACCGACGGCGCCTTCCGCTTCGGCGCCGGCCTGCAGGGTCCGGTGAACCGGGTCGAACGGGTGATCGGATCCCTCTTCCGCCGCTGACGGGGTCGTTGTCGGGGCCGCCGCCGGTCGGGCGGCGCCGGACGCCGACATGGTCGTCAGGCTCTCGTCGGACTCTTGTCGGATGCATCAGCGGTCCCGTATCCGCACCCGGTCCTGTACCCGGTCCCATGACACGCCGCGTCCGACGGGGATATGGCGCTCTGTCCCGATACATCGAGGCGTGTCGTGAGACCGGGTGACGGGGCCCCCACCCGGTCCCGTCCGTGGCCGGCGTGTCGTGGGACCGAGTGACAGAGCCTCCGCCGAGTTCCGCCCGTGGCCGGCGCGTCGCCGTCCTGTCAGCCGTCCCCGTCGACGACCGGGTCTGCCTGCCGCAGCCGACGGCGCAGGGCCGCCGTCGCCACAGCCGACCGCACCAGATGCACTGGACTGGGAGGCATCCAGCCCAACTGGCGTGCCTGCCCGAGGTCGTCGCGGTAGGCCCAGTGCTCGACGATCTGCCCGTCCCGCATCCGCATCGCGTGGGCGTACTTCACCCGGAATGAGCGGCCGGTGGGCGGCAGTGCCCGGTCGAGGCCGCCGTCCGGACGCCACAGGGTGAAGGTGCCGGTGTGCCGGCCGGCCATGGTGCCGAGGGTGACCACGGTGTCGGCGTCCACGACGACGGCGTCGACCGTGAAGTCCAGGTCGCTGAAGGCCGCGCGGAGCCACTGGGCCGTGGCGTGGAACGCGGCGGGCCCGCCGACCCGGCACTCGGGCGGCTCGGCGACGGCCTCCCGGTTGACGGCGTCCGGGGCGTAGACCGCCGCGAAGTCGGCGGGCGAACCGTCCGGCATCATCAACACCGCGCGCACGGTCAGAGCGGCCAGTGCCTCGTCCTCGGGCGAGCGGGACATCGCGACCTCCGCAGTGAGCGACACGAGGGATCACCGGTCACGCTACTCGCAGCGGACGGGACCGGCGCCGTGCGCGGCCGCCGGGCCCCGGGCATACTGGCAGACACGTCCCCGCGCCCCAGGACGCCGGACACCCGGCACCGCACAACGCCCGGCAGCGCGGAAGACCTTGGACGCTGGAGACCCAGAACAGGAGGCCCGACCATGATCTCGACCGAACTGGCGCGGGCGCTGCGCACCGCCGGTCTGCGCTGGACCCCGGAACCGGGGGACCGCTTCGTGCTCGATCCCGAGCAGTCCCGGCTGGTGCCGGACGAGGACCGCAAGGACGTCTACACCGTCAGCGACATGACCATCGAGGCGCACGAGTACCCGACCGGTACGATCCTCGGTTTCAACGGCACGACCGAGTGGGCGCTCGACTCGGTCGCACTGCAGGATGCCCTCTGGCTGCCGGCCGAGGGGCAGCTGCGCGACCTGCTGCGGGACGGGTTCCGTTCGCTGACCGTCGACGACGACGGCGGCTTCACGGTGCGGGCGACGCCGCGGGGCGAGGACCGGGTGTTCACCGGGGCCACAGCCGCGGACGCCTACGGGGAGGCGCTGCTGGCGCTGCTCCTGCTGGCCGTCGCGCCACCGTCCTGAGTGCCGCGCCGAGTGCCGTGCCGACCACCGCCCTGACGAGGCCGTCAGGCCCGTCGCCATGCGCTAACGTGGAGGCAGCCCGCGCGCGGGCAGGGGCCTCTAGCTCAGTTGGTAGAGCATCGGACTTTTAATCCGCGGGTCGTGGGTTCGAGCCCCACGGGGCCCACCACATCGGCTCGTCTTCGCTTCACTTCGAGCAACTGCGCCACGTCCCCCCGAGGTGCGTGCTCACGTGCAGTTCGGCCGGATAGCCGTCGCTGTGGAACGAGCCGAATTCGCCGTTGCGTGCGTCGTCAGCGGTACCCATCGACGTTGCCGTCCGCCGACGTAGCCGTCTCGGCGCTCTGGTGACGGCTGACAACCCGGGGGCCAAGAGTACGAGCCGCTCAACCAATCGAGGGCCAGTCGCTTGTCAGGTATGCCTCGACTGCGCGGTGACGGAAGCCGTATGGCTTCCCGCGGTCGATGATGCCGCGAACGGTGTCCAGTCGCTGCGAGGTCGGGCCGGCCGCGGATGCGGAGGTGAAGCCTGCACGTTCGGCGATGCGGGTCAACGTGCGTTCGGCCTCCGGGAGTTGCGCCATGGCCTCCACGAGTTCTCGTTCACGCTGAGGCAGGCGCCCAAGGATGCGTTCGACATGAGCAGCTGCTTCACGTTGGGCTGCTCGCCACCCCCTTCTCACCTGGTCCCCGGTGATCAGGTCGCTGTCGTCGGCGTACCAGGCCCGTTCACCAGCGAGTTGGAAGAGGAATGGCTCTCCTCGACACAGCTCGACGATGTCCGCCACGGCCTCCGGCGTCATCCGGACGATGCCTGGGTCTCCGCGATCGTCCGTGACTGACCACCCGGGTACGACAAACTCCTGCAGCGCCAAGGTGAGGTCGTCGTCGTCGATGGCAGAAAGAACCGTTGTCGCGAAGCGCCGCGCAAAGGTGGCGCCCGTGTGTGCTCCGGCCCGATCCTCGAATTCGGGCAACCCCGTCAGGTACACGGCGATCGGCAGGGCACGCTCGAGTCTCACTTGCCCGGGCACCTCGACCTGAACCAGACGCGTGATCGCATCACCCAGGGCGATGAGCAACTGCGAGAGCGCCTGCTCGTCGGTGATGTTCTGGACCTCGTCGATGTGGATCAGGCAGATCACGTTGCGCTGCATGGCAGCCCGGCCGATCTCGACAAGCAACTCGGTCAACTCCACATGTGGATCCGCGCCATTGCTCTCGCGCAGCCCGATCGAGATGCCACTTGCCGCAACCGACTGCACCCGGCTGAGCAGGTCCTTGATGCGCTTCTCGCGCCGCGACGGCAGCCCGGCTTCCTGCGCAAGGTTCAGCAGAGCGGTTGCGACGAGCTTCAGGGGATCCGCACCCGAAGGAATGCGTAGCTGCGGGGTGACCCATCCACCCCCGTCCACCGCGTCGGCTGCGATTCGGCGGACGAGCGCGGACTTGCCCAGACCAGGCTCGCCCAGGACCGTGCGTCCCCGCTCGGGAAGCCCGCGCAGGAGCCGAGGCCGGACCACATCGCGCCAGTCGTTGAGTTGCGCGGTACGGCCGGCCCAGACCTGTGGCACGAAATCGGACCCCGGATTGAAGGGATTGTTCGTGGCTGATCTCACAAAGATAAATTTATCATGGTCAAGTTTGGTCGATAAATTTATCACTGATAGTGGCGCGGATTGATATGTGGGATGAGCACCGGTCCAACCAATCGGCGGTATCGGGTGCAGGCTGCAGTCGGCGATCGCCACAGCCCGGATGGTGCAGGTGCGGCGCGAATCGACGGCCGACTGGCGCCCATCCCGCGCTGGGGCGCCGACTGCCGGCGATCGAAAGGAAACGACAATCGTGGTCCTCACCACGGGGCGGACGGGAACCCGGCCCGGCTGGTCGGCCGTCATCCGGACGGCCGCCGTGCTGGCGGCGGCCATGGGCGTGGGCCGCTTCGTGTTCACGCCGATCCTGCCGCTGATGGAGGCGCAGGCGGGGCTGTCCCCGCAACAGGCGAGCATCCTCGCGACGGCCAACTACCTCGGCTATCTCGTCGGCGCGGTTCTCGGCATCGTCCTGCCGGCCGTCAGCCGTTCCCGACCGGCGCTGCGGATCAGCGGCGTCGCCCTCGTGATCACCCTCGCGGGCATGCCCCTGGTGCACGACGTCGCCACCTGGATGACGTTGCGCGGTGTCGCCGGGGTCGCGAGTACGGTCGTGTTCATGGTCGCGGGCAACGCGATCCTCACCGATCTCGCCGGTTCGGCGGAGCACCTGGTGGGGTGGGCGTACGGAGGGTCGGTGCCGGTATCGCCCTCTCCGGCGTCCTCGTCGCCGTCGTGCAGCGGGCCGGTGACTGGCAGACGGCCTGGTGGGTCTCCGCCGTGCTGATCGCCCTGGTGCTGGCGGTCGGCTGGTCCGTCGGACAGGTGGGCCCGCGCCCCGTCCACGCGGCGACCACGGCGGCCCCGGGTGTCCGCCGGACCCGGGGCTTCGGTCTCCTCCTGGCCTCCTACGTGCTGGAGGGCGCGGGGTACATCATCGCCGGCACGTTCCTCGTCGCGGCGGTCCATGCGACCGCACCGGGCTGGCTCAGTGGCAGCGTGTGAACCATCGTCGGGCTCGTGGCCCTGCCGTCCAGCGCCCTGTGGTCCCGGCTGAGTGCCCGGGTGTCCCGGCACGCGCTCATCGCGGGGGCACTGCTGCTGCAGGCAATCGGCATCGGCCTGCCGGCCCTCTCGGGCAGTCCGTCGGCGGCCATCGCCTCGGCGGTGCTGTTCGGTGCCACCTTCATGGGCGTCACGAACCTCTCTCTCGCCACGGGGCGGCAGCTCCGAGTGGGCGGCGCCGTGGCGGTCATGACCGCCGGGTACAGCGTGGGGCAGGTCGCCGGCCCGCTCGTCGTCGCCCCTCTGCTGGGCTCCGGATACCGGTCCGCGCTGCTCGTCGGCGCCCTGATGGTCCTCGCTGCCGCCGTCGCGGCCGCACTCCTGCGGTTCCGGCTGCCGCGTCCGGAATCGGCCTGAGCGCCGGGGTCTGACGGGCGCCCGAGGGCGCACGTCAGACGGGCCTCACCAGGGTGCGCGCGTCCCGTCCCAGGACCACAGCGCGCCGGTCGGGCCGGAGTCCGGCAGCAGCGCGAGCCGGACGGCTCCGCTCGCCGCCTCCGCCGGGTCCCCGCCCGCCGTCATGCCCGGGATCAGGTTGGTGACGCGCAGGCCGGGCGCGAGCGCGTTGACCTTGACCCGCTCGTCGAGGGACTGGGCCGTCAGCAGCGTCACCGCGTTGACCGCGGTCTTCGAGGACCGGTAGGCCAGGCCGCCGCCGCGCACCCGTTCCCAGTCGAACTGCGGGTTGGGTCCGCTGTTCCAGGTCAGCGAGCCGGTGCCGCTCGAGACGTTGACGACGCGCGGATGGGCCGAGCGCTGCAGCGCGGGCAGGAACGCCTGCGTGACGGCGATGAGGCCGAACACGTTCGTCTCGTAGGCGAGACGGAGCTGGTCGAGCGACGTCGACGCGATGTCCTCACCGCCGGGGTTGACGCCCGCGTTGTTGACGAGGACGTCGAGGTCGCCGACGGTCTTGGCCGCCCGGGCGACGGACTCCGGATCGACGACGTCGAGCTGCACCGCGCGAGCACCACGGCCGAGCCGTTCGGCGGCGTCGGCGCCCCGGGTCTCGTCGCGGGCGCCGACCCAGACGGTCAGGCCGCGATCGAGCAGCTGGTCCGCGATCTGGTAGCCGATGCCGCTGTTCGCCCCAGTGACGAGGGCGATGCGGTCGAACGGTCCGTCGATGAGTTCCGGAAGGATGTCACGGTCTGTCATGACTTCACCAGACGCGCGATGGCATCGGATGCTTCCTTGATCTTCACCTCCGCGTCCGGGCCGCCGGCCTTCGCCGCGTCCACGACGCAGTGCTTGAGGTGGTCGTCGAGCAGGCCCAGGGCGACGTTCTCCAGGGCACTGGTCAGGGCGCTGATCTGCGTGAGGATGTCGATGCAGTACGTGTCCTCGTCGATCATCCGGTGGATGCCGCGTGCCTGGCCCTCGATGCGCTTGAGCCGGGCCAGGTACCGGTCCTTGTCGCTGATGTACCCGTGGACGGCGTTCGCCGGGGTGGAATCGGACGCGGCCGTCGTGGAGGGGGACTCGGGAGTGGTGGCCATGGGAGTGGCTTCCTTTTCTCAGCGGGATGACGAGGTCGGGGAGGGCGTGCGGCGGTCGAGGAACGCGGCGGCGCTGCGGGCCGGTGTGAGGTCGAGGCGGCGCAGCAGCTGCGCGTTCAGCGCCACGACGACGGTGGAGATCGACATCAGGATCGCTCCCACGCTCATCGGCAGGACGAACCCGATCGGGGCCAGCACACCGGCGGCCAGCGGCACGGAGATGAGATTGTATCCGGCGGCCCACCACAGGTTCTGCTTCATCTTCCGGTACGCGGCCCGGGAGAGCGCGATGACGGAGAGCACCGAGCGCGGGTCCGAGGAGGCGAGGATGACGCCGGCCGAGGCGATCGCCACGTCGGTGCCGGCCCCGATCGCGATCCCGACGTCGGCCGCCGAGAGCGCGGGAGCGTCGTTGACGCCGTCGCCGACCATGGCGACGCGACGACCCTCGCGCTGCAGCCCGGTGACGGTCGCGGCCTTGTCCTCCGGCCGCACGCCGGCGAACACCCGGTCGACGCCGAGGTCGCGGGCGACGGTCTCGGCCACGGCCCGGGCGTCGCCGGTGACCATGACGACCTCGATGCCGGCCGCGTGCAGCGCGTCGACGGCCTCGCGGGACTCGGGTCGCACCTCGTCGGCCAGCCGGAGCGCCCCGGCCACCCGGCCGCCGATGACGACGTGCAGGACGATGGCCCCCTCGTCGTGCCAGCGGCCCGTGTCCGCCAGCTCCTCGAGGCCGCCCTGCTCGAGCAGGCGCGGGCCGCCGACCTCGACGACGTCGCCGTCCACGGTGGCCCGCACACCGACGGCGGGGGAGGAGGTGAAGCCGTCCGCCGTCGGGACGTCGATCCCCCGGTCCTCCGCGGCGCGGACGATCGCCTTCGCCAGCGGGTGCTCGCTCGCCCGTTCGGCTGCGGCGGCGACTGCGAGCACGTCGTCCCGGGACCGGCTTTCGTCCGCTCCGGACACCGTCGCGACGACGGTGACGGTCGGTTCGCCGCGGGTCAGGGTACCGGTCTTGTCCATCAGGACGGTGTCGACGGTGCGCATCGACTCCAGGGCCAGCCGGTCGGTCACGAGCACACCGCCGCGCGCCGCCCGTTCCGTCGCGATCGCGACGACGAGGGGGATGGCCAGGCCGAGAGCATGCGGGCAGGCGATGACGAGAACGGTGATGGTGCGCACGACGGCGTCGTCGGGCATCCCGAGCGCGACCCACACGAGTGCCGTGAGCACCGCGGAGCCGAGCGCGAACCAGAACAGCCAGGCGGCGGCGGTGTCGGCGATCCGCTGGGCGCGGGAGGTGGAGTTCTGCGCGTCGGCCACGAGCTTGTGGATGCCGGCGAGCGCCGTGTCGTCCCCGGTGGCGGTCACCTCGACGCGCAGCCCCGAGTCGGTGGCGACGGTGCCGGCGACGACGCGGTCACCGGTCGAGCGCTCGACCGGCGTCGACTCGCCGGTGACCATCGACTCGTCCATGCTGGCGGTGCCGTCGACGATCCGCCCGTCGGCGGGCACCGCGGCTCCGGGACGCACGAGCACGACGTCCCCGACCGCGAGCTCGTCCGGGGCGACCGGCACGACCTCGTCGCCGACGATCTTCTCGGCCGCGTCCGGCAGCAGCGCGGCGAGGGAGTCCAGGGCCGACGTCGTCATGGCCAGGGACCGCATCTCGATCCAGTGGCCGAGCAGCATGATGACGACGAGCAGCGCGAGCTCCCACCAGAAGTCCAACTGCACGTCCAGCACGCCGAGGCTCGCGCCCCACGACGCGAGGAACGCGACGGTGATGGCGAGGGCGATCAGCAGCATCATCCCGGGCCGGCGAGACCGCAGCTCCGCGACGCCACCGGTGAGGAACGGCCGGCCACCCCAGACGTAGAGCACGGTGCCGAGCACGGGGGAGACCCACGGCACCCACGCGGCATCGGGCAGGTGGTAGCCGAGCAGGTGGGCGAACATGCCGCTGAAGGCGACGACCGGCACGGCGAGGACGAGCATGATCCAGAAGAGCCGGCGGAACTGGGTGACGTGATCGCCGTGTCCGGCGTGACCGCCGTGACCGCCGTGCGCGTCGGGCTCGTGGCCCTCGTGCCGGTGCTGTTCGTGGCTCGCTCGGTCATGCTCGGGCGGAGCGGCAGCGGTACGCGGATCGTCGAGGGCGGAACCGGCGTGCAGGTCGTGGTTCATGGCGTCTACCCTATACCCCCATGGGGTATAAGCGGGAGAGTCCCCACGCGACAGGGGTTGAGCTGGGACGACAATCGGACGATGCTGGCAAGCTGGCCTGCTTTGTCCGCCGCTCGGAGGGAATCGCATGTTCGTCCTCATCGGCGTCGCCGTCGTCATCGTCGGTTTCGCCCTCCGCGTCAACGCCCTGCTCGTCGTCACCGTCGCCGGCATCGTCACCGCCCTCATCGGCGGGATCGGACCGGTCGGCATCCTCGACGCCTTCGGCAACGGCTTCGCCTCGAGCCGGTCCGTGACGACCTTCGCGCTCGTGCTGCCCGTCATCGGGCTGATCGAGCGCTACGGCCTGCAGGTCCAGGCCAAGCGCCTCATCGCGAAGCTGGACCGGCTCACCACGGGGCGCCTGCTCGCCGCGTACCTCGCGGTCCGCCAGGTCACCGCCGCGGTCGGGTTGATGAGCATCGGCGGACCGGCGCAGACCGTCAGGCCGCTGGTCTACCCGATGGCCGAGGGTGCCGCGACCAAGCGGTACGGAACCCTCAGCGAGCGGATGCGCGAGAAGGTCAAGGGGTTCTCGGCCTCCTCCGACACCGTCGGGGTGTTCTTCGGCGAGGACATCTTCGTCGCCGTCGGCTCCATCCTGCTCATCACCACGTTCGTCGACACCTCGTACCACCTGACGCTCGAGCCCATCAACCTGGCGCTGTGGGCGATCCCGACCGGTGTCGCGGCGCTGCTGATCCACGGGACACGCCTGCTGCTGCTCGACCGCCGGCTCGACCGGATGGCGGCCGACCTCGCGAAGTCCGCCGGCTCCGGGGCGCGTGCGACGACGGGAGGCGCGGCATGATCACCAACGAATGGCTCTACTGGCTCATCGGCGCGTTCTTCGTGGCGGTCTCCGTCCTCATCCTGCTCGACGCCGGCCACGCGAAGCGCCTCGGCAACGCCGCGTTCTGGGGTGTGCTCGGGCTGAGTTTCTTCTACGGCACCTTCGTCGCGGCCAAGTCGGCACCCGCGTGGGTGCTCGGCATCGCGGTCCTCGTCATGGTGGCCCTGGCCGGTTTCGGGTTCACCGGCACGACGAGCAGGACGCGCACCTCTGCCGTCGCCGGCGCCGGGGCCGGGCAGCCCACCGGTCCGGCGACGCCGACGTCGGCCATCCCGCGGGTGGCCGGTCCGGGACGGGAGGCCGCCCCGTCGGTGCTGGCGACGTCCTCGCCCGAGGAACGGGAGGACTTCGCGACCCGGTTCGGCAACCGCCTGTTCGTCCCCGCCCTCGTGGTGCCGGTCGTCGCCGTCCTCGTCGCGACGCTCGGCCCGCTCATCCGCATCGGCGGCAAGCCGCTGCTCGCCGAGGGCAGTGCCACGCTGACCGGCCTGGGGATCGGCGCGGTCCTCGCGGTCGTCGTCGCCGTCCTCGTCCTGCGCCCGCCCCGGCCCGTGACGACGCCGCTGCGCGAGGGCGGCCGGCTGCTGCAGGCGATCGGCTGGGCCGCGCTGCTTCCGCAGATGCTCTCGACGCTGGGCATCGTCTTCACCCAGGCCGGCGTCGGCACCGCGGTCGGCACCATCGCCAAGACCGTGCTGCCGGCCGGCTCCCTGCTCGCTGCCGTCGTGGTCTACTGCGCCGGCATGGCCATCTTCACGATCGTCATGGGCAACGCGTTCGCGGCGTTCCCCATCATGACGGCGGCGATCGGCTGGCCCGTCCTCGTGCAGGGCTTCGGCGGCAACCCCGCGGCCGTCTTCGCGATCGGCATGCTCGCCGGGTTCTGCGGGACGCTCGTGACCCCGATGGCCGCCAACTTCAACCTCGTGCCCGCCGCCCTGCTCGAGATGCGGGACAAGTACGGGCCGATCAAGGCGCAGCTCCCGACCGCCGGGATCCTGCTCGTCGTCAACATGGGAGTGATGTACTTTGTCGCGTTCTGACGTGTCCCTCGATCGTTCCGCCTGGGCGTCCGACTTCGCGCGGGTGGTGATCGGCAACCTCGAACGGGAGTACCCGTACGCCGCCCAGCACACGGCCCTGGGCCCCGAGGACCGGGCGCTGCCCGTCGAGCTGCACCCGGCGTTCGCGACGTCCTACGACTGGCACTCGTCGGTGCACATGCACTGGCTGGCGGCGCGCCTGGCCGCGTACGCGGCGACGACCTCGGACGCGCTCGACGACGGGCTCGCGGCGCAGCTGACCGGCATTCTCGAGGCCCACCTGACCGGCCCCCACCTGGCGCAGGAGGCCGAGTACCTCGCCGCGACGCCGCACTACGAGCGGCCGTACGGGTGGGCGTGGGGCTTCCGGCTCGCGGCCGAGGTCTCGACGTCCGAGGCGCCCGCGGTTCGTGCCCTCGCGCCGGGGTTCACGCCGTTCATCGACGTCCTGGAGGACCTGACGACCCGGTGGGTCCAGAACGCGGCCTACCCCGTGCGCCACGGCGTGCACTCCAACTCCGCGTTCGGGCTGCTGCTCGCGCTCGACGCCGCGCGGGTGCTCGGTCGGACGGGACTCGAGGACACGGTGTCGCGCACGGCGCGCGCGTGGTTCGGGGCGGACGCGGGCTGGCCGTTCGGGTGGGAGCGCAGCGGGCACGACTTCCTCTCGGCCGGCTTCGCCGAGGCGGACCTGATGCGGGCCGTGCTTCCCGCGACCGAGTTCGCCGCCTGGGCCGAGGGCTTCTTCTCGGCGCTGGAGCCGGGCGACGAGGTGCTGGCCCCGGCCGTCGTGCGGGACGAGAACGACCCGCAGCAGGTGCACCTGTTCGGGCTGGATCTCTCGCGTGCCGGGTCCGCGCGCCGCGTCGTCGACGCGCTGCGGGGTGCCGGCGTGGCGGGGGGTCTGGTCGAGCTGATCGAGCCGGCGGTCGAGCCGCTGCTCGCGGCCGGTCTCGCCGCGAGCGTCGGCGAGGAGTACTACTCGACGCACTGGCTGGCCTCGTTCGCGTGGGATGCGATGGAGGCCCGGGAGCAGGCCGCACTCACGGTCTGAGCGAGGTGCCCGGCGCCGGCCGCGGCCGACGTCGGGTGCCGGTCAGGCCATCCCGGCGACGTTGACCAGCACGGCGAAGGTCGCCGTGCCGAGGCCGACGCTCAGCAGCGTCCGCCGCCCGAATGCCAGGTGCACGACGACGGTGACGACGGCGGCCACCAGCCCGCTCAACAGCGACGCCGTGTCGTGCCCGGCGGACGAGCGGAACGTGACCGCGGCGAGGACCCCGAGGATCCCGACCGGCATCCACACCGCCATCGTCTGCACGAATCGCGAGGAGCGCAGCGGCTTGAGCAGGGCGAACGGCAGCGCCCGCAGCGTGAAGGTGATGGCGAACATGATCGTCAGGACACCGGCGACGTACCAACCGTTCAGCGCGCCGGCGTTCACGACGCCGCCCCCGGTCCCGGGTTCGGCGCGTCCCGGATCGACCGCGCCCGGCCGACCGTGTAGCGGATGACGAGCAGGACGACGAAGCCGATCAGCCCGGCGAACAGCGCCGAGTCCGGGACCAGCACGACGGCAGCCGCGAAGCTGAGGCCGGCCAGCAGCAGCGACGGCACCTCCCGGCGGGTGCGGCACGCGTCGAGCGTCAGGGTGATGAACAGGGCGCAGAGCGCGAACTCGAGGCCGGCGATCCGGAACGGGATCAGCTGGGCGAGTGCGACGCCGGTCAGCCCGCCGCCCACCCAGTACGTCTGGAACGCGACCTGCATCGACACCAGGCGCCAGGACGTCCACCCGCGCGGCCGTCCCGCGGTCACCGCGAACGCCTCGTCGATCAGGGCGTACATCGAGTAGGTGCGCGCCACCGGGTTGCGCACCACGTGCAGCGGGAAGGTGAAGGCGTAGAAGACGTGCCGGAAGTTGACGAGGAACGTGGTCAGCGCGATCGTCGCGAGCGGCGTCACCGCGGTGATCATCGTGATCATCAGCAGCTCGAGGGAACCGGCGAAACCGAAGGTCGACAGGGCCGGCGCGAGCCACCAGGGCAGTCCGGCCTGGATGACCAGCACCCCGAAGGCGATACCGATGGGGTACATCCCGAGACCCGCGGCCAGGGAGTCCCGCACGCCCGCCGCGATCTGCCGGCGCCGCGTCGGTGGTGGCGCCACCTCGATCGTCTCCGTCACTCCACCATGATCTCAGGATCCGCCTGCCACCGGGTTGCCGATTCGGTCGACTGATCGACTGATCGTGCAATGATCTGGCATGGACCGCATCGATCGCGCCATCATCGACATCCTCCGCCACGACGGACGCATCTCGAACGTCGCCCTCGCCGACCGCGTCGGCCTCACGCCGGGTCCGTGCCTGCGCCGCGTGCAGCGGCTCGAGGAGGACGGCGTGATCCTCGGCTACGGCGCCGACATCGACCCGTCGGCCCTCGGCGAGGGGTTCGAGGTGATCCTCGACGTCGCCCTCCAGCAGTTCGACCTGGCGACCGTCGACCACTTCGAACAGACCGTCGAGGAGATGGACGAGGTCCTCGAGATGTTCCGGCTCTTCGGCTCGCCCGACTACTTCATCCGGGTCGCCGTCCCCGACCTGGCGGCCTACGAGGCGTTCATCCGCAACCGGATCATGACCATCGCCGGCATCCAGACGGTCACGTCCCGGTTCCCCATGAAGGTCATCAAGTCGCTGCGGCCGGTACGGTGAATCCCGTCCCCCCCCCCCTGCCGCCGTCCCGGAGGACACCGTGCCCGCTGACCGTCCCTGCGTCGTCTTCGTCTGCGTGAAGAACGCCGGCAAGTCGCAGATGGCCGCCGCCCTCGCCCGCCGCGACGCCGGTGAGGCGCTCGAGATCCACTCCGCCGGAGTCCGGCCCGGGACGGAGCTGAACGGCCTCTCGCGCGAGTCCCTCGAGGAGGCCGGTGCCTCCGTCGCCGGCGAGTACCCCAAGTCGCTCGACCCGGCGCTGCTGCGGCGGGCCGATCGCGTCGTCGTGCTCGGCCGGGAGGCCGTGGTCGAGCCCGTCGAGGGGATGCGCGGCACGATCGTCACCTGGGACACCGACGAACCGTCCATCCGCGGGATCGACGGCATCGAGCGGATGCGGCTGGTGCGCGACGACATCGGTCGCCGCGTGGATGCCCTGATCGACGAGCTGCTGCCCGGCGCCTGACGCCGGGTCGGCTGCGGCGCTGGCGGCTGCTCGCCCGGGCGCCCGATTGCTGCCCGTCGAGCGAACTGTCGGAGGGACCTGAGAGGCTGGGAGCATGAGCCCGACCCCGCAGACCGACAGCACCACCGCGCTCGACGAGAACGAGCCGACCGTCCGCGACCGCGGGCTGTACGCCGAGGCGCTCGAGGTGCTGCACGCCCTCACCGGCAACCCCGACGCCGGCTTCCACCCCGGGCAGTACGAGGCGATCGAGGCGCTGGTGGCCGATCACCGGCGCGCCCTCGTCGTCCAGCGCACCGGGTGGGGCAAGTCCGCGGTCTACTTCCTCGCGTCCTTGCTGCTGCGCCGTCGCGGGGCCGGTCCGGCGCTCATCGTCTCCCCGCTGCTGGCCCTGATGCGGGACCAGATCGGCGCGGCCGAGCGCGCCGGCGTGCGTGCGGTGGCGATCAACTCCGCGAACGCCACCGAGTGGTCCGACATCTCGGGCCGGCTCGCGGCCGACGACGTCGACGTCCTGCTCATCTCGCCCGAACGGCTCACCAACCCGCGCTTCCGGGCCGAGCAGCTGCCGGACCTGATCCGCCGGTGCGCGCTCGTCGTCATCGACGAGGCCCACTGCATCTCCGACTGGGGCCACGACTTCCGGCCCGACTACCGCCGCATCCGGGACCTGCTGGCCGAGCTGCCCGACGGTGTGCCGGTGCTCGCCACGACGGCGACGGCGAACGCCCGGGTGGTCGCCGACGTCGCCGAGCAGCTGGACGTGCGGCTGCTCGACGGCGCTGCCGCCTCACCCCGGGGTGCGGGCGCCGACGACGGCGTCTTCACCCTCCGCGGCCCGCTCGCGCGCCGATCCCTGCGACTGGGGGTGCTGCGGCTGGGCAACAACACGGACCGGCTCGGCTGGCTGCTCCAGCACCTGGGGGACCTGACGGGATCGGGCATCATCTACGCCCTGACCGTGGCGGCCGCCGAGGACACCGCCCGCGCCCTCGCCGCCGCCGGGTACGACGTGCGCGCCTACACCGGCCGCACCGACCCCGCGGACCGGCAGGAACTGGAGGACGCGCTCAAGGACAACCGGGTCAAGGCCCTCGTCGCCACCAGCGCGCTCGGCATGGGCTTCGACAAGCCGGACCTGGGGTTCGTCATCCACCTCGGCGCCCCGTCCTCGCCCGTGGCGTACTACCAGCAGGTCGGCCGTGCCGGCCGGTCCGGGGCGGATGCGGACGTGCTGCTGCTGCCCGGCATCGAGGACGAGAACATCTGGCAGTACTTCGCCACCGCATCCATGCCGCGCCGCGAGAAGGCCGAGGCCGTCATCGCCGAGCTCACCGACGCCGGGGGCGCGCTCAGCGTGCCCGCGCTGGAGGCCCGGGTCGACCTGCGGCGCACCCCGCTCGAGCTGCTGCTCAAGGTGCTCGCGGTCGACGGGGCGATCGAGAAGGTCGCCGGCGGCTGGCAGGCCACCGGCGTGCCGTGGGTGTACGACGAGCAGCGGTACGCCGCCATCTCGGCCGCCCGCAAGGCCGAGCAGCAGGCGATGCTCGAGTACGAGCGCACCACCGGCTGCCGCATGGAGTTCCTCACCCGGCAGCTCGACGACGAGGACGCCGCCCCCTGCGGCCGGTGCGACCGGTGCACCGCACCCTGGTACCCGGCCGCCGTCGATGCCGGCAGCACCGAGCGCGCCGCCGGTGCCCTGGCCGCGGCCGGCGTCGAGATCGAACCGCGCACCACCTGGCCGTCGGGCATGGACCGGCTCGGCGTCACCGACGACGAGGGTTCGCCGGTCAAGGGCAAGATCCCCGAGGCGGAGCGGGCCGAGCCCGGGCGGGCACTGGCGCGCCTGTCGGACCTCGGGTTCGGCGGCCGGCTGCGAGAGGTGTTCGACGCGCGTCCCGTCGAGTCGGGCGAGGCCGACTCGACCCTTCCCGCTCCGCGTGACGGCGAGCTGCCCGCCGACCTCGGGAAGGCCTGCGTCCGCGTGCTCCGCGAGTGGGGCTGGGCACGCCGGCCGGCCGGGGTCGTCGCGCTGGGCTCCCGGACACAGCCGCAACTGATCACCTCCCTCGCGCGCGGGCTGGCCGAGGTGGGCCGCCTGCGCTACCTGGGGGAAATGCCGGTGCGGGACGGGCACCCGGCGTCCCGCCCGGGTGGCAACAGCGCGTTCCGGCTCGCCGGGGTGTGGGGTGGCCACGTCGTCACCCCCGAGCTCGCCGCGGCGCTCGCGGAGCTGGACGGAGAGCCGGTGCTGCTCGTGGACGACCTGGTCGACTCCCGGTGGACCCTCACCGTGGCGGCGCGGGACCTGCGCCGGGCCGGCGCCGGCGCGGTGCTGCCGTTCACGCTCGCCTCCGCGGGATAGCACAGGAGGCTCCGCGGGTCGGCACGGGGTGCTCCACGGGAACCGACAGTTGCGCGGGGTAGCGTGAGCGCATCGGTGCTGGTCACCAGGCATTTCCGACGGGCGTCAGCGCCGGTCCACCGGCCGATCCGTCGGTCTTCACGAGTTCGGTCCTCCCGAGTCAGGAGCGCTTCGTCCATGGTCACACTGCCCGATGCCCTCGTCTCCCCGTTGCTGCGCCTGGCGGGGGCGAACAAGCCGTTCGTCACGGCCGCCGGCGCCCGCAAGCGACTGGAGGACAACGTCCTGCGCCCGGCCGCCTACGGGCCGCCGAAGCGCCTGCGCAGCGACGTCCGCGTCGACGTCGTCCAGGATCGGCACTGGCCGGTGTACACCGTCACGCCCACCGCGACACCGCGGCCGGCCGGCAGCGTCGTGTATGCGCACGGGGGTGGCTGGGTCAACCAGATCGTGGGCTTCCACTGGCGCCTCATCGCGGACATCGCGGCCGAGGCAGGCGTCGCCGTCACCGTGCCGATCTACCCACTGGTGCCCTACGGGACGGCGGGGGAGACCCGGGACCGGGTCGTCGAACTCGTCCGGTCCGATCTCGAGAAGTACGGGCCGACGTGCCTGGCCGGTGACTCCGCGGGCGGGCAGATCGCCCTCTCCGCCGCCCTGCAGCTGCGGGACGACGGTGTCCGCCTGCCGATGACGACCCTCATCTCCCCCGCGCTCGACCTGACGTTCAGCAACCCGCAGATCCCCGACGTGCAGCCGACCGACCCGTGGCTGGGCACCGAGGGCGCCACGGTGTTCGCCGAGGCGTGGCGCGGTGACCTGCCGATGACCGACCCGGCGGTGAGCCCGCTGTTCGGCGACCTCACGGGCCTCGGCCCGCTGACGGTCTTCATCGGCTCGCGGGACGTGCTCAACCCCGACGTCCACCTGCTGGAGAAGAAGGCACGGGACGCCGGCGTCGAGATCACGGTCCACGAGAAGGCGGGGCAGGTGCACGTCTACCCGCTGCTGCCCACCCGCATCGGCCGGGAGGGCTCGGCTGCGGTCGTGGAGAGCATCAAGCGCGCGCTCTGAACCGGCGGCCCCAACGGGCGTTCGGGCGAACCCCGCGGCCGATCGGTAGGACGCCGTCAGGCCGCGGGGGTCTCCGGGTCCGAACGACCAGCGGCGGCGCACCGGCGGGCGAGCATGAGGCACCAGCTCATCGCGGTACCGTGGGCGGCGTCCCAGGCCGGGGCGTGCTGCCAGATGGACAGGTACGTCTCGTGCAGCACGTGCTCACGGTGAAGATCGCCGGCGATGACCGTGCGGATCGCGGCGAAGACGTGGCCACAGCTCGCGTCGTACAGCGCGCTGAAGGCATCACGATCCCCGCGCGCCACCGCGGCCAGGAGGCCGGCGAGGTGGTCGTCGCGGGAGACGACGGCATCATCCGAACTCCCCATCCGCTCAGCATGACATCATAAGCCCACTGATAGTTCGATGCCGCGTCACGATTCGATGACGATCCGGCCGGCATCGTTCCGGGTCAGGACACGGGGGTGAAGCCGGGGACCAGCTTCAGCAACGGCACCAGGACGGCCACCGAGATGGTCATCGCGCCCACGTACGCGATGTAGGGGTGGAAGTCGGACGGGAGTGCCCGCGAGAGCCACGCGCCGAGCGGTGGCGCGATCAGCGCCCCCAGCACCCCGGCGACGACGATGACGAGCGGGCTGGGGCCGAAGGTCAGGACGAGGGCCGGGGCGACCGAGACGATCGGGATGAACGTCGGGTAGAAGCCCGCCGCCTCCCACTGCCGCCGGTAGAGAAGCACCCCGAGGACGGTGGCGATGAACTGGGCCATCAGCACCGCCGGGAGACTCCCGGAGCCGTACATGGGCGACGTGGGGTTGAGGCAGAACTCGAGGATCGTGCCCGCGATCAGCCCGAGCGACGTCCACTCGTTGCCGTAGAACTGCGGTTCGGTGAAGTCGGCCAGCGCCCGCCGCACCACCCACTGCGGGGTACGGAAGTCGCCCTCCGGGGGTCGCGGGCCGCCCTCGGGGTCGTCCGGCGCGGGCTCGGGCAGCCGCATCCACGGCAGCGCCCGGCAGAGGGCGAAGGCGATCAGCCCACCGCCCCACATGCCGGTGACGTTGCCGACGATGGCGGGCAGTGCGAGCGGGGTGCAGACGAAGTCGACGACGAGGATCGCGATGGGCGTCGTCAGTACCGCGCCGAGGACGGCCGCCGTGAGCACGGTCCGCCAGCCCTTCCCGTAGATCAGGACGATGGCGGTCGGCACCGAGACGAAGGTGACGAAGGTGGGCTGCCACGGGAACGCGGCGTCGATGGTCCACTGCCACGCCACGTTGGCGAGGACGAGGGACAGCCAGGAGGCGCCGAGGATGGGCCCGATCAGGCCGGTCCCGTACGCGATGGGGAATCCGGCGGCCCGCCGTCGCGCGCGCAGCAGCACGGTCGCCACCAGCACTCCGGCGGTGAGGCCGACGGCGCCGATCGAGCTCTTGTAGAACTGCGCCTCGTTCGAGTCGCCGACCACCCACATCAGCCACCGGAGCGGGTTGCCGCGTTCCGACCACACCGCGTACGCGGGCCAGGCGCCGGCCCCGGTGACCGCGGACAGCGCCCACATCAGCAGTCCGACGACGACGAGCAGGCCCAGTCCGCCGAGCCAGAGGGCGGCCCCCCGGCCGCGGGACAGGGCGGGTGCGCGCGTGGACGTCGTGCTCATCGGGGACGCACCGTCCCCGAGTAGCCCAGCAGGGGGTCGTAGAGGTCGACGCGGCGGTCCCGCGGCAGGTCGTTCAGCTCGTTCCAGATGACGGCCGAGCGGCCACCCACGACGTCGATGTCGGCGTACAGGATGGTCTCCTCCGTCGCGCCGGCGACCTCGCCCATCGGCCAGCCGTTCAGGCCGGCGATCACGGAGCAGCCGAGGAACTTGGCCCCCCGCTCCTCGCCTACCCGGTCCGCGGCGACGATGTAGACCGAGTTCTGGTGGGCCGCCGCCATCGTCAGGTAGGTGGCCATGGCCTTGCCGGTCTCGTCGAACAGCGGGGGCGGGGTGAACACCCAGTTGTTGACCGAGCAGATGACGTCGGCGCCCTGCGTCGCGAGAATGCGCGCCACCTCGGGGAACCAGATGTCCCAGCAGATGAGGAGCCCGATGCGTCCGATCGGGGTGTCGAACACCGGGATGCCCTCGTTGCCGGGCTCGAAGACCAGCTTCTCCCGGTTCCACAGGTGGGTCTTGCGGTAGCGGCCGATGTAGCCGTCGGGGCCGATCAGGACGGCGGTGTCGTACAGGTGGACGCCGTCGGCCTCGGTGATCCCGGCGGCGATGTAGAGGTCCCGTTCCCGGGCGAGCGCCGTCCACGCCTCGCAGGTCGGGCCGCCGGGCACCGGCTCGGCGTGCTCGTACGCCTCGGCGCGGGTGGCGAAGGAGTAACCGGTGTTGGAGAGCTCGGGCAGCACGATCAGCCGGGCACCGGCGTCAGCGGCCTCGTTGATCAGGGTGACGGTCCGGTCGACGTTGGCCTGCTTGTTCTCCATGCCCACCGGCATGTCGAACTGGACGGCGGCCACCGAGAGTGGGCTCATCGGTGCCGGGGTCTGCGGGTGGGCGTCGGGGCTGGCGTCAGTCATGGTGGGTCTCCTGCGGTTGTTCGGGTGTCGTCGTGCACACCCGGCGGATGAAATCGATGAGGGTCGCGTCCCGTCCGGGGGCGGCCACGAACTGCGCGCCGACCGGCAGGCCCGCGACGGTCCCGGCGGGGACGCTGGCGGCGGGCCAGCCGAGCACGCTCCACGGGTGGGTCAGGCTCAGGAGGGCCTCCCGCACGGGAACCCGGCGGCCGGCGAGGTCGACGTCGGTGGCGCCGAGCAGGGGAGCGGTGATCGGCGTCGTGGGCAGCGCGAGGACGTCGACGTCGTCGAACACGGCCAGCAGGTCGTCCTGGAGGCGCCGCTGGAGATCGAGAGCGGCGACGTACTCCCACCCCCGCACCGCCTCGCCGGCCTCGAGCCGGTCCCGGACGTCGGGCTGGAAGAGTTCCGGAGCCGTCGCGAGGCGCTCGCGGTGGATCGCACCGGCCTCGGCTCCCTGCATGCGGCGGTAGATCTCCCACGTCCGGCCGAGTTCGGGCAGGGACAGCTCGACCGGCCGGAGCGGGTCGAGAAAACGACGGACGACGCCGTCGACGGCCGGGTGGACGGGGGAGATCCCCTCGCCGGTCAGGCGTCCGACCCGGGTGGCCGGACGCCCGGCGGGTGCGAGGTCGACGAGGCTCCAGGCCCGGGCGAGGAGGGCGGGATCGTCGGTCAGGAACCCGACCGTGTCGAAGCTCGGCGCCAGGGGGAAGACGCCGCGCGTGGACAACCGCCCGAACGTCGGCTTGAACCCGACCACACCACAGAGGGAGGCCGGGATGCGGGCGGAGCCCCCGGTGTCCGTGCCGAGCGCGAACGGCACGATGCCCGCAGCGACGGCTGCCGCGCTGCCGGCGCTCGAGCCCCCGGTGACCCGCTCGAGGTCGTGCGGGTTCCGTGCGGCGCCGTTGAGGGCACTGTCCCCGATCGGGCCGTTGGCGAACTCGTGCGTCGTCGTCTTGCCCACCAGAACGGCACCGGCGCGCACGAGCAGGTCGACGCACGCGGCGTCGTCCGTCGGGACGTGGTGGGCGAAGTGCCTCGAGCCGCGCGTCGTGAGGACGCCGGCGGTGTCGATGACGTCCTTCGCCGCGAACGGCAGGCCGTGCAGCGGGCCGTCCGACGGCGGTGCGGGGTGCTCGACGACGGTCACGAAGGCGTTGAGGTCGGCTCGCTCGTGCGCCAACCGCACGCTGTGCGCTGCCGCTGTGTCCGGCCACGGTGTCGTCGGTGAAGCGAGATCCACGTTACCCAATCGTTTGGTCCAAACGTTTGGCTATGATTCAAGTCACCAATGCCGTGAGTGTCAAGGGAGGACCGTCCACCGCCTGCTGATCGGGGCGGCAGGGATGAGGAAAGCTGGACCCATGCTGGATCGGGAGAAGCCGCCGCCCACGCTCGCCGAGGTGGCCCGCGCGGCGCAGGTGCACATCTCCACGGCGTCGCGGGTCCTCCATGCCGCGGACGACGGCCGGCGTGCCGCGAGCGCGGCGACGGCCGAGCGCATCCGCACGGTGGCGCGCGATCTCGGCTACCAGCGGGACCCGACCGCTCTGCGCCTGCGGACCGGGCACAGCCAGGAGATCGCCGTCATCGTGCCCCGGCTCTCCGACCTCGTTCTCGCCACGATGTACGAGGGGCTCCAGCAGCGGGCGGCGACCGAGGGCTACACGACCTACGTGTCGAACAGCCAGGACGATCAGCAGCTGCGCGAGCAGTTCACGGAGGCGGCGCTGAGCCGGCGCGTCGACGGGTTCATCTTCGGCGACGCGACCCTGGACCCGACGTTCCTGGACGGCCTGCGCCGGCGGTCGGTGCCGGTGGTCCTCGTCAACCGCCGTTCCGGCGATCACGTCAGCTCGACCGGCGACGATCGCCGGGGCGGGCAGCTCGTCGCCGAGCACTTCTCGGCGCTCGGCCACACGGACTGCGCCGTCGTTGGCGGCCGGCCGTGGGCGAGCACGAGCGCGGATCGCGGTGCCGGCTTCGTCGAGCGGATGGCGCAGCTCGGCCACCCCGTCCCGCCCGAGCGGGTGATCCAGACCGGGTTCGACGCCGAGGCGGGCGCGACGGCCGCGGCGACGCTGCTGCGCTCACCGGGCCGGGCACCGACCGCGATCTTCGCCGTCAACGACTTCACCGCGATCGGGGCGATGGGGGCGGTCCGCGCCGCGGGACGGGAGATCGGCCGGGACGTCGCCGTCGCCGGCTACAACGACACGCCGCTGGCTGCGCTGCTGCCGTTACCGCTGACCAGCGTGAGATCGCCGATGGCCGAGATCGGCCGGGAGGCCGCCACCCTGCTGATCCGGTCGCTGCGGGGTGAGTCGGTCCAGTCGCGCGTGTTCGCGCCGGAGCTGATGGTGCGGGAGTCGACGGACCCGTCCGGGACGGCTGCCGCGGGACGGACCGACGTCGTCGAGGCGCCGTGAGCGCCGCCGCGTCGATCGCTGCGTCGAGAAGCCGCGTCTTTACTGCAGGACCGTCTGTCCGCCATGCGATGGCAAGATCGGGACGTGGAGGACTGTGAAACGGTGAAGCTGGTGCCCAGTCGCGTCGCGGAGTGGGCTGAGCGGTACGCGGCGATTGCCCCTGTGGTTGCGGGGATCGTCCCCGATGCGCACATCGAGCACATCGGGTCGACGGCCGTGCCGGGAATTCTGGCGAAGGACGTGGTCGATGTTCTCGTGGGGGTGGCCGAAGCGGACGTCCAGCGGACTGCTGCTGCTCTCGCGGACACAGGATTCGACCTGGAAGGGGTTCGCCCTGGTCACTGTTGGCTTTCCATGCCCGACCGGACTGCCCGACACTGCATCATTCACGTCGTCGGTTTCGACGGCACCAGGTGGGCCGCACGTCTCGCCTTCCGCGATCGCCTGCGATCAGATCCTGTGGCGCGCGCCGAGTACCAGAAGGTGAAGGTCGAAGCAGCGGACAAGGCCCAGGGCTGGGGCGACTACACGGCGGCGAAGTACCCCACGGTGGCAAAGTTGCTTCACGCGGACAACGGCTCGTAGAGGGGTCGCCGGGGTCGGCCATGTCTGCTCGCATGTTCGATAGAGCAGCAGACTTGGGCTCGCCTACCGTTTGGCTTTACTTCTTCCTCTTCCTTGCGATGGAAAGTCCAATTCCGACGATGACGACGAGCGCCAACACGGGCCATACCGTCCAACTGATGCCCGGCGTCGAATTGACGACCGCTACGGTAAGTGAAAACATCGCCGCCTCCTCATCGCCGCTTTGCGCATGATGCCGCTGAGGCTACCGGAAGACGCCTTGTCTATGCCGAAGTATCCGGGCGACAAAGATTCTCGCCGCAGCGTCTGCATCGCGACCGAATCTGGTGAGACCGACCGAACAGGCGGGGCGACATGGTCGAGGCCCGGGCGGGCGCGTCCCCAGATCACGCCCGCCCGGCGCCTCAGCTCTGGTTGCTGAACGCGGCGTCGAACGACTGGGTGGACGGCGCGAAGTCGTACGTCTTCAGCGCGGCCAGCGCCTCGGGGGCGCCCTCGAGGCGGTCCATGCCGGCGTCCTCCCACTCGATCGAGATCGGCCCGTCGTAGCCGATCGCGGTCAGCGCGCGGAACGCGGACTCCCAGGGCACGTCGCCCCGGCCCGCGGAGACGAAGTCCCAGCCGCGCCGCGGGTCGCCCCACGGCAGGTGCGATCCCATCACGGTGTTCCGGCCGGTCATCCGCACCTTCGTGTCCTTGCAGTCCACGTGGTAGATCCGGTCCTTGAAGTCCCAGATGAAGCTGACCGGGTCGATGCCCTGCCACATGAAGTGGCTCGGGTCCCAGTTCAGCCCGAACGCCTCGCGGTGCCCGATGGCCTCGAGCGTGCGCACCGTCGTCCAGTAGTCGTAGGCGATCTCGGACGGGTGCACCTCGTGCGCGAACCGCACCCCGCACTCGTCGAACACGTCGAGGATCGGGTTCCAGCGGTCCGCGAAGTCCTGGTAGCCGGCGTCGATCACCGACTCCGGGACGGGCGGGAACATCGCCACGTACGGCCAGATGGACGAGCCGGTGAACCCGACGACGGTCTGCACGCCGAGCGCCTTCGCCAGCCGCGCCGTGTGCTGGAGCTCCTCCGCGGCGCGCTGCCGTACCCCCTCGGGGTCGCCGTCGCCCCACACCCTCGGTCCCACGATCGCCTGGTGGCGGAAGTCGATCGGGTCGTCGCACACCGCCTGGCCCTTGAGGTGGTTGGAGATGGCCCACACCTTCAGGCCGTGCTTCTCGAGCACCGCGAGTTTGCCCGCGACGTAGCCGGGCTCGTCCCAGCGCCACGCGTCCAGGTGGTCGCCGGAGACGGCGATCTCCAGGCCGTCGTAGCCCCACGACGCGGCCAGCCGGGCCACCTCCTCGAAGGGCAGGTCGGCCCACTGGCCGGTGAACAGGGTGTACGGGCGGGGCATCGGTGCCTCCTGCGGTGACGAAAGCGGACGAGGGGGAGCGGAACTCAGATGCTGCCGACGGTGACGATGGAGCTCTTCGCCGCCGCCGACTCCTGGATCGCGGCGAGCACCCGCTGGACGGCCAGGCCCTCGGCGAACGACGGGCTCGGGGCGACGCCGGTGTCGATGGCCGTGAGGAAGTCTCGGATCTGGTGGGTGAAGGTGTGCTCCCACCCGATGGTGTGGCCCTGTGGCCACCAGGCGTCGAGGTACGGGTGCCCCGGTTCGGTGACGAGCACCCGGGACAAGCCCTGCCGCTCGACGGGCACGGTGCCGTCGAGGACCATCAGCTCGTTGAGCCGCTCGAGGTCGAACGCGAGGCTGCCCTCGCTGCCGTACACCTCGATGGTGAGGGCATTCTTCCGGCCGAGCGCCACCCGCGAGACCTCGACGCTGGCAACGGCGCCGCCGGCCAGGCTCAGCGTCGCCCACGCGGCGTCGTCCACGGTCACCGGCTCCGGGCCGTCGGGCCCGTTCCGGGTCGGGACGAACGTGTGCAGCCGGCCGGAGACGTCGGTGACGGTGTCCCCGAGCAGGAACTGCACCTGGTCGATGGCGTGGGACGCGATGTCGCCGAGGGCCCCCGAGCCGGCGGTCTCCTTGCGGAGCCGCCAGGTCATCGGTGCCGTCTCGTCGGCCAGCCAGTCCTGCAGGTAGCTCACCCGCACCTGGCGGACGGTGCCCACGCGGCCCTGCCCGATCAGGTCGCGGGCCAGGGCGAGTGCCGGAACCCGGCGGTAGTTGAATCCGACCATCGACCGGACGCCGCGGGCCGCCGCCGCCTCGGCGGCGGCGACCATCGCGGCGGACTCGGTCATCGAGTTGGCCAGCGGCTTCTCGACGAGTACGTGCTTGCCCGCCTCGAGGAACGCGATCGCCATCTCGGCGTGCAGCCATCCGGGCGTGCAGATGTCGACGATGTCGATGTCGTCCCGGCTCAGCAGGGAGCGCCAGTCGGTTGCGGACTCCGCCCAGCCGTACCGGGCGGCCGCCTCGGCGACGGCGTCCGCATCCCGGCCCACGAGCACCGTGCGTTCGAACGCCGGCACGTCGAAGTAACTGGCCACGTTCCGCCACGCCTGGGAGTGGGCCTTGCCCATGAAGGCGTAGCCGATGGTGGCGACCCCCAACGGGCGGGAACGGTTCCCGGACATGGTCAGAGCGTCTTCGCGGTCGGGTCGAAGTCCTCCGGCAGCGGCTCGGCGGCGACGGCGGTGCTCTCGAGCGAGATGAAGGACCCCGTCTCGATGGACTCGGCGATCGAGACCATCGCGTCGAGCACGTGGTACGCCGCCTCGCCCTGGGCCCGGTGCGGGACACCGGCCCGGATGGCGCGCGCCATCTCGAGCACCCCGGTGCCGCGCGAGGAGGTCGAGCCCACGGCGGGGATGATCTCCGGCTCGGCGCCGACGCGGGTGAGGACGATGTCGCCGTCGAACATGTTGGGGTCCGGGAAGGCGATGGTCGCCTCGGTGCCCGTGATCTCGACGACGCCCACGTTCTGCTTCGGCGAGTCGAAGCTGAAGATGCTCTGCGACGACTCCCCGCCCTCGAACTGGGCGATGGCGCTGACGTGGGTCGGGACGGTGACGTCGAAGGCCTCGCCCGCCTTCGGGCCCGAGCCGATGGTGCGGGACGGGCGGGACTGCGAGCCGAACGCGCCGACCTTCGCGATGGGACCGAACGTCTGCACCAGGGTGGTCAGGTAGTAGGGCCCGATGTCGAACAGCGGGCCGGCGCCGGCCTGGAACAGGAATGCCGGGTTCGGGTGCCAGGACTCGGGGCCGGGGGACTGCATGAGCGTCAGCGCGGTCAGCGGGGTGCCGATGTCGCCACGGGCGACGGTGCGCAGCGCGGTCTGCAGGCCGGCGCCGAGGAACGTGTCCGGCGCGCAGCCGAGTCGCACGCCCGCCGCGTCGGCGGCCTTGAGCAGGCCGAGCCCGCTCTCCCGGTCCAGTGAGAAGGGCTTCTCGCTCCACACGTGCTTGCCGGCCTGCACGGCGGCGGTGGCCACCTCGACGTGCGCCGCCGGGACGGTCAGGTTGATGACGATCTCGACGTCGGGGTGCGCCAGCGCGTCCTCGACGCTGCCGGAGGCGCCGATCCCGTACTCGGAGGCACGCGCCGCGGCGACCTCGGGGAACAGGTCGGCGACCATGAGCACCCGCACGTCCGGGAACCGCGTGAGGTTGGTCAGGTACTCCTTGCTGATGACGCCGGCGCCGATGATGGCGACACCCACCGGGCCGGAACCCTGGGCAGAACGCTGCTTCTCGGTGGCGCTCGTCTGCTCGCTCATCGGGTGGCCTCCTGCGCCTCGTCGGAGCTCGTGTCGGAGTTCAGGAACGCCAGGCTGTCGGCGACGGCGGTGAAGATGTCGCCGGTGAAGTCGTCGAGCTCGACGACCGCGGTCTCGACGGACGAGCCGGCGGCCAGGACGTCGCGGATGGGCATCTTGCCGCTGCCCACGGCCACCTGGTCCTTGTCCTCGGTGGTCAGCGGGCCGTCCTTGATGTGGACGAAGCGGACGCGGTCCCCGAGCCGGCGCAGCAGCTCGACCGGGTCCTCGCCGCCGACGGCGGCCCAGTACGTGTCGACCTCGAGCACGACGGCGTCATCCAGGTGCTCCGCGAGCACCTCGAGGCCGGAGCGCCCGTCGATCCGGGACTGCAGCTCGAACTCGTGGTTGTGGTAGCCGACGCGGATGCCGTGCTTCGCGCCGGCCGCGGCGGCGGCGTTGAGCGCCTGGGCGGTGGCGGCGATGTCCTCGGCGGTCTGCCAGCGGGCGCGGTCCACGTGGGGGTCGATGACGGTCTCGATGCCGAGCTGCTTCGCGGCGGCGAAGATCTCCTCCTGGTCGGCGCTGAGCAGGGGAGCGTGTCCCGAGGGAGCGGTCAGGCCGTGCTCCGTGAAGGCGGCCTGGAGGGCGTCGGCCGTGGCGACGAAGTTGTAGGGCTCGACGGCGGTGTAGCCGATCTCGGCGACGCGGGCGATGGTGCCCGCCAGATCCGCCGACAGGGCGTCGCGGACGGTGTACAACTGCAGGGCATAGCGCACGAGGGGCCTCCTGGCGGTGGACGGGGACGCAGGACCGCGTCCCCGGCTGAGCGAACTCACGACCGAACCTAAGCCAGCTTCTGACGGTGGTCAAGCAAAAGCTGTGACAAATTCGACGTCAGCAATCATGTGACAGGCAGAAGTGCGGCGTGCTATCACTGGGGGATGCCGTCGCCGCTCGTTGCCAGCACGAGGCCGCCGGTGCCCGGCGGACTCGCCTTCTCCGCGACCGCCGTCCTTCCCGCCCCGGCCAGCACCGCGCTGCGGGCCGGGGAACTCTTCCAGGTGCTGCGCGACGGGCATGCGCGCACCCGGGCCGAGCTGGCCGAGATCACCGGCCTCGCCCGGTCGACCATCGCGACCCGGATCGACGCCCTGATGGCATGCGGCCTGATCGGACCGGCCGGGGAGGCCGTCTCCTCGGGAGGTCGCCCCCCGTCCCGGTTCGCCTTCTCCGCATCCTCCCGCGTCGTGCTCGCCGTGGACGTCGGCGCGACCCACGTGCTGATCGCCCTGACCGACCTCGGCGGCCGTGTCCTGGACGAGTCCCGTGCCGCGATCGAGGTGGCCGTCGGCCCCGTCGCGGTGCTGGACCTCGTCGTCGAGCAGGCCCGCCGCCTGCTCGAGCGCGCCGGCCGTGACGTGCGGGAACTCGCCGGCATCGGCATCGGCCTGCCCGGCCCGGTGGAGCACTCCACGGGTCGCCCCGCCAACCCCCCGATCATGCCGGGCTGGGACGGCTTCGACGTGCCCGCGTACGTGCAGCAGTCCTTCGGTCTCGGCGGCGAACTGGACGTCCTCGTCGACAACGACGTCAACATCATGGCCCTGGGCGAGCGCGCCGGGTACTGGCCGATCGAGGAGAACCTCCTCTTCGTCAAGGTCGCCACCGGCATCGGCGCCGGCATCGTCGGCCGCGGCCTGCTGCAGCGCGGGGCGGACGGAACGGCCGGGGACATCGGCCACGTCCGGCTCTCCCGGGGCGACGGCGTGCTGTGCCGTTGCGGCAACGTCGGCTGCCTCGAGGCCCTCGCCTCCGGCCCGGCCGTCGCCTCCGCCCTCGACGCGGGCGGAGTCCACGCCGAGAGCGGGGAGGACGTGCTCGACCTCGTGCGCCACGGCAGCGTGGACGCCGTCCAGGCCGTGCGCCAGGCCGGCCGCGACATCGGCGAGGTCCTCGCGACCTGCGTCAACCTGCTCAATCCGTCGGTCATCGTGATCGGCGGTGGCCTCTCCGCGGCCGGCGAGTACCTGCTCGCCGGCGTGCGCGAGATGGTCTACCAGCGCTCCCTCCCACTCGCCACCGCCCGGCTGCGCATCGTCCAGTCGATGGCCGGGGACCGGGCCGGTGTGCTCGGCGCCAGCCACATGATCATCGACCACGTCCTCTCCCCGGACCGCATCGGCGCCCTCGTCGCCGACGCCTGACCCGCGCCGCACGGCACCGCTCCACCCCGCCGGTGACCCCGGCTCCTCCGGCGTGTCCACGTGCCGATGCAGGTACTGTCGAGCCTCCTTCCAGATTCACCAAGAAGCTGCGAACTTTTGATTGACGCTCGTCGTTAGTGCGTCTACGTTGTTGCGCAGGCCACATTCCTGGCTCCGTCCGCGATGACGCCGACACATGCGACACAGACAAGGAAGTCCCGCAGTGAAACTTCGAATCCTCGCTGCGAGCGCCGTGATCACCGCGCTCGCTCTGACCACCACGGGTTGTGGCGGTAGCGGCAGCAACTCCTCCGCCGGTGGAGGCAGTGGCAGCAGTGGCAGCAGCGGCGGCGCCAGCAGCGGCGGCACGCTCACCTACTGGGCCTCCAACCAGGGCACCAGCCTCGACAACGACAAGGAGGTACTGACCCCGCAGCTGCAGAAGTTCCAGCAGCAGACCGGCGTCAAGGTCAACCTCGAGGTCATCGGCTGGAACGACCTGCAGACCCGCATCCAGACCGCGGTCACCTCGGGCCAGGCGCCCGACGTCGTGAACATCGGCAACACCTGGGCCGCCTCGCTGCAGTCCACCGGGGCGTTCATGCCATTCGACCAGTCGGCCCTCGATGCGATCGGCGGCAAGGACAAGTTCGTCAAGACGGCGCTGGACACCGGCGGCATGGCCGGCCAGGACCCGACCTCTGTCCCGCTGTACGGCCTCGCCTACGGCCTGTACTACAACAAGGCGATGCTCGAGAAGGCCGGCGTCAAGCCGCCTACCAACTGGGACGAGCTCGTCGCGGCGGCCAAGAAGCTGACCGACGGCAAGCAGTACGGCTTCGCGCTCGCCGCGGGCAGCTACACCGAGAACGCCCACTTCGCCTTCATCAACGCCGCGCAGAACGGCGCCGACCTGTTCGACAAGGACGGCAAGCCGACCTTCACCTCCGACGGCGTCGTCAACGGCATCAAGCGGTTCCTCGACCTGATGCAGACCGACAAGGTCGTCAACGTCTCCAACGCCCAGTACGACAACGGCGTCAAGGCGGTCAACGACTTCGCGACCAGGAAGGTCGCGATGATCATCAACCAGAACAACGCGGACAACAGTATCCAGGCGAACGGCATGAAGTCGTCCGAGTACGGCGTGATCCCGTTCCCGGCTCCCGCCGACAGCACGACGAAGACCGCCAGCCACGTGGCCGGCATCAACATGTCCGTCTTCAAGAACACGAAGAACCAGGACGCGGCCCTGAAGTTCGTCAAGTTCATGACCAGCGAGGAGACGCAGGCCGCGCTGGACAAGAAGTTCACCGCGCTGCCGGTCCTCAAGGGCCAGACGCCGAACTTCACGGACAACCCGGAGGAGGCCAAGATCTTCTCCGACATCTACGAGACGAAGTCGAAGCCGCTGCCGCTGGTTGCCGCTGAGGACCAGTTCGAGAGCACCGTCGGCAAGGCCATGAACGACATGTTCGCCAAGATCGCCTCCGGCGGCACGGTGAGCACGGACGACATCAAGAGCGCCCTGCAGACCGCTCAGGACCAGGTGTCCTCGGCCGGATGACGGATGGGGCGGGCCCGGCACCACGCCGGGTCCGCCCCCTCCCGGTCTCGGACCCCGTCCGATGACCGGGGTTCCGCCCACGGTGTCCGCCCCATCGAGAAAGGGGGAGCCCGCGTGTCCGCGACCGCGCTGCGCCCCAGTACCCCCAGCCCCACCACCCCACCGGTGACCCCCACGGGCCGGCGCCGCCGCCGCTCCGGCTGGTGGCTCCCGTACGCCCTGCTGGCCCCGGCCATCGTCTTCGAGCTCGTCATCCACGTGATCCCCATGGTCACCGGCATCTGGATGAGCCTGCTGCGCCTGACCAAGGCGTTCATCGCCAACTGGGGCCGCGCCCCCTTCGTCGGCGGCACCAACTACTCCGTGGCCCTCGACTTCAACAGCGCCATCGGCGCCGGGCTGCTCCGCTCCTTCGGCATCACCGTCGCCTTCACGCTGCTGGTGGTCGGCATCGCCTGGGTGCTCGGCATGGCCGCCGCCGTCGCGCTGCAGCGCCCGTTCCGCGGCCGCGCGATCTTCCGCACCCTGTTCCTCGTGCCCTACGCGCTGCCCATGTACGCCGGCATCATCGCCTGGAAGTTCATGCTGCAGAAGGACACCGGCGCGGTGAACCACCTGTTCTACGACAACCTCGGCTTCGGCGGGGACAAGCCGTTCTGGCTGATCGGCGACAACGCCTTCACCTCGCTCGTCATCGTCGCCGTCTGGCGGCTGTGGCCCTTCGCCTTCCTCATGCTGATGGCCGGCCTGCAGTCCATCCCCGACGACGTCTACGAGGCCTCCGCCGTCGACGGCGCCCGCCCCTTCCGGCAGTGGAGCTCGATCACCCTGCCGATGCTGCGGCCCGTCAACATGGTCCTCGTGCTCGTCATGTTCCTGTGGACGTTCAACGACTTCAACACCCCGTTCGTGCTGTTCGGCAACGCCCAGCCGCCCGCCGGCGACCTGATCTCCTTCCACATCTACAACGCCTCGTTCCTCACCTGGAACTTCGGCTCCGGAGCCGCGATGTCCGTCCTGCTGCTCCTGTTCCTGCTCGTGGTCACCGGCCTCTACCTGCTGGTGCTGAACCGGAGGTCGAAGAACGATGCGTGAGACCGCGGGTGCCCGGACCTTCCGGATCGCCGTCATCGTCGTGCTGACCGTCTTCACGGTCGTCCCGGTGTACGTCATGATCACCTCGGCGATGAAGCCGCTCTCCGACGTGCAGGGCGACTTCACCTGGCTGCCGACGACGGTGACCTTCGCGCCCTTCGTGGACATGTGGAACACCGTCCCGCTGGCCAGCTACTTCCTCAACAGCGTCATCGTCGCCGGCATCGCCACGATCCTCAGCGTGATCATCGCGATCTTCGCGGCCTACGCCGTCTCGCGGTACCGGTTCCGCGGGCGCACCATCTTCTCGACGACGGTGCTCTCGACGCAGATGTTCCCGGGCGTGCTGTTCCTGCTGCCGCTGTTCCTCATCTTCGTCAACGTCAACACCCTGACCGGCATCCAGCTGGTGGGTACGCGGGGTGGCCTGATCATCACGTACCTGACGTTCTCGCTGCCTTTCTCGATCTGGATGCTCGCGGGCTACTTCGATGGCATCCCGCGGGATCTGGACGAGGCCGCCCTCGTGGACGGCTGCGGGCCGATGAAGGCGCTGCTGACCGTGGTGCTGCCGGCGGCCCGGCCAGGCCTGGTGGCCGTCGCGATCTACAGCTTCATGACGTCGTGGGGCGAGGTGCTGTTCGCGTCGGTGATGACGACGGACGCCAACCGCACGCTCGCGGTGGGCCTGCAGCTGTACTCGACACAGACCAACGTGTACTGGAACCAGATCATGGCCGCGTCCCTCGTGGTGTCGATCCCCGTCGTCGTCGGCTTCCTGCTCCTGCAGCGCAGCTTCGTCGCCGGCCTGACCGCGGGTGCCGTGAAGTAGGCCGGATCATCTCGCGAACGCCGCTTCGCGATCGCTGGACCGGGATCCCGGGTCGGAGCCTCCCGACCCGGGATCCTGCACGTCCGGACCGTCACGACCTTCCTGGCGTGAACCCGATCGTTCGCCAGCAGTGCTCATCGCGAGCCCGGTCGTTCACCAGCAGCGTTGTTCGCGGGCAGGGAACGCCGCTGGCCCGTCCGGGCGATCCTCAGTAGGCTGACGATAGACGCGCACGATGCCGGGCGACCGGCGCCGTGGCGCGCCGACGACAGTACCGATCGACGGGAGGACCCCCAGATGGCACAGACGCTCGACGGCAAGAAGATCGCGTTCCTGCTCACCGACGGTGTGGAGCAGGTCGAACTGACCCACCCCTGGCAGGCGGTGAAGGACGCCGGTGGCACCCCGGTGCTGATCTCCCCGAAGGACGACTCCGTCCAGGGCATGAACGGTGACACCGAGGAGGGCGACACCTTCCCGGTGGACGTCAAGCTCGCCGACGCCAAGCCGGAGGACTACGCCTCCCTGGTGATCCCCGGCGGTGTCGTCAACGCCGACACCCTGCGCACCGAGCAGGCGGCCGTGGCGTTTGCCAAGGCCTTCTTCGACGCGAAGAAGCCGGTCGCCTCGATCTGCCACGGTCCGTGGCTGCTCATCGAGGCGGGCGTGGTCGAGGGGCGCAAGCTCACCTCGTACCCGTCGCTGCAGACCGACCTGAAGAACGCCGGGGCGACCTGGGTGGACGAGACGGTCGTCGTCGACCAGGGGCTGACCACGAGCCGCAACCCCGACGACCTCGAGGCGTTCAGCGCCAAGGTCGTCGAGGAGGCCGCCGAGGGCCAGCACGAGGGTCAGCACGCCTGATCCACGACCACGTGCAGCAGGGGCGGTGCCGGACGGCGCCGCCCCTGCTGCACGTCCGGGCACGGTCAGCGGCGCGGTTGTCGCCGAGTGGACGGACGATGCGGTCGTGCGGGCCGGTTGCGTGCAACAGCCGTCCACTCGAGGATCCGCCGCTGCCGAGTGGACGGACGATGCGGTCGTGTGGGCCGGTTGCGTGCAACAGCCGTCCACTCGAGGATCCGCCGCTGCCGAGTGGACGGACGATGTCGTCGTGTGGGCCGGTTGCGTGCAACAGCCGTCCACTCGAGGATCCGCCGCTGCCGAGTGGACGGACGAAGCGGTCGTGTGGGCCGGTTGCGTGCAACAGCCGTCCACTCGACAACCGGGCCGGGCGCCGTCAGCGCAGTTCGGCGAGCACCTGCGCGACCAGGGCATCCGGGTCGACGGGCAGACCGTGGGTGACGAACCAGCGCGCCATCGTCGTGCAGTCCCGCGCCAGCAGCTCCGCTCCGCGCGGGTTGGAGACGGTGTCGACGATCTGCGGGACGTCGATCACGACGAGCCGCCGCCCGGAGGCGAGCACGTTGTACGGAGAGAGGTCGCCGTGCGCGAGCCCGAGCCGGGCGAGGGCGAGCAGGACGTCGCGGGTCTGGTGCCACCAGTCCCACAGCAGGTCGGTGCCGCCGCTGCCGGCGGGTACCGACGCCTGCTGCAGCCGAGGCGCGGCGGTGACGCCGTCGGGGTCGTCCACGTCGGGCACGAACTCGAGCAGCAGCTCCGTCCCGTCGAGTTGCACCGGGTACGGCACCGGCAGGCCCTCGGTGTACAGCAGGCGCAGCGCCGCCCACTCGGCGCCGGCCCACTGGGCGGCGGCCACGGACCGGCCGAACGTGGACCCGGTCTCGAGCGCTCGGGCGTCACGGGACCGGCGGGTGGTGCGGCCCTCGGTGTAGACGGTGCTGCGGTGGAACTGGCGGTGCTCAGCCGCCCGGTAGCGCTTGGCCGCGAGCAGGCACGAGGCGTGGGCGGTGGCCCGTTCGAGCAGGAAGACGTCGGCCTCCTTGCCCGTCTTGAGCACGCCGAGTTCGGTGTCGACGGCGGCGGCGTCCTCGATCACCCAGTCGGGTCGGGGGTCCGGACCGCGGCAGCCGCGCTCGACGTCGTTGAAGGTGGACCAGCGTCGACCGGGCGCGAGGTCATCGCCGGTGTCGTCGTCGAAGGACAGCGTGAGGCCCGCGAAGTGGCGCAGCTCGGAGAAATGGCGCAGGTCGGGGACCTGCTGGGGATCGGTGGTGCGGTGAGGGTCTGCGTGCGGGTCAGAGGACCAGGACATGCGGAGGACTCCAGGGGCAGGAGGGATGCGGGTGCGCGTGGCCGGCCATGCGGCCGAGATCGATGCGGGTCATCACGTCCTCCTGTCCTGGTGTCCGGGCGGGCGCCCTCGTGGCGTCCCCTGCCGGGGCGGTGCACACCCGACGGTGCGGGCGCGCTCGGTTCGGCAGCTCAGTCTGGCACCGCGGTGCGAGGCCGGCAAGAGCCCGAGGGGGCAGCGTCAGGCGCGGTGGTCGATCGGCCGCGTCGACGCGAGATGACCGCGGAACGCGATGAGCGACCCCGTGACCGCCCCGGCGGCCAGGATCGACGCGAGCACGACGAGCTGGAACCGTCCCGCCTCGAGCGGTGACGCGCCGCCGAAGACGGCGCCGACGAACGCGCCCGGCAGCACCACGATCCCGGTCGTGCGGGTCTGGTCGATGCTGGGCACCAGTGCCGTGTGCACGGCGTCGCGGGCGAGCCGGGCGACCGCCTGCCGCCCGGTGGCCCCGAGCGAGAGCCACGCCTCGACCTCGTCCCAGTGGTCGATGACCGAGGCCGTGAACAGGCGCGAGGTCAGCGTCGCGATCGTCATGGCGTTGCCGATCACGATCCCGCCGACGGCGAGGACGTAGCGGGGCGAGAAGGTGATGGCTCCGGTCACGAACACCACGGCCATGGCGATCACCGGCCCGGAGACGATCGCCGCGGTCAGCACCGGCACCGCGCTGCGGGGCGCGTGCAGGCGGCGGGCGGCGGTGGCCACGGCGACGCCGAGCATGATCGCGAGGGCCAGTGCGACGAGCCGGCCGTCGGTGATCACGCCGCTGAGGACGAGGCTGAGCGCCGCGAGCTGGACCACCGCGCGCCCGATGGCGAGCGGGATCTCGGCCGGAGCCGGCACGCGGCCGATGCGCAGCAGGACGGCGGCCAGCGCGGTCAGCAGGGCGACGGCGACGAGCGTCGCGACCCACGGCCCCGACGCCAGCGCCTCGGCAGACCACCCCGCCATCGCCCGTCCTCCCCGTCGTCTTCACCACCCCCGGTCGGGGACGCCGTCCTCTCGATTGTCGCCGACGCCGGGAAGACCCGGTGCGCGACACCGGCCCCTGCCGCGGGACCGGCGCGGTGACTACGCTGGTCACATGGGCGTGAAGAGCGAACCGTCCCGTCTCACCGCCGTCGTCAGCGGCATGGTGCAGGGCGTCGGGTTCCGGTACTGGACCATGGAGCAGGCGCACCGCCTGCAGCTGAACGGAACGGCGAGCAATCGCGCCGACGGGACGGTGCGGGTGGTCGTCGAAGGCAGCCGCCACGACTGCGAGAACCTGCTGACCACCCTCACCTCGGGACGGACACCCGGCACGGTCGAGGACGTCCGCAGCGAGTTCTCCGACGCCACCGGTCAGTTCCACGGCTTCACGGTGAGCTGACCCGCACCGTCCACCTGTTCATCTGCGACGGCGGACTCCCAGCCGCACGAACCGAGAGGAGAGCACCGATGATCCTGACACTGCTCGTCATCGTGATCGGCGTCCTGCTGATCGCGGGGATCGCCACCTACAGCTCCGCCTCACTGGTCAAGGGCGGCGCCGACCGCGCCGCCGCGGACACGCGCGCCGGCGACGTCGACGTGATCGAGCCCGACGCCGCGTTCTGGACCGGCTTCGCCGGGATCGCCGGTGTCGTCGCGGTCGCGGCGCTCGGGGCGGCCATCGTCGGCCGTGCCGGTCTGCTGCTCGCCGTCGCGGCGTTCGTCGCGATCCTCCTCGCCGGGGCCTACTTGCTCCGCACCACCCGGCAACGGGTGCGCCAGCGCGTCTTGGATGCGGCCGCCGGCCGGATGGCCGAGTTGCGTGCCCGGCACGACGCCGTCGTCGAACGCTGGCTCGCGTACGAGCTCGACCCCGGCAAGCAGATCGACTACCCGCAGATGACCGACGTCAGCCAGCCGACGGCGGCCGCCGTCGTGCGCGCGATGCGGCAGGCGCGGGACGCGCGCGACGTCGCCGACGAGGCCGCCTACGCCGTCGCCGTGACCCGGCTCGAGCAGGCATTCACCGAGGCCGAGTGGCGCGCGCTCGGGCAGTAGCGAACGCAGCCGGTCGACCCCGACCCGGCCCCGACCCGTCCCCGGACGCACGTCGCCCCGGGCGGCCGGAGCCGAACCCGGGGCGACGCGCGCGGAACCCGCCGATCAGCGGGTGACGCGCACCAGCTTCTTGTTGACGAACTCGTCCATGCCGTACTGCGCGAGTTCCCGGCCGACGCCGGAGCGCTTGACGCCGCCGAACGGCAGGTCCGCGGCGGTGGCGCCGTGCTCGTTGACGAACGCCATGCCGACGTCGAGCCGGTCGGCCACCGCGGCCGCCGCGTCGGCGTTGCCGCTCCACACCGAACCGGACAGACCGTAGGGCGAGCTGTTGGCGAGGTCGACGGCCTCGTCGGCGGACGCCACCTTGTAGACGACGGCGGCGGGACCGAAGAGCTCCTCGCTGTAGGCGCGCATCTGCGGGGTCACGTCGGTCAGCACGGTCGGCTGCACCCACGCGCCGGCCCCGTCGATCCGCTTGCCGCCGGTGCGTACGGTGGCGCCCTTGGCGACCGCGTCGTCGATCTGCTCCATCAGCGTGTCCACCGCGCCGGTCGAGGACAGGGGGCCGACGAAGGTCTTCGGGTTCGTCGGGTCACCCGGGGTGACGGCGCCGAGGGAGGCGGAGAACTTCTCGACGAACTCGTCGTAGACGTCCTCGTGCACGATGAACCGCTTGGCGGCGTTGCAGGCCTGGCCGCCGTTGACGAGGCGGGCACCGGCCGCCTGCTTGACGGTGGCGTCCAGGTCCGGGGCGTCCAGGACGATGAAGGGATCCGACCCACCGAGTTCGAGCACGACCTTCTTCAGGTTGCGGCCGGCGATCTCCGCGACGGCCGAGCCAGCCCGCTCCGACCCGGTCAGCGAGACGCCCTGCACGCGCGGGTCGGCGATCATGTCGGCGATCTGGTCGTTCGTGGCGAAGACGTTGATGTACGCGTCGGCCGGCAGCCCGGCATCGCGGAACAGCTGCTCCATCGCCAGGGCGTTCTGCGGGCAGTTCGGCGCGTGCTTGAGGATGATCGTGTTGCCGAGCATGAGGTTGGGCGCGGCGAACCGGGCCACCTGGTAGTGCGGGAAGTTCCACGGCATGATGCCGACGAGCGAGCCGATGGCCTCCTTGCGGACCACGGCGCGGCCGCCCTGGGCGACGTCGAGCTCCTCGTCCTTCAGGAACGACGGGCCCTTGTCGGCGTAGTACTGGAAGATGTCCTTGCAGATGTCCATCTCGAACCCGCTCTGGCGGACGGGCTTGCCCATCTCCAGGGTCGTCAGCTCGGACAGTTCCTGCTTGCGCTCGGCGTAGAGTTCGGCGATGCGGGCGAGCACGCGACTGCGCTCCTCGACCGGCGTCTCGCGCCACGAGAGGAACGCCCGGTGCGAGCGGTCCAGGACGTCCTGGACGCCCTCGGCGGTCAGTTCGTCGAATTCCTTCAGGGTCTCGCCGGTGGCGGGGTTCACGGTCTTGTAGGAAGTCATGGTTTCACCCTAGGCGCGGTCCGGCGGGCCCCGCATCCGGCCTCGCCACGAGCGCAATCGCGGCAATCCGGCGCGCCGTCCGGTATCGAACATCAGAAGATCGATCTGTTCTTCCTCGTGGTTCGTCCTCGACCTGCAACCCTCATGAAGGAGCCGACCATGCGCCGTGCCGGACTCGTCCTCGCCGCCGGGGTGATCGCGCTCGCCGGGTGCGCGGGCCCGGTCGCCGCCACGGGGGAGGGGGCCCGCTCGACGTCACCGAGCGCAACGTCCTCCGCTGCCCCGTCCTCTGCTGCCGGTTCCGCGAGCGCCGCGCCGTCGACCGCCTCGGTGGGCGCTGCCGGGGGTGCCGCCGCTGGGGCTACCCCACCGGCGAAGATCAGCATGATCTGCTCGGACAAGGAGGCGCTCGCGAAGGTCGCCGACCTCGCCGGAGCGAAGGCCGTCTCGGGCCGCACCTCGACGTGGGTGAACGGCCTCTACACGTGCCGGTACCCGGTCGCCGGGGGAGCGCTCGTCATCAGCGTGAAGCAGCCTCCGGCCGGCGCCGAGCGCGCCTGGTTCGACCAGCAGCGCACGCGCTACCCCGGGATCACGACCATCGGCGGGCTCACCAACTTCGGCCTGCCGGGAGCCAGCACGCCCGACGGCGTCGTCCTCTTCCTCAACGACGGCATGACGCTGACGATCGATGCTCGGCAGCTGGCGGACCGGCCGGCGGCGCAGCGAGCGGACGACGCCTATGCCATCGCCAGCGTCGTGATCGCCTGCTGGCGGCACGATTCCTGAACGACCAGTAGTCCCCGCGGGACCTCCGCGCGGAAAGCCGCAGGACCCCGACGGGGCGGACGCAGCGCGTCTGCCCCGTCGTCGCGTTCGTGGGAACGAGGTCCGCGCAGGTCAGCGGCACGCGATCGAGAAAGTCGTCCAATCCGATCATCAGCACGCTCCGAATACCGGATGTCAGATGGATCACCAGGCGCCGACACGAGCCGGTCGCCCACACTCAAGGGAGTACCCCATCATGAAGCGCACCTCTGCACTCCTCGCGGCACCGGCCCTGGCGCTGGGCGCCCTCGCCCTCGCCGCCGGCCCGGCCCAGGCGCAGGGCACCACCGGGTCCGACAGCGGATCCTGGACCTACCAGACCCAGCTCAAGCAGCTGAACAACAGCACCGCCAGCGGCAGCGTCTGGATCACGGTGCAGGGCAACCAGGCGACCGTCACCGAGAACGTCACCGGTCTGCCGGCGTCGTTCAACGGCCAGGCGTACCCGCACGTGCAGCACATCCACATCGGCGCCATGGGCATGTGCCCGGACGCGTCGGCCGACAAGAACGGTGACGGCGTCGTCAGCGTCACCGAGGGTGCGCCGCACTACGGCAAGATCGCCCAGACCCTGACCACGAGCGGTGACTTCTCGCCGGCGTCCGCGACGGACCTGAAGCTGGCCCCGTCCGGGGGGACGATCAACTACAAGCGCACCATCACCCTCAGCGACGAGACCCTCGCGGCGCTGAAGGCGAACACCGCGTCGGTCGTCGTCCACGGCTTGGACCCGGCCACCCTGTCGGCCACCGCCCAGAAGGAGAAGAGCGACATCGTTCCCTCCCTGCCGCTGGCCGCCACCTCGCCAGCGCTCTGCGGTGAGCTGCGGCTCTCCCAGATGGGCTCCATGCCCAACGGTGCCCCGGAGACCGGCGTGAAGCCGGCCGCCGCCGCCCAGACCACGGCCACCGACGCGACCCCGGGTCTGTTCGCCGCTGCCGGTGGTGTCCTGGTCGCCGGTGCTGCCGCCTTCGGTCTGAACCGTCGTCGGGCCGCCCGCAAGGCGCAGGACTGATCAGTCCCGCTCCGATCATCGCAACAGCGAAGAGGAGAGTCACACGGTCATGAGTGACCCACGCAGCCGCCGCGGATCGGTGTCCCGGTCCGCGGCGGCCGCCGTGCTCACCCTCGGACTGGCGGGCGGAGTCCTCTCGGGGTGTGCCGCACCGGCCGCCACGGGATCCGCCGCCGGTCCGAGCACGAGCACCGGCGCACACAGCAGCAGCACCCCGACAGCATCGTCCTCGTCCTCACCGGCGAAGCCGACCGCGACATCGAAGCCGAGCGTGGCACCGGCCTCCGCGCCGAAGCCCCCGCCGGCACTGACGAAGGCCTCGGGCCCCGTCATGCCGGCCTCGAAGCCCACCCGGCTCGACATCCCGTCGATCGGCGTCAGCACCGACCTGATCGACCTGGGACGGCAGGACGACGGCAGCGTCGCCGTGCCTCCCGGCGAGGCCGGATCGCCCGCAGGCTGGTACGACGGCTCGCCAACGCCGGGCCAGCAGGGGCCGGCCGTCATCCTCGGTCACGTCAACACGACCACCATCCCGGAGGGCGTCTTCTTCCGCCTGCACGAGATGAAGCCTGGCGATCAGTTCAGCGTCACCCGGGCCGACGGTCGGGTGGCCGTGTTCCAGGTCGACCGGCTGCAGTCCGTGCGCAAGGACACCTTTCCCACCCTCCAGGTGTACGGCAACACGTCGCGCTCGGAGATCCGGCTGATCACCTGCGGCGACTACCAGGCCTCGAGCGATCGGTGGGAGGAGAACACCATCGTCTTCGGCCACCTGATCGGCAGCCACCGCTGATCCTGGGTCGTCCCGGCGCGCGGTGCCTCGTCCGTTCCCCGTGAGCGGACGGGGCATCGTGCGTTCCGGACCGCTGGCTTCCGAGGCGTCTCTCGTGACGGCGTGTGCTTGCACCGGGCGGGCATGCGGGGGACAGTGATGTCGCTGCGGTGCACCGTCGTGTGCACCGTCCGCCGGGATCCGATCCGACCGTGAGGAGCAGCCGTGGCCACCGCCGACGCCCCCCGCCTGCGCTGCGCCGACCAGGCCCAGTGGCGCGCCTGGCTGGGCGAGCACCAGGACGATCCGGACGGCGTGTGGCTGGTGTTCGCCAAGAAGGGCGCGGTGCAGCAGGACCCGACGACGCGGACCGTCACCTACGCCGAGGCGCTCGAGGTGGCGCTGCAGCACGGGTGGATCGACGGGCAGGCCCGTAGCCTCGACGAGACGACCTACCTCCAGCGCTTCACACCGCGTCGATCCCGCAGCGTGTGGTCGGTGCGCAACCGTACCGCCGTCGAGGCCATGATCGCGGCGGGGGCGATGACGCCGCGCGGCCTCGCAGAGGTCGAACGTGCTCGGGCCGACGGTCGCTGGGACGCCGCCTACGCCGGGCCGAAGGACGCCCAGCCGCACCCGGACTTCCTCGCCGCGCTCGCGGCCAACCCGGAGGCGGCGGCGTTCTACGCGACGCTCACCAGTCAGAACCGGTACGCGATCTACTTCCGGCTGCAGAACGTCAAGCGGGAGCAGACGCGAGCGCGCCGGATCGAGGAGTTCGTCGCGATGCTCGCGCGGGGCGAGTCGATCTACTGAGCAGGCGACGCCGGGTCGGCCTCCCGGGGCCGCCTAGCTCATCGGCGGGTGATCTCGTCAGCAGCGGGTCGCTTCGGGGTCGCCTTTCGACCGGACAATGATCCGTGATCCAGGCGGTGCCGGCCGGCCGCCGGCTTCCCGGGAACTCCGGTGTATCGAGGTCCTAGTCGCCGGCTTCCCGGTCGCCGTCGCCCGCGTCGTCCTCTTCCGTGGCCGGGGCGTCCGGATCGAGGCCCTGGACCAGCCGCCGGAGTCGCTGCTGCCGATCCGTGTGCGCCCGGCGCCACCGCTGCTCCGGGTCGTCCTCCGGTGCCGGCACACCAGCGGCGAAATCGACCAGCTCGTCCCGGTCGAGGCCGGAGGCCGGGTGCGGACCCTGCGCCACGACGTCGTTGAGCCACCGCCGGTTCAGCGGCCGGCGCGACGCGACGAGGACGAGGTTGCCGGGGTGCTCGCCGGAGAACATGGGCGCCTCCGCCAGAGCCACGACGTGCTCGAACGCCTCGAGCAGGGCGGCGGCCTGGCCGCGGAAGAAGGTCAGGGGCGGGTCGTCGCCCACGTTGACGGCGAGCACGCCGTCGTCGTCGAGCGCGTCCGCGACCTCGCGATAGAAGCCCGTGGTCGTCAGGTGCTGCGGGGCGTCGGCGCCGGCGAAGACGTCCAGGACGATCAGATCGGCCGCGCCGCCCAGCAGGTGCGCGGCGAAGCCGACGGCGACCCGGGCGTCGTCCCCGATGCGCTGCAGGTCGGTGCCCTCCGGCAGCGGCAGGTGCTCCTCGACGAAGGAGAGCAGCCCCCACTCGATGTCCACGACGACCTGCGGCGAGCCCGGCCGCATGACGGCGATGTAGCGGGGGAGGGTCATCGCCCCGGCGCCCAGGTGGACGGCGCGGATCGGGCCGGCCGGCAGGGTGTCGACGACGTTGCTGATCCGGTACAGGTACTCGTAGACGATCCGGGTCTGATCGGTCAGGTCGACATGCGACTGTTCGGCGCCCCCGATGAACAGCACGAAGCCCTCGCCGCCCCAGCCGTCCGGCTCGATGGACGCGGTGGTCCCGGAGAGGGGCAGGCGGATCGACGGAGGGTTCTTCCGGGCGGCCATGGTTCGAGTGTGGCACGCCCGTCGGTGCCCGACCGCGGCGGGTTCCGTCGGCGGCGTCTCGTGCGGGCGCGGCGGCTTTCTGCTGTGCTCTCCCCACCGCGTGGACGGGTGATGTCGCCGCTGTCGTTGTCGGTCGCGTCTACCGTCCACTCGGCGAGAGAGCGGGCGCTGCTGGATTCGCCGAGTGGGCGGTTGATGCGTTCATTCGGCGCGCCGGGCTGCACTATCCGTCCACTCGGCGCCGAACAGCTGTCGCGTGGGCGGGTGATGTCGCGGCCACCGCCGTCGGTCGCGTTGTCCGTCCACTCGGCGAGAGAGCGGGCGCTTCAAACACCCGCCGCCCGCCGGGCCCGGAGGCACACCTCCCGCCTCAGCCGAACTGTTTCCGCAGGTCGGCCTTGCGGATCTTCCCGCTCGCGGTCCGCGGCATCTCCGGCGTGAAGACCACGGTCTTCGGAAGCTTGTACCGGGCCAGCCGCCCGTCGAGGTGGGCCAGGACGTCCTCGGCGGTGATCGTGGCGCCGTCCCGCACCGTGATGACGGCGCGGCCGACCTCGCCCCACTTCTCGTCGGGGACGCCGATGACGGCGACGGCGGCCACCGCCTCCAGCTCGGCGACGACCTGCTCGATCTCGGCCGGGTAGATGTTCTCGCCGCCCGAGATGATCATGTCCTTGAGCCGGTCCGAGATGTAGAGGAAGCCGTCCTCGTCGAGGTGGCCCATGTCGCCGGACCGGAACCAGCCGCCGTCGTCGAAGGACTGCTCCGTGGCGTCGGGCCGCTGCCAGTAGGCGCCGATGACGTTGGGGCCGCAGATCTGGATCTCGCCGGTCTCACCGGACTGAACGGGCGAGCCGTCCGGCCCGGCGATCCGGACGTCGGTGAAGAAGTGCGGCAGGCCGCCGGAACCGGCCTTGGCCGCTGAGTACCGCACCGGCAGGGTGGTCGCTCCGGGCGCCGTCTCCGTCATCCCGTAGCCCATCGTGAAGGCGAGCCCGCGCTCCTCGTACGCGGCCAGCACCCGATGCGGGACGGCGGAGCCGCCGCACGTGAGCTTGCTCAGCGAGGAGATGTCCCGCGTCGCCCAGTCCGGGTGCTCGGCCAGCATCTGGTACGTGGTCGGCACCCCGGAGATGGCCGTCGCCCGGTGCTCCTCGATCAGCCGCAGCGCCTCCCCGGGGTCGAAGCGCGGCTCGAGGACGAGCACGCCGCCCTTGAGCAGTGTCGGCAGCGCCCCCATGTCCAGCGCCGCGACGTGGAACAGCGGCGAGATCATCAGCGACACGTCGGTCGAGGCAAGGTCGAAGTCGACGAGCACGTTCATGCAGTTCCAGGTCACGTTGCCGTGGGTCAGCACCGCACCCTTCGGCTGGCCCGTGGTGCCGGAGGTGTAGAGGATCAGCGCGGGATCGTCGAGCGTGACGTGCACGTCGACCCGTACCGGATCCGCCGCGGCGAGTGCCTCCTCGAGGTCGACGTCGTCCGCCGGGATCTCGCCGGTGAACCGCGGGTCGGGCCCGTCGTCCACCCGCAGCCGCAGCCCGACCGCGGTGTCCGCACTGCCGGGCAGCGCGAGGCCCGTGAGTGAGGAGGCGTGGACCAGGACGGTGGCGCCGGAGTCGCCGAGCGCGAACCGCAGCTCCGGCGCGGCCAGCCGCGTGTTCAGCGGCACGAACACCGCCCCGCAGCCCCCGGCCGCGAAGAGCGTCTCGAGGAAGGCCGGGTGGTTCTCGCCGAGATACGCCACACGGTCCCCGGGCCGGACGCCGTGCTCCCGCAGCACCGCGGCGAGCCGGTCGACGCGTTCGGCCAGCTCGTCGTAGGTGGTCGTGCGGCCGCGGCACACGAGCGCGGTGCGGCCGGCCGACTTCGGCAGCCGGCGGTGCGGCCACGATCCGATCCCGTTGTTCAGCATGGGAGCTCCTTCCGGGGCAGAGGTCGGTGTCAGTGCTCGACGGTGGTCAGGTCCAGGTCGCGGCCCTCCCGCGTGAACAGCACCGCGAGCAGGCTGACGACGCCGACGGCGGCGAGGAAGACGACCACGGGCACGATCGACCGTCCGCTGGATGCGTAGAGCGAGGCGAGGATGCCGGGCGTGAAGCCGGCGCCGAGCAGGGTGGCCAGCTGGTACCCGCCGGATGCCCCGGTGTAGCGGGAGGCGGTGCCGAACTGCTCGGAGATGAAGGCGGCGAGCGGGCCGAACAGGCACGAGTGCAGGATCAGGCCGATGGTGAAGCCGAGGAAGATCAGCCACGGGTTCTTCGATCCGAACAGCGCGAACATCGGGAACAGGTAGAGGATGAACAGCACCAGGCCGCCGACGATCATCGGCTTGCGGCCGATCCGGTCCGAGAGGCGGCCGGCCCCGATCACCACGAAGATGCTGATGAACGAGGCCGCGGAGAACGCGAACAGGGTGGACTGGCGTTCGGCGCCGGCGGCCACCGCGTACGTGATGGAGAACGTGGCGAGGGTGACCTGGAAGGCGAAGCCGGCGGCGGCGCCGAGCGCGGTGAGGATGAGGGCCTTGGGGCGCCGCAGCACCGAGACCAGCGGCATCGCGGGGCGCTCGGCCTCGTTCCGCGCGGCCATCTCGAGGGCGGCCTTGAAGACAGGGCTCTCGGAGATCCGGGTCCGCACGTAGAGGCCGACAGCGAGCAGGACGAGCGAGAACACGAAGGGGATCCGCCAGCCCCAGGCGAGGAACTGGTCCTGCGGCAGGGCCGCGAAGATGCCCATGATCAGGGTGCCGAGCACCGCACCGGACGGGGCGCCGGCATTGGCGAACGACGCCGCGAACCCGCGCTTGCCGTCGGTCGCGTGCTCGAGGGCCATCAGGGCCGCGCCGCCCCATTCGCCGCCGACGGCGATGCCCTGGCACACCCGCAGCAGGATGAGCAGGATCGGTGCCAGCGCGCCGATCACGGCCGGCGTGGGGATGAGCCCGATCAGGGTGGACCCGATACCCATCAGCGTCATGGTCAGCACGAGCATCTTCTTGCGGCCGAGCCGGTCGCCGAAGTGCCCGAAGACGAAGCCGCCGAGCGGGCGGGCCAGGTAGCCGGCGGCGAAGGTGCCGAAGGAGGCGATGGTCGCCGTCAGCGGGTCCAGGTTCGCGAAGAACACGGCGCCGAAGACGAGCGAGGATGCCGTGGCGTAGAGCAGGAAGTCGTAGAACTCGACGGTGCTGCCCAGGTAGCTGGACAGCAGGACCCGGCGCACCTCACGGCGGTCGGTGACGGCGGTGGCCACGGTGGGGGTCTCGGGAGCGGCGTTGCTCATGGGGATCTCCAGGGTTCGGGACGACGGGCGTCGTTGCCGGTCGTCGTCGGGGGAACATCGATGGGGAGCAGTGCAGTGAGCGGCGCGAGGAGCGGACCAGAGGGGTGAGAGTCGCCGGGTGAACGGGAGGGTCGGGGAGCAGGAAGCAGTCGAGAGATCAGTCGAGGAGGAAGAAGGCGAGATCGACAGTGTCGGGCCGGCGCTCGCCGGTGCCGACGAACAGCCGGCCGGCCAGCCACGCCCATCGCTCGCCGGTGCCATGCAGGCGCGGCCACGAGCGGAAGTAGAGGCGGGACGGGTCGACGGGCTCGGACCGGGCGATCGCGGCCAGATCCTCCGCCGACCCCGAGCGCACCGCAGCGTTGTGCACGAACAGGTGTTCGCCGTCGTCCAGCGCGATGCCGTACCGGGCGTCCAGCTCGGTGACCGTGGGGCTGACGCCGCGCTGGATGTCGGCCCCGGCCGGCAGGATCGTCCCGGTGAACGGGCGGCCGTCCGGGTCGGTGCCGGTGACGGTGCCCCCGGTGATCGGCACGATCCGCCGGGCGCCGTCGGTGGTCTGCCCGATGCTGGCCGGAGCGGCGACCTGCACGCTGAGCGTGCAGAAGGGCGTCAGGCGCGGCGTACGCATCAGCGGTAGAAGCGGGCCAGGAAGGTGGCGACGACGGCGGGCCGGTCGCTGCCCTCGACCTCGATCACCTGGTCCACGGTCAGCTGCACGCCGTCACCCTTGACCTCCTCGACCGCGGCGATCGTCGAGGACATCCGGACGCGGGCGCCGACCGGAACGGGCGCGGTGAAACGGACCCGGTTGAGGCCGTAGTTGACCTTCGTCCGCACGTCGGAGACGTCCATCAGCTCGCCCCACAGCGGGATGAGCAGGGCGAGGGTGAGGAAGCCGTGGGCGATCGGTCCGCCGAACGGGCCGTCCTTGGCGCGCTCGGGGTCGACGTGGATCCACTGGTGGTCGTCCGCCGCGTCGGCGAACGTGTTGACCTGTTCCTGGGTGATGGTGCGCCAGGGGCCGGGGCCGACCGTCGTGCCGACCAGCGCGGGCAGCTCGTCGAACGTGTACATCGTCGTCATGGAGAGTCCTCTCGAAGCGGAACGGGTCAGGGGTGGAGACGCTCAGTGGGTGAAGGCGCTGATGCCGGTGATGGCGCGGCCGACGATCAGGGAGTTGATCTCGTGGGTGCCCTCGTAGGAGTAGATGGCCTCGGCGTCGGCGAAGAACCGGGCGACGTCGGTGTCCAGGGTGATGCCGTTGCCGCCGCAGATCTCGCGGGCCAGGGCCACGGACTCCCGCATCCGGGCCGCGCACCAGGACTTGGCCAGCGCCGAGTCCTCGTCGCGGTAGACGCCCGCGTCCTGCTGCACGGACAGCCGGGTCAGCAGGCCGAGGCACCCGGTGATGTTGCCGAGGATCCGGGCGAGCTTCTCCTGGACCAGCTGGAACCCGGCGACGGGCCGGCCGAACTGGGTGCGTTCCGTGACGTACCGCAGCGCCGCCTCGTAGGCGCCCGCCTGCACGCCGGCCGCGATCCAGGCGACGTCCGAGCGCATCCGCCGCAGCATCCGGCCCACGTCCCTGAAGGAGTCGGTTCGCTGCAGCCGGTACTCCTCGCTCACCTCGACGTCGGTCAGGGTGATGTGCGCGTTCTGCACCATCCGCAGTGCCGCCTTGTTCGGGATCACGTCCATGTGCACGCCCGGGGCGTCCGTGCGCACGAGGAAGCCCTTGACCTGCCCGTCCGCGGTGTCGCGGGCGAACACGGCCAGGTAGTCGGAGAGGGTGGCGGTGCCGATCCAGCGCTTGGCGCCGTTCAGGATCCACGTGTCCCCGGTCCGCGTCGCGGCGGTCGCGAGACCGCCGGCGACGTCGGAGCCGTGGTCCGGTTCGGTCAGGGCGAACACGCCGCGCATCCGCCACGAGGTGATCTCCGGATCCCAGCGGGCCACCTGCTCGGGGGAGCCGCCCTCGCGCACCGCGGTGCGGAACAGGCCGGCCTGGCCGGTGTAGTAGGTGGCCAGGGAGGCATCCGTGCGAGCCAGTTCGAACACGCGGAACGCGTGGTAGAGCCCGCGCGGCTCGGCGCCGTCGGCCGTGAGCGAGGGCGGCGTCATCAGATCCAGCGCGTGCAGCGGCTCCATGAGCTGGGTGGGGAACGTCGCCCGGTCCCAGTGCTCGGCCAGCAGCGGCCGGGCCTGCTCGTCCAGCACCCGGCGAAGGCTCCGCAGCACCTCGCGCTCGGCGTCGGTGAGCAGCGACTCGTGGTCGTACGGGTCGCACACCGCGTAGAGACGGTCGGTCATCGCGCGTCCGTTCTGGTGCTCGAGGAGGGTTTCAGCCCCAGCAGGCGCACGGCATTGTCCTTGAGGATCTTCGGGCGCACCTCGTCGGAGAACGACTGCTGCTCGAACGCGGACAGCCATTTCTGTGGGGTGATCAGCGGGTAGTCCGTGCCGAACAGCACCTTGTCCTGCAGCATCCGGTTGGAGGCCTTGACGAGGGACTCCGGGAAGTACTTCGGGGACCAGCCGGAGAGGTCGATGGAGACGTTCGCCTTGTGGGTGGCGATCGAGTTGGCCTCTTCCTGCCACGGCACGGACGGGTGCGCCATGATCACCGGCAGGGCCGGGAAGTCGGCCGCCACGTCGTCGAGCAGCAGCGGGTTGGAGTAGGCGAGCTTGATGCCGCCCCCGCCGGGCAGGCCGGCGCCCATGCCGTTCTGCCCGGTGTGGAAGATGCACGGCAGGCCGATCCGCTCGAGCGCGGCCCACAGGGCGTGGAACTGCGGGTCGGACGGGTCGAAGCCCTGCAGGCTCGGGTGGAACTTGAAGCCGCGCACGCCCAGCTCGCCGGCCAGGTACTCGGCGCGGGCGATCGCCTCGGCGCCGGTGCGCGGGTCGACGCTGCCGAATGGGATGAGCACGTCGTTGTTCCGGGCCGCACCGGCGACCAGGTCCTCGATGCTGTTCGGCTCGTGCTTCAGGGCGGTCCGGGCGTCGACGGTGAAGACGACGGCGGCCATGCCCCACTCGCGGTAGCGGGCCGCGATGGTGTCGACGTCCGGGCTGCGGTCCTCGGCCTTGAAGTAGGCGCTGGACGCCTCGGTGAGGGTCTCCGGCAGGGAGGCATGACCGTGCCCATCGACCTCGACGTGCACGTGCATGTCGATCGCGGAGACGGCGTCGGGGTCGACCCCGAGCTCGTACCGGACGGGGGTGCTCACTTCGCGTCCTCCTGCGGCTGCAGCTCGGCCGGCAGCGGCGGCAGGGTCTCGCCCACGCTGGCCAGGTGGCCCTCGGCGATGCCCGGGAACCGCTCGCGCAGCGCGTCGTACGTCCAGCCGCCCTCGCGGTACTCGGTCACGACGGCGGTGGGGTGGGAGAAGATCTCCAGCCGGTCCCCACCGGCCCCGATGGCCTGACCGGTGATGGACGCGGCGTCGTCGGAGGCGAGGTACGCGACCAGGCCGGCGACGTCGGCGGCGGTGCCGAACCCGAGGTCGTGCCGGAAGAACGGGGGCATCGCCTCGCCGCGCTCGTCCGCCTCGACGGCGGCGGCGAAGTAGGGGATCGTCTTCGTCATCGCGGTCGCGGCGACGGGGATGACGGCGTTGGCGGTGACGCCGGCTTTCTTCATCTCCAGGGCCCAGGTGCGGACCATGCCGACGATGCCGGCCTTGGCGGCGGCGTAGTTGGTCTGCCCGAAGTTGCCGTACTGGCCGGTGGGGGAGCCGATCGTGATGATCCTCCCGGCGACGCCGTGCTCCTTGAAGTACGCGTACGCCTCGCGGACGCACGTGAAGGTGCCCCGTAGATGGACACCGATGACGACGTCGAAGTCCTCGTCGGTCATCTTCAGCAGGGACTTGTCCCGCAGGACGCCGGCGTTGGTGACGAGGATGTCGAGGCCGCCGAACGTCTCGACGGCGGTGCGCACGAGCTGCTGCGCCGTCTCGGTGGACCCGACCGGGGCGACGACGGCGACGGCACGGCCGCCCGCCTCGGTGATCGCGGCGACGGCGGCGTCGGCCACGTCCTGGCGCACGTCGTTGATGACGACGGCGGCGCCCTGGCGGGCCAGCTCCTGCGCGTAGGCCAGGCCGAGGCCCTGCCCGGAACCGGTGACGATGGCGGTCCTGCCCTGCAGACTCATGCGGGTTGCTCCTGTGCGTTCCGGTGCGGTCCCGTGGATGGGGACCCTGATCGGAAACCATGAGAATATGGATCATTGAAAATGTCAACGATTGTTTTCGTCGAGTGAGCCGGGAGGCGCCATGACCGTCGGAGATGCCGTGGGGACGACCCAGCCCCGACTCGCGCAGGCCGCGATCGCGGACGACATCGGCCTGCTGGTGGCCAAGCTGCACGCCGCCGGGTCGGTGGTGAACAACCGTGCGCTCGCCGACGTCGACCTGCGCGAGCGGTCCTACTCCGTGCTGCGCCTGGCCTGCAGCGGCCTCGAGCCGACGCAGCGCGAGCTCGCCGAGTTCCTCAGCCTCGACCCGAGCCAGATCGTCGCCCTGGTCGACGGGCTCGAGCAGCGCGGCCTCGTCGAACGGGAACAGGGGCGCGCGGACCGGCGGCAGAAGATCGTCCGTGCCACCGCGGCCGGAGAACGGATCCACGCGCAGGCCGAGGCGGCGGTACGGGCGAGCGAGCGGGAGCAGCTGGCCGCGCTCGACGACGACGAGGTGGCGACGCTGCGCTCGCTGCTGCGCCGAGCGCTCCGCTCCTGATTCGCCGATCGCGTAACAATCCGTCACAGAAGCGGCGACAGCCGTGGAACCCGCCCGCAACGGCAGCGGCGCGGTTGTCTCGGAGGGCGAGAGAACACGCGACACCATCACCCACCTGAGTGACGAACGAGCGTGCTGCCGCTACCCTCGCTGACGTGGGAGGGCGCTGGTTTCAGAGATTTGTCGGGCTCCTCGTCCTGGGTGCGGTCGGTCTCGCTGCCGCACTCCTGTGGTGGGGGGTCGCATCGAACGTTCCTGCCCGGCTCTGGGAGCCGGCGCAGTGGAGCGTCGCTGGGGTGTGGCGCGTCTTCTACGACGCGAACCTGCCCGACCTGCGCGTGCTCGCGATCGCGGGCGCGCTCGCGCTGTTCCTCGGGGCCGGTATCGCCCTGGTGGAGCGGCGCGTGGCGACCCTGTACCGGCGGACACCGCCGAACCAGCGGTCCCGGCCGCTCGCGCCGCGCGTCATCATGGAGGCCACCCGCGGCGTGTTCGCCGGTCCCGTGACCATCACGGTGCTGATCCCGGCGCACGACGAGCAGGCGACCCTGCCCGGCACGCTGGCCTCCCTGCAGCAGCAGAGCCGTAGGCCGGACCGCATCATCGTCGTCGCCGACAACTGCACCGACCGGACCGTGGAGTTCGCGTACGCCGCCGGCGTCGAGGTGCACGAGACGGTCGGCAACACGGAGAAGAAGGGCGGGGCGCTCAACCAGGTCCTGCGCGCGCTGCTGCCGGGGCAGAAGGACAACGACGTCGTCATGGTGATGGACGCCGATACGACGCTGGACCAGGGATTCCTCGCCTCCGCCGAGAAGTCCTTCGAGTGGGACCGGGCGCTGATGGCCGTCGGCGGCCTGTTCTACGGCGAGGAGGGCCACGGCCTGATCGGCCAGTTCCAGCGCAACGAGTACGTCCGGTACAGCCGGGAGATCGCCCGCCGACGCGGCCGCGTGTTCGTGCTGACCGGGACCGCCTCGATCTTCCGCCCGGTGGCGCTGCGGGCCATCGCCGCCGCCCGCGGCAACCAGATCCCCGGCCGCAACGGCGACGTGTACGACACGGCGGCCCTGACCGAGGACAACGAGCTGACCATCGCGCTGAAGTCCCTCGGCGGCCTGATGATCTCCCCGCCCGGATGCACCGTCGTCACCGAGCTGATGCCATCGTGGCGCACCCTGTGGCAGCAGCGGCTGCGCTGGCAGCGCGGCGCGCTGGAGAACCTGGGCGCCTACGGCGTCACCCCGCAGACGCTGCGCTACTGGGCGCAGCAGCTCGGCATCGGGTACAGCGTCGTCGGGTTGACCACCTACCTGCTGCTCATCGTGATCATGCTCGTCTCGATGGACACATGGATCTGGTTCCCGTTCTGGCTCGGCGTCGGCGTCATCTTCGCCCTCGAGCGTTTGGTCACCGTCTGGAAGGGCGGCTGGCGGGCCCGGGTGCTCGCCATCACGATCTTCCCCGAACTGTTCTTCGACCTCTTCCTCGACATCGTCTTCGTCAAGGGCATCCTCGACATCACCCGCGGGCGCCGGGCCACCTGGACCCACCTCGCCCGCGCCGAAGCACCGGAAACGGCAGGCCGCTCGTGAACATCGTCATCCTCGCCGCCGTCGCCGTCCCGCGCGGCATCCTGCTGCCCGAGTCGGTGCTCTACGGCCACGCGTTCGCGGTGCTCTCGACGTTCGTCGCGATCAACACCGTGATGTACGCGGCGCTGACCATCGCCAAGCTGCTCCCGGCCATCCACCTGCCGCGGCGACGCAACGGCCGCCGGCTGCGCGCGGAGACCCGCAGCATCTACCCCGACGGGGACCTCTGACGGGTTCGTACCCCGGGCCACGGGCCCGGCCCGACGCCGGGGCAGGGCGCATCCCGAGCGGATGACGCCGGGCGTCCCGGCCCCCGCGACGCCTGACGCCGCTCGGTACGCTGGAGTGTCACGTCAGGAGGCATTCCATGCGCTACGCCGAGTCCGTTCTGGACACCATCGGCAACACCCCGCTCGTCAGGCTCTCGAAGGTCACCGAGGGCATCGCCGCCACGGTGCTGGCGAAGGTCGAGTACTTCAACCCGGGCGGCTCGGTCAAGGACCGGATCGCGGCCGCGATGATCGACGCGGCGGAGAAGTCCGGCGAGTTGAAGCCCGGCGGCACGATCGTCGAACCCACGAGCGGCAACACCGGTGTCGGGCTCGCGCTCGTGGCCCAGCAGCGCGGCTACCGCTGCATCTTCGTGTGCCCCGACAAGGTGGCCGAGGACAAGCGCGCGGTGCTGCGCGCGTACGGCGCCGAGGTCGTCGTCACCCCCACCGCCGTCGCCCCCGACAGCCCGGAGTCCTACTACGGGGTCTCCGACCGGATCGTCGCCGAGACGCCCGGCGCCTACAAGCCCAACCAGTTCTTCAACCAGAACGGCCCCGGGGCGCACTACGCCACCACGGGCCCGGAGATCTGGCGGGACACCGACGGGCGGGTCACCCACTTCGTCGCCGGCATCGGCACCGGCGGCACCATCTCGGGCACCTCCCGCTTCCTCAAGGAGGCTTCCGGCGGCGCCGTCCACGTGACCGGCGCGGACCCGCTCGGCTCGATCTACTCGGGCGGCACGGGCCGGCCCTACCTGGTCGAGGGCGTCGGCGAGGACATGTGGCCGGGCGCCTACGCGCGGGACCTGGTCGACGACGTGATCGCGATCGACGACGCCGAGTCCTTCGCCATGACGCGGCGCCTGGCCCGCGAGGAGGGCCTGCTGGTCGGCGGGTCCTCCGGCCTGGCGGTCGCCGCGGCGCTGAAGGCCGCGAAGGACCTGCCCGCCGAGGCCGTCGTCGTCGTCCTGCTGCCGGACTCCGGCCGCGGCTACCTGCAGAAGGTCTACTCGGACGCCTGGATGCGTTCCCTCGGCTTCGCGGACCCGCACAGTGAGACCACCGTCCGCGAGGTGCTCGCCGGCAAGAACGGTGGCCTGCCCGCGCTCGTGCACGCCCACCCGTCCGACACCGTCCACGACGCCATCGAGATCATGCACGAGTTCGGCGTCAGCCAGCTGCCCGTGCTCTCCACCGAACCGCCCGTCGTCCTCGGCGAGGTCGTCGGGTCGCTCGACGAGCGGTCCCTGCTCGACGCCGTCTTCACCGGCACCGCCCGGCTCGCCGACGCCGTGAGTGGGCACCAGGGCACCGGGCTGCCGCACATCGGCATCCACGAGGACGTCGACACCCTGCAGCAGCGGCTGCGCTCCACCGACGCCCTGCTGGTCCTCGAGGAGGCGAAGCCCGTGGGCGTCGTCACCCGCAGCGACCTGCTGGCGTTCTACGCGAAGGAGGCATGACATGCCCGGCTTCTCCACCCGCGCCATCCACGACGGCCAGGTTCCCGACTCGCGGACCGGCGCGGTGATCCCCCCGATCTTCATGACGTCGACGTTCGTCCAGGACGGCGTCGGCAACATGCGCGAGGGCTACGAGTACTCCCGCTCCGGCAACCCGAGCCGGGATGCCCTGCAGACGCAGCTGGCCAGCCTCGAGGGCGGCACGCGCGCCTTCACCTTCGGCTCCGGCCTGGCCGCGGAGGACGCGCTCGTCCGGGCCGTCCTCAAGCCCGGTGACCATCTGCTCATGGGCAACGACGTGTACGGCGGCTCCCACCGGCTCATGAACCGGATCTGGGCGCCCTGGGGCATCGAGCTGTCGACCGTGGACGTCGCCGACCTCGACGCCGTCCGCGCCGCGATCCGCCCGACCACGAGGATGCTCTGGGTCGAGACCCCGTCCAACCCGCTGATGACCATCTCGGACGTCGCGGCCCTCGCGCAGATCGGCCACGAGGCCGGCGCCGTCGTCGTCGCGGACAACACGTTCGCGACGCCGGCGCTGCAGCAGCCGCTGTCCCTGGGCGCGGACGTCGTCGTGCACTCGACCACCAAGTACATCGGCGGCCACTCCGACGTGGTCGGCGGCGCGCTGGTCGTCGGCGACGACGCCGAGCTGGCCGAGGGGATCGGCTTCCTGCAGTTCGCGGTCGGGGCGATCAACTCGCCGATGGACGCGTGGCTCACCTCGCGGTCGCTGAAGACGCTCGACGTGCGGATGGAGCGGCACTCCGCGAACGCACAGCGGGTCGCCGAGGCGCTCACCGGCAACCCGGCCGTCTCGCAGGTGTTCTACCCGGGCCTGCCGGACCACCCCGGGCACGAGCTCGCCGCCCGGCAGATGTCCCGCTTCGGGGGCATGGTCTCGATGCGGCTGGCCGGCGGCGCGCAGGCGGCGCTGGACCTGGTCCGGCACACCGAGCTGTTCGCCCTCGCCGAGTCCCTCGGCGGGGTGGAGAGCCTGGTCTGCTACCCGTCCGAGATGACGCACGCGTCCGTCAAGGGCACCGAGCTGGCCGTCCCGGAGGATCTGCTGCGGCTCTCGGTCGGCATCGAGGACGCGGACGATCTCGTCGCCGACCTCGAGCAGGCGTTCGCCGCGATCGGCTGACGCCCCTTTCTCCCGAACGACGTCATGTCGCGGTGTTCAGGAGGAGGCGGGCTCCCGCACGAGCAGCGTGGTGCCGCGGTGACCCCCGAGGCGCACCGGCAGCTTCCCGCCGTCGACCCGGCCGACCGTCTCGCCCGTGAACGCGTCGATCACCCGGGCGCCGTCGGGCAGGTGCTCCGAGGCGATGCCGCCCTCGACGTCCTCGGTCGAGAAGTTCAGCACCGTGACGGCGAGGGCGTCCGTGGCCGTGCGCTGCACCATCGCCAGCAGCCCCGGGTGCGGGACGGCCGGGACGTCGAGCAGGGAACCGGCGGCGATGCCGTGCCGCTCGCGGATCTCCAGCACCCGGGCCAGGCGCATCGCGAACGAGCTGTCGTCCGCGAGCTGGTCCGGCAGGGACGCGTAGAGGCTGCGGGCCCGGGGCAGACCCGAGCCGGACATCCGGGTCTCCGACATCGAACCGGCCAGGTCGTGGGCGCCGCGGTTGACCCAGCGGGTGTCGCCGTGCGCGATCAGCGACTTGACCTGGTCCTTCTCCAGCGGCAGCACCCCGCGCAGGTCCCAGCCCGAGAGGGCGAAGACGCCCGGCTGCAGCGCGTTGTACATCGCCAGCAGCAGGTGCGCGTTGCGGATCCGCTCGACGTCGTCCTCGGTGATGGTGTCCAGGTCGCTGATGCCGAGCGCCGCGGTGATGACGCTCGCCGTCGTGCACGCGATGCCGTTGGTCGTGAAGACCAGGTTGTAGGGCGCGGCCTCGCCCGTGATCCGCTCCCGCAGCGTCGACTGCACCTGCTCGGCCAGCTCCGCACCCGTCAGGGACCGGCCGCCGAGTTCGAAGACCTCGTCCCGGTGCCGCGTGACGAAGTGGACCAGCTCGTACGTCAGCTCGTCGTGGTTCTGCAGGGCGTGCACGAGGCTGGCCTGGTCGACGCCGATCTCCATCGCCTGGTGCAGGGTCAGGCGGAGGAACTCGGTGTCCTGCGTGACGAGGGCGTGGTGGTAGCCGGGCCGGGTGACGAAGTCGTAGGAGAGGTCCGGGCCGACGGCCGAGGTGGACTGGATGTCGTCGATGCTCAGGTTCAGCTCCTGGAACGTGAACCCCCCGACCTTGCGCACCATCGAGCCGATCAGCTGGTTGGCCGCCTCGGAGAGGGGATGGCCCTCGGACCAGCCCGCCGCCTCCTCGACACCCTTCTCGACGCCGAGGAACCCGTTGGCGTCCAGGCGCAGGGCGCCGGTGCCGAGGTCGAGCAGCGAGTGCAGGGCGTCGCCCATCACCAGCCGCATCCCCGAGAAGGTGGGGTCCAGCCAGTTCAGCGACGGCTGGCCGTCCTTGAAGTAGTGCAGGTAGACCCAGCGGCGCACCTGGCCCGTCGTGTCGACCACGGGGCGCGTGACGCTCCAGTTGGTCTCCTTGACGCCGGGCTCGTAGAAGATCACGCGCTGCAGCTCGCCGATGATGTACCCGGCCTCCTGCAGCGCGCGCTCGGCCGCCGGGTCGATGTTGACCGAGTCCTTGCCCTCGGGCACGTCCGGCAGCAGGTGCCAGTCCGACTCCGGGACGTCGATCATGTGGTACAGCCCCGGGTAGTCCCGGTGGTTCATCTCGGCGAGTCGGAAGTCCGCGCCCTTGCCGGTGTGGCCGGGCACGATGTCGTCGATGATCGTGCCGTTGTGGTCCTTGGCGGTGATGCACATCGCCCGGAACTCGTCCTCGGTGCCGAACAGCGGGTCGATCGCCATGCTGACCCGGTCGAAGTGGCCGTCCACGCTCGGCGTGTACTCCCATCCGTCGAGGCCGCCGGCACGCTTGACCGGGCCCGTGTGGATGGCGTCGATGCCGATCTTCTCGAAGGCCTGCCACAGGCGCGCGTCCCCGAGGGTCGCGAGGAAGGACTGCCCCGGGCGGGTGATGAGCGAGAGCGGGTAGGCGGTGAACCACACGGACGCGGTGCTCACGGCCTTGCGCGGGTTGGGCCGCGCGTACGGGTTCTGCCACATGCTCGCCTGGCCGGAGAGCTGCCGGGAGAGCGTCTTGGCGTCACCGAGCATGGACTGGCCCCGCAGCCACTCGACGTAGGCGGGGTTGGTGCCGACGGGTTCGAACGGCGGCAGCGTGTCCCCGAACTGCTGGTTGCGGCGGGCACGCGGGCGGGCCTGCCGCGGACGGGCGGGATAGAAGGCCTCGTCGTAGTTCACGTCGGTCGGTTCGGCGTCCTCCGCGGTGGGCGGGGGGACGTCGACCAGGGGCAGGGGAGTCGTCTCCGGGGCGGGCTCGGCAACGGTCATGCGTGGCTCCTCCAACGGGTCCATCGAAGCGATCGGGGTCGGGGTCGATCGGGCGGTGACGGGGCGTGCGGACCTGCCGCGACGCCATCGCGCCACCGGTCTTTCATATCACTGCTGACCGCCGCCGCCGGTGCCGGGCCGTCCGCCGACCACGACATCGCCCCTCCGCCGGCGGACCGGGGGAGGGGCGACGTCGTGGTGACGATGGCCGCGAGGCGGCCGGGACGCACGGGGTTCAGCCGGCCTGCAGCCGGACCGGGTGCGCCTCCCGCATGCGGAGGAGCCGCGCCACGCAAGCGTGCCGGTCCATGGTGACCGGGTGCGGATCCTCCAGCTCCAGGTATTCGTGGTCGAGCTGCATGACCACACGGCTGTGCAGGACGTGCAGCTCGGCCGTGGACAACCCGTCGAGGTCCTCGGGAAAGTCGTCGTCGACCATGCATCTGATCGACTCCGAGGACGTGGTCTCGGTCATCCTGCCTCCTATCCAGAGTGCGGGGACCTGGGAAGGACGGGATCACTCTAACGAGTCCGGTGCGCCGGCGGGAGGGCCGGGCGGGATCTGAGTGGCCCGGACGACGTCGTGCGGAGGCCGGTCAGGAATTATCCGTCCGGCCCGCGGCCTGTACGAGGGGTGAGTGAAACGACCGAGAACGCCAGCAGCCCGACCACCAGCACCCCGACCCCCGGCCCCGAGCGGCGCACCGCCCTCGTCGTCGGCGCGAGCGGCATCACCGGGTCCGCCCTCGTCGAGCAGCTCACGGCGGCCGACTGGGACGTCCTGGCCCTCTCGCGCCGTCCGGCGTCGACGCCGGGCGTCCGCGGTATCGCCGCCGACCTGCGCGACCCGGAGAGCCTGCGCGCCGCGCTCGCGGGCCAGGCGCCCACTCACGTCTTCTTCACGGCCTGGCAGCGGATGCCCACCGAGGCCGAGAACATCGCCGTCAACGGCGCGATGGTGCGGGACCTGCTCGCCGCCCTCGACCACGCCCCGCTGCAGCACGCGGCGCTCGTCACCGGACTCAAGCACTACCTCGGGCCGTTCGAGGCCTACGGGCAGGGCACGATGCCGGAGACGCCCTTCCACGAGGAGGAACCCCGACACGAGACGCCGAACTTCTACTACGCGCAGGAGGACGAGCTGTTCGCCGCGGCCGCCCGGCAGGGCTTCTCGTGGTCCGTGCACCGCTCGCACACCGTGATCGGCCATGCCGTCGGCAACGCCATGAACATCGGCCTGACCCTCGCGGTGCAGGCGACCCTGGCGAAGGAGCTGGACCTGCCGTTCGTGTTCCCGGGCAGCGAGACGCAGTGGAACGGGCTGACCGACATGACCGACGCCGGGGTCCTGGCCGAGCAGATGATCTGGGCCTCGACCGATCCCGCCGGCGCGAACGAGCCGTTCAACATCGTCAACGGCGACGTCTTTCGGTGGCGCTGGATGTGGCCGCGCCTGGCCGCGCACCTCGGGGTGCCGGCGGACCGGGTCGTCGGCTACGCGGGCGAGCCCCGGCCGCTCGAGCAGCAGATGGCCGAGCACGAGGCGGTCTGGCCGGGCATCGCGGCGAAGCACGGCCTCGCGGAGTCGGACATCACCCGGCTCGCGTCGTGGTGGCACACCGATGCGGACCTCGGCCGCGACCTCGAGGTGGTCACCGACATGGGCAAGAGCCGCGCCGCCGGCTTCACCGGCTACCGCCGCACCGAGCAGGCGTTCGCCGACCTGTTCGCCCGCTACCGGGCGGACCGGCTGATCCCGTGAGAGCCGCAGCTGCGGTGATACTGGCGGCATGACGTCGACGATGCCGGGCGCCTTCTCCCGGCCGGAGGGTGAGCGGGCCGGTACCGACCTGCTCGTCATGCTGCACGGCTACGGCACGGGCGAGGAGCGGATGGAGTCCCTGTTCGCGACCCTGCCGGCCGGGATCACCGCGGCGGCCCCTCGCGGGAGCCTGGACGTGGGCGGCGACGTCGGCTGGTACCTGATGGATCCGGGCCTGCGCACCGACCAGGGCCAGGTGATCACGGCCGCCTCCGGCGTCCTCGCGTGGCTCGACGGTGTGCTGGCGACCGGTCCGTTCCGCAGCGTCAGCCTCTTCGGGTTCTCCCAGGGCATGGCGATGGCGACCATGCTGCTCCGCTTGCGCCCGGACGGGTTCCGGTGCGTGATCGGCATCGGCGGGTTCGTCCCGGAGGTCGAGCTGCTCGCCGTGACCGAACCGCTGCCCACCCGGGTGCCCTACCTGTGGCAACGCGGCACCGCGGACCGGGTGATCCACCCCGGCGCCCTGCGGTACACCCGGGAGTGGCTCGAGGAGAACACCGTGCTGACCCGGCGCGAGTTCGACGGCGCCCGGCACGTCATCACGGCCGCCGAGATGATCGAGACCGACCTGTTCCTCCGGGAGCACGTGCTCGACGCCGAGTGAGGGGTCGCGCGCGTTTCGGTCACCGGACATGCCGGAGGCCGCCCAGGATCATCCCGGGCGGCCTCCGAACGAGCGGGAACCTCAGAGCCAGCGCGGCGCCGCTCCGGCAGCGGAACCGTCCGCGACCGTGACGCCGGAGTCCTGGCCGTCCGGCACGCGGCCCGAGGCCCAGCGCACCAGGTCCGGCAGTGAGCCGCGGACCTCGGTCACCGACCCTTCAGCGGCGTCCTCGGCCGCCCCGAACCGCTGCCCGTCGTGCTCGCCGCCGGTCACGGTCAGGACGTACGCGTCGCCCCGGGTCTCCCACGTGCGGGCGATCTCCGGCAGCAGCCGCCGCAGCACGTCGGTCGGGACGTCGGTGAACCGGGCGCCGTTGTCCAGGTCGATCGCGTGCAGCCACACCTCGCGACTGCGCATCCACACGGTCTCCGACACCGGCACCATGCGGCCCTGCGCCGTGCGGACCTCGGCGGTCCACTTCGCGTCGGGCAGGTCGCGCCATTCCACGGACAGGTGTACCGCCGAGTGGTCGAACAGGTTCAGCAGCGCGATCGGCTGCAGCGTGGCGCCGAGCTCGATCTCCCGGTTTCGGTACTCCATGTCCGGGTACATCGGCGTCTCCACGCCCGTCGCCGCCCACTCGACCAGCCGGGAGATCGCCCGCGCGTTGTACCCGACGTGCGCGATCAGCTGACGCCGGGTCCACCCGGGCAGCAGCGACGGTGCGTCCATGTCCGCGTACGAGAGCTCGCCGAGCTTGCGGGCGAAGAACGCCGTGCCCCGGCGGGCGGTCAGCAGGTCGCCGCGGACCTTCTCGTCGGTGACCAGGTCGTGGCGGGCGACCACGCTCAGGCCCCCGCGGTGGCGGACACCTGCGCGCGGGCCGCGTTGACCAGCTCGCCGATGCCCTCGATGCGCGTCGTCACCGTCTGACCGTCGGTGATGTACACCTCGGGCGTGCGGGCCCGGCCCACGCCCCCGGTGGTGCCGGTGAGGATGAGGTCGCCAGGGTTGAGCGTGATGATCTCGGAGATGTAGGAGACGAGGAACTCGGGCCCGTGCACCAGGTCCCCGATGGAGCCGACCTGCATCTGCGCCCCGTCGACCTCGGTGGTGATCGCGGCGTCCTTCGCCACCTCGTCGGTCGTGACGACGACGGGGCCCACCGGGGTGGAAGCCTCCCACATCTTGCCCTGCAGCCACTCCTTGGTGCGGAACTGGTAGGAGCGCATCGAGATGTCGTTGGCGACGGTGTAGCCGGCGATGTACTCGCCGGCGTCGGCCTCGGAGACCCGGCGCGCCTTCCTGCCGATGACGACGGTCAGCTCGGCCTCCCAGTCGATGGCCGGGTCGGCGTCGGGCAGTTCGACGTCGTCGTACGGCCCGGTCAGTGTCTCGGCGAACTTGGCGAACAGCGTCGGGTATTCCGGCAGGTCGCGACCCATCTCCTGGATGTGCGAGGCGTAGTTCAGGCCGACGCACAGCACCTTGGACGGGTTCGGCACGACGGGGGCCAGGTCCGCGCCCTGCACCGGGTGCTGGGCGCCGTTCGCGGCGGCGGCGATGCCGCGCCAGTCGGGCTGGGCGAACAGCTGTCCCAGGTCGGCGTACCCGTCGATCTCGACGAACGCGTCCCCGTCCTGCCGGACGGCAACAGTACTGACGGCGACGGTGCTGTCGTCGCCTCCGGTGGACGTCGTGCGCAGGGTGGCGAGCCTCACTTGGTCTCTCCTTCGATGTAGGTGCGGTTGAAGGCGAGGCGCTCATAGATGGGCGCATCACCGAATCTGAAGAGGTCGAACTGGGTCTCGGCCTCGATGGACCAGGCGGCCCACGACGGGACGACGATCATGTCGCCCTTCTCCACCCGGTGGGTGGTGCCGTCGAGCACGAAGGCGCCGGTGCCCTCGAACACCTGGTAGACCGACGAGCCGACCTCGCGGACGGTGCGGGTCTGGACGCCGGCCCGGAGCCGGTGGAACTCGGCGCGGATGGTCGGCATGACGTCCCCGCCCGTGGTCGGGTTGGTGAAGCGGACGGCGGCGTGTCCCTGGCCCACGGTAGCCGGGTGCCCCTCGTCCTCGAGCGCGAGCTGCTCGGTCAGTGCCCGGTCCGTGTGCTCCCACCGGTAGGCGCCGATGGGGGAGTTGGTGGTGTTCTGCAGGCCCGACAGCGGGCGCAGGCCCGGGTGGCACCAGAGCCGCTCGGAACGGGAGATGTCCGGTGTGGCCTCGTCGGTCACACGCTCGGTGCCGAACTCGAAGAAGCCGGCGTCCATGCCGTGCACGAAGGGGATGTCGAGGCCGTCGATCCAGGCCATCGGCTGGTCCGTCTCGTTGTGGTGGCCGTGGAAGTTCCAGCCCGGAGTGAGCAGGAAGTCGCCACGGGACATCCGCACGGGGTCGCCGTTGACGACGGTCCACACGCCCTCGCCCTCGACGACGAAGCGGAACGCGTTCTGGGAGTGGCGGTGCTCGGGGGCCACCTCGTGACCGCCGAGGTACTGGATGGCGGCCCACAGGGTCGGGGTCGCGTACGGCAGGCCGTTCAGGCCCGGGTTGGCCAGCGCGATCGCGCGGCGTTCGCCACCGCGGCCGACGGGCACGAGATCCCCGGCGCGAGCGGCCAGCGGCAGCAGGGTGTTCCAGCGCCACACATGGGGGACGGCCGACGGGCTGGGCACCATGGGCATCAGCTCGTCGATCTGCGTCCACAGCGGGATCATGTTCTCGTCTTGCATGGTGGCGTACATGGCCTCGAGCTCGGCGGCCTCCTCGGGCGTCGGCTCGGCGGCGACCATGGCGTTCTTCGCACTCTCGTGCGTCGTGGGCTCGTCGAAGACGGACATCGTGACCTCTTGGGGGTTCGTCGGCGGGGACGGCGAGCGACGTAGTCGCTCATCCGCCGTGTGCGGTGGCGGCCCGGACCACGTCCCTGTGGCGCGGGTCACGCGAGCCTTCGAACGACTCTAGGGCTGCGTCCACGGAGGATGAAAACAGTTCTGCTATCCGGAATCGAAGCAGGTGACCGTCATTCGTCCGGGTCGGCCAGGGTGGCGAGCTCTTCCTCGATCTGACGACGCCGTTCGAAGAGGACGGCGCGCACCGGCCGGGCCAGCAGACGGTCGGACCGGAAGGTGGGCGCGGAGATGCTCAGCGCTGCCACGGCCCGCCCGCTCGGTCCCCGCAGCGCGACGCCGAGCGCGCTCACCCCGCTCTCGGTGGCGTCGATGTTGGCGGCGAAACCCTGCTCGCGGATCTGGCCGAGTTCGTGCAGCAGTGCACTCAGGTCGGCCTCGCCGAGGGCGTCGCCGCCGGTCTCCGCGACGGGGGACGTGAAGAGCCGGCGCACCGCGTCGTCGTCGAGCTCGGCCAGCAGGACCTTGCCGCCGGAGGTGCGGTGGGCGGGCAGGACGGCGCCGCGGCGGTCCCCGACGCGCAGCACGTTGCCGGACTCGACGGTGAAGAGGAATCGTGACCTGGTGCCCACGCGCACGCTGAGGTTGACCGTCTCGCCGGTGTCCTCGCACAGGGTCTCCATGAACGGGGCGCACAGCGTCCGCAGCTGCCGGTTGCGGCTGCTGGTCACCGGGCCGACGCCGAGGGCCGGACCAGGCTGATAGCGCCGACCCTCGTCCTGCACCGCGAACCCGCGGTAGACGAGCATCGCCATCAGCCGGTGCGCGGTCGACGGCGCGATCCCCAGCTCCTCGGCGGCGTCCTTGAGGCGCAGCCGGCCGGTGTCCCGCAGCAACTGCAGCAGCCGCAGCGTGTTGTCCACGGACGTGAGGGCGTACGCCGGCCGCGTCTGCAACGGTGAATTCTGCACAGCAGAATGTTATCCCGCTCTCATCGCTGTGACCTCCACCATGGAACGCATGTCCTCCACCACCCCCGCGCCGACGACGACGTCGGCCGCACCCGCGCCGCGGCCCCTCGCGCCGCGCACCCTGATCGCGGTGATCGTCTGCTGGCTGCTCGTCGTCTTCGACGGCTACGACCTCATCGTCTACGGCACCGTCCAGAACCAGCTGATCAGCCGCACCGGCTGGGGCCTGAACGCCGCCTCGGCCGGGACCATCGGCTCCCTCGCCTTCGTCGGCATGATGATCGGCGCCGTCTTCGCCGGCCGCATGGCCGACACCTGGGGCCGCAAGCGCACCGTGCTCGGCTGCGCGCTCGTGTTCTCCCTCTTCACCGTGCTCTGCGCCTTAGCCCCCGGTGCGGCGGTCTTCGGCATCCTCCGACTGCTCGCCGGCATCGGCCTCGGCGGCCTCGTGCCGACGGCCAACGCGCTCGCCGCCGAGCTGATCCCGGCCCGCTGGCGCTCCATGACGGCCACCCTGATGATGTCGGGCGTGCCGATCGGCGGCAGCATCGCCGCCCTCGCGGGCCTCTCCCTCATCCCGACCTTCGGCTGGCCGTCCATGTTCCTGGTCGCCGTCGTCGCCCTGGTGATTCTCGTCCCCATCGGGTTCGCCGTGCTCCCGGAGACCCTGGCCACGGTGGGCCGCGACGCCGCCGCGGACGCCCCCGAGCACGACAAGCCCGGCTTCGGCCACCTGCTGCGCGCTCCCTACCTCGGCATGAGCATCCTCTTCGCCGTCGCCACCCTTTTCACCCTGTTCGCCTGGTACGGCCTCGGCACCCAGCTGCCCAAGATCATGGCATCCACCGGTTTCGACCTGGGCCCTGCCCTGCTCTTCACCCTGGCCCTGAACCTCGGCGCCGTCGCAGGATCCCTGCTGACCGCCTGGGCCGGCGACCGGTTCGGGTCGGTCCCCACCGCGATCGTCGCCGCCGTCCTGGCCGGCGTATCGCTGATCCTGCTGCTGACGCACCCGGGCTCCACCGGGTTCGTCTACCTGCTGCTGGTCCTCGCCGGCGTGGGCACCCACGGCACGCAGTGCCTCATCATCGCCGCGATCGCGGGTCGCTACCCGGACCACCTGCGCGGCACCGCGCTCGGCTGGGCGCTCGGCGTCGGCCGGATCGGCGCGGTCCTCGCCCCGCAGATCTCCGGCATCCTGCTGGCCACGAAGGGTCTGGACCCGGCGGTCAACTTCCTCGTCTTCGGTCTCGCGGCCCTCGTCGCGGCCGTCCTGCTGGTCGGTGTCCGTCGACACCGCGCGGCCACCGACAGCACCATCACGCGAAACGCTTCACTGGAGGTCAACTGAGCATGAACGACACCACCACGACCGAGGTCCTCGTCGTCGGAGGCGGCATCGGCGGACTCGCCGCCGCCCTGGGCATGGCCCGCAACGGCGCCGACGTCACCCTCGTCGAGCACGCCCCCGAGTTCGGGGAGGTCGGAGCGGGCCTGCAGATGGCCCCCAACGCCACTCGCGTGCTGCGCGACTGGGGCCTGCTGGAGAAGGTCCTCGAGGTCGGTGTCGCACCGAAGCACCTCGCGTTCCGCGACGCGACCACCGGCGCCGAGCTGCTGCGGCAGGAGGTCCAGGGCGAGTTCGCGAAGCGCTACGACGCGCCCTACGTTGTCGTGCACCGCACCGACCTGCACCGCATCATCCTCGACGCGGCCGCCGAGGCCGGCGTCACCCTGCTCAACGACGTCGAGGTGACGGGCACCGAGACCACCGGGTCCCGGGCCACCGCGACGGCCCGCGACGGCCGCACGTTCGAGGCCGACGTCGTCCTCGCCGCGGACGGGCTGCACTCGAAGCTGCGCGCCCAGATCGCCGACGACAAGCCGATCCCCTCCGGCTATGTCGCGTACCGCGGCGCCCTGCCCGTCTCCGAGGTGACCTACCAGTCGGACATGGAGGACGTCGTCGTCTGGCTCGGCCCCCAGTGCCACCTGGTGCAGTACCCGCTGCGCAAGGGCGAGATGTTCAACACCGTCGCCGTGTTCCAGTCCCCGGCGTTCCTGCGGGGCGAGGAGATCTGGGGCAGCGAGGACGAGCTGGAAGAGGCCTACCGGGACTGCGTGCCCGAGGTCAAGGCCGCCCTGGCGAACCTGTGGCGCGTGCGCAGCTGGCCGATGTTCGACCGGATGCCGATCCCCACCTGGGTCGACGGCCGCACCGCCCTGCTCGGCGACTCCGCCCACCCGATGCTGCAGTACCTCGCGCAGGGCGCCTGCCAGGCGCTCGAGGACGCGCGGGTGCTCGAGCGGATCACGGGAGAGACCGTGTTCGCCGGCGACGACGCCGACAACGCCGCATGGGACGACGCCCTCGCCCGGTACAACGCGGTGCGGGCGCCCCGGACGGCGCGCGTGCAGCGGACCGCCCGCGTGTGGGGCGAGTCGTGGCACGTCAGCGAGCCCGTCGAGAAGCTGCTGCGCGACATGCTGTTCGACAGCGCGAGCCAGGACGTCTTCCGGTTCACGGACTGGGCGTACGGCATCGAGGCGACCGACTCCCTCGAGCCGGCCGGCGGCCCGAGCGCGGCGATCGAGAAGATCGCCGCCGCGTCGGACGACAACGCTCCCGGACGCGGCCGCACCGCCGCCGTCGTGGGCGGCGACGCGGTGGAGGAGACCCCGGCGGAACTGAGCCACAAGATCGCCGTCTGACCCTTTCGTCCTTCCGGGGCACCGTCCGTTCGGCGGCCGCCCCGGTCCCGGCCCGACGGGTCCCCGCGCGGTAGGCGCCCGCGGGGATCCGTCGTCTCCACCTCCACCGACCACCCCGCCCGCCACCCGGCACGGCGGGGTGGTCAGTTCGCTGAGTACAGTGGGCACGAAGCCAGTCCGCGCGACCAGGAGGAACCATGGCATCGGAGCGACCGGTCAATCCGGCGATGAGATTCGTGACGAAGGCGGCCTTCGACGACGAGGGCAACCCGAAGCCGGGCCTGACCCGCGTGCTCAACCGCACGCTCGACGTCAACCGGCCCCTCGTGCTGGCCAACCTCAAGCGGCTGCGGCGCAAGCACCCGAACGCCGGCGCGCAGAAGCTGGCGAAGCTGCTGCAGCGCGACTACCTGGCGGCCGTGACCGTGGGCGGCGGCGGCATCGGCGCGACCGCGGTGGTGCCCGGCATCGGCACCGTTGCCTCCCTCGGCCTCTCCGCCGTCGCGACCGGCGCCTTCCTCGAAGCCAGCGCGTTCTACGCCCAGTCCATCGCCGAACTGCACGGCGTGCACGCGAAGGACCCGGAGAAGACCAAGACCATGGTCATGGCCATCATGCTCGGCGAGGAGGGCAGCCAGCTGATGCAGTCCTTCGCCGCGCAGGCCTCCGGCCGCGGTGCCGGGCCGACCGCCCGCTGGGGGCTCGTCCTCGGCCGTGGGGGCTCGGACACCATCACCAGGTCGATCGTCGCGAGCATCCGCCGCCGCTTCATCAAGCGGTACCTGCTGCGCAGCGGCGGTGCCGTGCTCGGCCGGGCACTGCCGTTCGGTGTCGGCGCCGTGATCGGCGGCGGGGCCAACCTCGCCATGGGCCGCGCCGTGATCAAGGCGACCACCGAGGCGTTCGGCGAAGTGCCCGAGACGCTGCCCGGCGAGCTCGTCGCGGATCTGCAGCGGACCCAGCTGCCCGCCTCCTCGGAGAAGTCCTCGTCCGGCACGGCGTCGTCGAACGGGTCTGTTCCCGCGGACGGTGCGGCCGAGTCCGGCGATTCCGGGACCGCGGGAACCGACCGGTGACGACGGCGCTCGTCACGGGTGCCTCGGCCGGCCTCGGCGCGGAGTTCGCCCGGCAGCTCGCCGCGGCCGGTCACGACATCGTCCTCGTGGCGCGCGACGAGGGCCGGCTGGCCGCGCTGGCGGCCGATCTGCGGCGCGACCACGGCGTGCGCACCGAGGTGCTGCCTGCGGATCTGGTCACCGACGACGGCCTGGCCGCGGTGAGCGCCCGGATCGAGCAGGCCGCCGACCCCGTCACCGTGCTCGTCAACAACGCCGGCTACGGCATCCCCACCGACTTCGTCGACACCCCGCTGGCCGACGAGCAACGCATGCTGCAGCTGCTCGTCGAGGTGCCGATGGCGCTCAGTCACGTCGCGATCCCGGCCTTTGCCGCCCGCGGCGGGGGTCACGTCGTCAATGTCTCGTCGGTGGCCGGCTTCATCCCGCGCGGCAGTTACGGGGCAGCCAAGGCGTGGCTGACCAGCTTCAGCCGGTGGGCCAACATCCGGTACCGGTCCCGCGGCGTCGTCGTCACCGCGGTGTGCCCCGGCCTCGTGCGGACCGAGTTCCACGGCCGGATGAAGGTGGACACACGGAACGTGCCCGGATTCGCGTGGCTGGACGCGCCGCTCGTCGTGCGCGAGGGACTGGCCGGGGCCTTTGCCGGTCGCGGCGTCGTGGTTCCGTCGAAGCGGTACCGGACGGTCGTGGCCCTGGGCCGGGCGCTGCCGGACCGGCTGATGGCCGCGGCGGGGCGCCTCGGCCGCTGAGTCAGCGGGTCCCGCCCGGCCGTCGTGCTGAGTTAGCGGTCTCCTCCCGAAACCGGTGCTTTAAGAGCCCCCATTTCGGGCGAGACCCGCTAACTCGCGCCTTGTCGCCGGGCCGCCGGTCGGTCCTACCCGAAGATGGCGTGGGCGACCGCGAAGATCACCAGGCCGGCCAGCGAGCCCACCACGGTGCCGTTGATGCGGATGAACTGCAGGTCCTTGCCGACGGCGAGCTCGATCTTCGCCGACGTCTCCTCGCCGTCCCACCGCTCCACGGTGTCGGTGATGATGGATGCGGCCTCGTGCCGGTAGCGCCGCACCAGGTACGACGCGGTGTCACCGAGCCACCCGTCCACCTTGCCGGCGAGCTCGTCGTCGTCGCACAGGCGCTGGCCGAACTCCGCGACCAGGCCCGTGAACCGGCGGGAGAGGTCGCTGTCCGGATCGGAGACCGCCGTCAGCAGCGCGGCCTTCGCCTGCTCCCACGCCGTCGCGGCGAACCCGCGGACCCGCGGGTCGTCGAAGGTGCTCTCCTTGATCCGGTCGACGCGGGCCATCATCGCCGGGTCGTGCTGCATGTCGTCGGCCAGGCGCAGCAGGTAGTCGTCGATCGAGCGGCGCACCCGGTGCTGCGGGTCCGCCTGAACGGCGCGGACGAACTTGAGCAGTTCGCTGTGCACCTTGTAGCCGACGACGCCGTCGAGCATGGACGGAACCCACGACGGCGACCGCTCCGTGACGAGGTCGATGACGGTGCCCTGGTTGCCGTCGAGCCATTCCTCCGCACGGTCCACGAGCATGTCGACGACCGGGCGGTGGTGCCCGTCGGCGAACAGCTCGTGGGCGACCCGGCCCAGCGGCGGACCCCACGGCGGGTCGATGACGTGGCGCCGCACCATGCTCTCGATGAGGCCGGCTACGTCGTCGTCCTTGAGCAGCGTGAGCGCGCCGCGGATGATGACGGCGCCCTCCGCGGTGACGGTCCGCGCGCCGGTCCGGCCGTCCTCACCGGGGGTGACGAGCCACCCGCCGACCCGCCGCGCCACGTGAGCGCTCGCGAGCTTCTCCCGCACCACCGGCTCGGAGAGAAAGTTGGACTCGACGAACTCGCCGAGTGACGCCCCGATCGCGTCCTTGCGCCGGGGGATGATCGCCGTGTGCGGGATGGGCAGCCCCATCGGCCGCTTGAAGAGCGCGGTGACGGCGAACCAGTCCGCCAGGGCGCCGACCATGCCGCCCTCGGCCGCGGCGCGTACGTACTGCAGCCACGGGTAGCGGCCCTGGAGGGCGAAGGCGACGAGGAAGACGACCGCGAGCGCCACGAGCAGGGTCAGCGCGATCGCCTTCATCCGGCGCAGGGCTGCCGCGCGGGTCGCATCGCCCGCGCCCGGTGCCGGCACCGGGTCGGCCGCGATCGGGGTGCTGGTGGTCGTCGTCATGCCTCCATCTTCCCGCGCTTACCTGAGTCGTCGCCCTCCCGGGCCTGACGTGCAGAAAGACACGGGAATGAGACAATCAGCCTACTGACAATCCGGTACGGTAGGGGGCACCGAACACATCATGAACGGGCAGCAACCGCTGCCCGACAGTCATCGGAGGAGGGGTCATGACCACCACCCACACTCGCACCGGCCGGGCACCCGTGCAGACCGTCGCTCTGCTCGTCGGCGCCGTTTTCCTGCTCGTCGGCATCCTCGGGTTCATTCCCGGCATCACCAGCAACTACGGCTCCATGTCGTTCGGCGGCCACCACTCGGACGCCATGCTGCTCGGCCTGTTCCAGGTGTCCGTGCTGCACAACATCGTGCACCTGCTGTTCGGCATCGCCGGGCTGACCCTGTCCCGCACGCTGGGAGGCGCCAAGAACTTCCTCGTCGGCGGCGGCGTCATCTATCTGGTGCTGTGGCTGTACGGCCTGTTCATCGGCCAGGAGTCGGCCGCCAACTTCGTGCCGCTGAACACCGCGGACAACTGGCTGCACTTCGTCCTGGGCGTCGCGATGCTCGCCCTCGGGCTCGTGCTCGGCCGCCGCGTCGTCGAGCGCCGCACCGTCTGATCACCGACGCTCCACCGACCGATGGCCGGGTGACGTACCACGTCACCCGGCCATCGGTGTATCTGTGGACCCTGTGACGCCGACGCGCTGACGAGTAGCATCGTGCCGACACCGCCGCCAGCGGTGGCCGGTGTGCCGCCAGCGGTGGCCGGTGTGCCGCCAGCGCCTGGCCCACCCGTTCCGTTCGCCATCGACCTGAAGCATCGATCACCGACCGTGCCCCGAGGGTGCGGTCCGACGGAGGAGACGACATGAGCAGCGTCAATCGCCCCAACCCGCTCGGGGACAACCCGGACGATCCGCGTCGCACCGACGCGGAGAACGCCGACGGTCCCCGCCACGCCGCGAACAACGGTCCGGACGGGGAGTCGTACGTCGACGACGACCGTGCCCGCACGGCCGGTACCTCGTGGGACGACGGCACGACCGACGGCCGCGTCCGGGACACCGGGTCCGACACGTACGGCGACGGTTTCGGCCGTGGCGCTCGCGACACCGGGCACGACGACGGCCGCGTCCGGGACACCCGTGACGGCGGCTACGACGACGGCCGCGTCCGGGATACCCGTGACGGCGGCTACGGCGACGGCCGCGTCCGGGATACCCGTGACGGCGGTTACGACGACGGCCGCATCCGGGACACCCGGGACACCGGCTACGACGACGGCGGACGCAACGCCGCGACCGGTGCCGCGGCGACGACCCCGGCGGCCGCAGAGAACCGAGCGGAGAACCGCGCCGAGCGGCGCGACGACGCCGTCGATCGGGCCGAGACCCGTGCCGACCGGCGTGACGCCGCCGAGAACCGGGTCGACGACGCCGAGACCCGGGCCGACGCCCGTGCCGACCGGCGCGACGCCGCCGAGAACCGGGTCGACGCCGCCGAGACCCGGTCCGAGGAAGCCGCCCGACGCCGTGCGGGCACCACGGAGCGCATCGTCAAGGAGCGCACCCGCGCGAGCCGCGGCATCGCCCGCACGGTCGCGGCCGTCATCGCCATCGTCTTCCTCGTCGTCGGCGTGCTCGGGTTCATCCCCGGCATCACCAGCCACGTCGACCAGCTGACCATCGCCGGCCACAGCTCGGGCGCCCTGCTGCTCGGGATCTTCCAGGTCTCCGTGCTGCACAACGTCGTCCACCTCGCGTTCGGCGTCGTGGGCCTGCTGATGTCCCGCACGGCCGGTGCCGCCCGCACCTTCCTCATCGGCGGCGGCATCATCTACCTGGTCCTCTGGGTCCTCGGCCTGTTGTTCGGCCACATGGACGCCCTGAACGTCGTCCCCGTCAACGACGCCGACAACTGGCTGCACCTGGGCCTCGGCGTCGTCATGGTGCTCCTCGGCCTGATCGTGGGCCGCCGCCGCACCGTCAGCCGCGAGATCGTCGGCTGACCGGGTCGCGCACGAACCTGCGCGGACGCTGCCTCCAGCGTCCGCGCAGGCCTGCCCGCTAGAGTCGGCGCTGTGAGCGACGCGCGCAGCCAGCAGCCCGGAGCGACCGCTCCGCGCCCGGCCGTCTACGCCCACCGCGGATCCAGCGCCCGCTGGGCGGAGCACACCCGGGCGGCCTACCTGCAGGCCCTCGAGGACGGCGCCGACGGCGTCGAGTGCGACATCCACCTGACCCGCGACGGGCAGCCCGTGCTCTGGCACGACGACACCCTGGACCGCACGTCCGACGGCACCGGCGACGTCGCGGACCTCACTCTCGCGGCCATGCGCCGGCTCGACGTGAGCTCGTGGAAGGGCGCGGCGATCCCCACCCGGTTCGGCGCCCGCTCGGAGCAGCTGCTCACGCTCGACGACCTTCTCGACCTGTTGCTCGCCTGCGGCCGCCCCGTCGGGCTCGCCATCGAGCTCAAGCACCCCAGCCCCGCCGGCCGCAAGCTGGAGGAGATCGTCCTGACCGTGTTGATGCGGCGTGGCCTGGACCCGGAGACGTGCCGGCTGGGCAACATCAGCGTCTCGTTCATGAGCTTCTCCGCCGAGGCGGTCAACTACCTGCTGGCCACCGTCACCAGCGACCACGTGTGCCAGCTGATCGACGAGGTGTCCATCCACGACCTGCGCACCAAGGAACTCCTCGGCCCCGTGATGCGGGCGATCGTCACGCGGTACCTGCGGCGGATCTTCTCCGAGGCGAACGTCGTGATCAACAACCAGCGCGTGGGCCTGGTGGGACCGGGCGTCGCGTACGTGCGACGGCACCCGCGCCGCATCGAACGCTGGGTCGCGTCCGGCGCCGTGCTGCGGGTGTGGACGGTCGACGACGCCGAGGACGCGCAGTACTGCCTGGACCGGGGCGTGCAGGAGCTGACCAGCAACCGGCCCGGCGAACTGCGCACCTGGCTGCGGACCGCGCAGCCGGACACCGCGATCCCCACGGGAGCCTGAACCCATGTCCACGCCGATCCGCGACTACGCGTTCCTCTCCGACCTGCACTCGGGTCTGCTGATCTCCCGGCACGGCAGCATCGACTGGCTGAGCTTCCCCCGGTTCGACTCGCCGTCGCTGTTCTCCTCGCTGCTCGGCGATCCTCACCGCAGCCGCTGGTCCCTGCGTGCCGTCGACGGCACCGTCAAGGAACGGCGCTACCTGCCCGGCACCTTCGTGCTCGAGACCGTGTGGGAGACGACGACGGGGACGGCGCGGGTCACCGACTTCATGCCCGTGGGCGAGCCGGAGAAGGACGGGGCGTCCCGCGCCGACGTCGTGCGGCGCATCGAGGCGCTGGACGGCACCGTCGAGTTCACCGAGGACCTGGTCATCCGGTTCGGCTACGGCCGCACCGTGCCGTGGGTGCGGCGGGTCGAGGACCCCGACGGCACGCCCACCCTCGTGGCGATGGGCGGACCCGAGGCGATCGTGCTGCGGCAGCCGGACCTGCCCACCGGCTCGGACCACCACCACCGCGGCACCGTCCGGGTCACGGCCGAGGGAGCTGCCGGCGCGACGGTCGACGGCACCGTCGACAGAGCGGGCCGTCGACGCCAGGCGGACCTCGTCTTCACCTGGTTCCGCTCCCACAAGCCCGTACCCGACCGGATCGACGTCGACGCCGCGCTCGCCCACACGATCTCCTACTGGGAACGCTGGACCGACCGGTGCACCAGCGAGGGCGAGCTCAACCCCTGGGTGCGCCGCTCCCTGCTCGTGCTGCGCGCCCTGACCCACGAGGCCACGGGCGGCATCGTCGCCGCCGCGACCACCTCGCTGCCCGAGCAGCTCGGCGGCGCCCGCAACTGGGACTACCGGTTCTGCTGGCTGCGGGATGCCGCCCTGACGCTGGAGTCGATGCTCGACCACGGGTACGCGGACGAGGCCCTGCACTGGCGGAACTGGCTGCTGCGCGCCGTCGCCGGGAACATCGCCGACCTGCAGATCGTCTACGGCGTCGCAGGGGAACGGGACCTGGCCGAGCGGGAGCTGCCGCACCTGGCCGGGTACGCCGGCTCCACGCCCGTGCGGATCGGTAACGGCGCCGTCGACCAGTACCAGGCCGACGTCGTGGGCGAGGTGATGGTCGCCCTCGGCAAGCTCCGGGGCGTCGGGGTCGCCGAGGACGAGTTCTCCTGGTCGCTGCAGCGCGAGCTGCTCCGGTTCGCCGAGCGCAACCTCGACCGCAAGGACCAGGGCCTCTGGGAGATGCGCGGCGACGATCACTACTTCACCCACTCCCGCGCCATGATGTGGGCGGCCTTCGACCAGGGCGTCCGGGCCGTCCACGAGCACGGCATGGACGGGCCGGTCGACCGGTGGATGGAGCTGCGCGACCAGCTGCACGACGAGATCATGACTCACGGGTTCGACGAGGCCAGCAACTCCTTCGTCCAGACCTACGACGGCACGGAGGTGGACGCCTCCCTGCTCCAGCTGCCGCAGGTCGGCTTCATCGGCTACCACGACCCGCGGATGCTCGGCACCGTGGCGCGCATCGAGAAGGAGCTGCGCGAGCCGAACGGGCTGGTGCTGCGCTACCGCACCGAGCACTCGGACGACGGCCTGACGCCCGGGGAGAACCCGTTCCTCGCGTGCTCGTTCTGGCTGGTCGAGCAGTATGCCATGACCTTCCGGCACGACGACGCCGTCGCCCTCATGGACACGGTGATCGCCTGCGGCAACGACCTGCTGCTCTTCTCGGAGGAGTTCGACCCGCAGACCGGGCGGATGGTCGGCAACTTCCCGCAGGCCTTCTCCCACCTGGCCCTGATCCGGGCCTCGGACGCGCTCGGCGGGTACGACCCGAACCGCGGCCGCGGGCACCGGCACCGGATGTCCACGCCGGCGGTGGCGCCGACCGCTCCAGCGTCGTGAGGACCTGACGCGCGCCTGACGGGGGCGGTGCCGCCCGCGTCAGATCCGGACGAGCGCCGCCGTCGCCTCCGCGATCGCCCGCTCCTCGTCGGTCGGGACGACGAGCACGGGGATGGCCGAGTCCTCGCCGCTGATGCGCCGGGCGTCCCGGGACCGGGCCTCGTTGGCCGCCGCGTCGAGCGTGATCCCCAGCGCCCCGAGGCGATCGACGACGCGCGCCCGGAAGCCGGCCGCGTTCTCGCCGATCCCGGCGGTGAAGACGACGGCCTGCGTCCCGCCGACCGCCACGTGGTAGGCGCCGACGTACTTGGCCAGCCGGTAGCTCGCCACGTCCAGCGCGAGCTCCGCGTACCGGTCGCCGTCCTCTGCGGCCTCGGCGACGGCCCGCATGTCCGACTCACCGGCGAGGCCCTTGAGCCCGGACTCCTTGTTCAGCAGCCGGTCCATCTGCTCGGCCGTGTAGGTGCCGCGCACGATCAGCTGCGTGATCACCGAGGGGTCGACGTCGCCGGACCGGGTGCCCATCACGAGGCCCTCCAACGGGGTGTAGCCCATGGACGTGTCGACGCTGACGCCGTCCTTGATCGCTGTCACGGAGGCGCCGTTGCCCAGGTGCGCGATCACCGCGGCGAACGAGGAGCGCTCGATGCCGAGGAACGCGGCGGCCTCGCCGGTGACGAGGTCGTGGCTGGTGCCGTGGAAGCCGTACCGTCGCACCCCGTGCTCGGTGTAGAGCGAGTCCGGCAGCGCGTACCGCCAGGCGTGCTCGGGCAGGGTGCGGTGGAACGCCGTGTCGAAGACGGCGACCTGCGGCAGGTCCGGCAGCGAGTGGCTGATGGCGCGGATGCCGAGCACCGCGGCGGGGTTGTGCAGCGGCGCGAGCGGGGAGAGCCGCTCGATCGCGCGGGTGATCTCGTTGGTGATCCGTACCGGCCCGGAGAACCGTTCCCCGCCGTGGACCACGCGGTGCCCGACGGCGTCGAGCGTCCGGCCGCCGAGCTCGTCGTCGAGCCGGTGCGTCAGCAGGTCGAGGGCCCGCTGGTGGTCGGGCACCTCGGCCTGGCCGATCCGTTCGATCAGGCCGGAGGTGATGACCTCGCCGGTGTCTGGGGAGCCGTCGACGGAGGCGCCGTCGGGCACCTCCCGCACCTGGTACTTGATGGACGAGGACCCGGAGTTCAGGACGAGCACGAGCATCGGGGCGGACCTTTCGTTCGGGTCAGGAGGCGGAGCGGCGGCGGTCAGGACCCGGTACCGGTCCCGGCGGTGTCCGTCTGCCCCTGGATCGCGGTGATCGCCACGGTGTTGACGATGTCCTCGACGGTGCAGCCGCGGGAGAGGTCGTTGACCGGTTTGCGCAGGCCCTGCAGCACGGGCCCGACGGCGACCGCCCCGGAGGACTGCTGCACCGCCTTGTACGTGTTGTTGCCGGTGTTCAGGTCCGGGAAGATGAACACCGTGGCCTGGCCGGCCACGGACGAGCCGGGCAGTTTCGAGGCCGCGACGGAGGCGTTGACGGCGGCGTCGTACTGGATCGGCCCCTCGACGGCCAGGTTGGGCCGGCGCTCGCGGACGAGGTCCGTGGCCCGGCGCACCTGGTCGACGGCGCCGCCGGACCCGGAGACGCCGGTCGAGTAGGAGAGCATCGCGACCTTCGGGTCCACCCCGAACTGGGCGGCCGTCTGCGCCGAGGCCAGGGCGATGTCGGCGAGCTGCTCCTCGTCCGGCTCCGGGTTGACCGCGCAGTCCCCGTACACGAGCACCCGGTCGGCCAGCAGCATGAAGAACACGCTGGAGACGATCCGCACGTCGGGCCGGGTCTTGACGAACTCGAGGGCCGGCCGGATGGTGTTCGCCGTCGTGTGCGCGGCGCCGGAGACCATGCCGTCCACCTCGCCGAGCTGCACCATCATGGTGCCGAAGTACGAGCCGTCGAGCATCACCTCGCGGGCCCGGGCCGCATCGACGCCCTTGTGGGCGCGCAACCGCGCGTACTCCTCGGCGAACCTCTCCCGCAGGTCGCTGGTGGCGGGGTCGATGATCGTCAAACCGGTCAGGTCCACGCCCTCGCGGGCGGCGACGTCGCGCACCTCGGTCGCGGGCCCGAGCAGCGTCAGGTCGCACACGTCGCGCCGGTGCAGGATCTCCGCGGCGTGCAGGATGCGCGGGTCGGTGCCCTCGGGCAGCACGATGTGCCGGCGTTGCGACCGGGCCCGTTCGATCAGCCCGTGCAGGAACCGCAGCGGCGTCATCTTCTCCGGTCGGGGCAGGTCGAGGCGGGCCAGCAGCTCGGAGCCGTCGACCTGCCGGTGCCACGCGCCGAGCGCGGCCGCGACCTTCCGGGGCTGGCCGGAGGAGAGGTCGCCCTGTACCGCGACCACCTGCCGCGTGGTCGTGAACGTGTCGGCGTTCGAGAGGAAGACGGGGAACGCGGCATGGGTGAGCAGCTGGGTGACCAGCGGGTTCGGGGTCAGGCCGTTGGTCAGGACCATGGCGGAGGGGACGGGGAACTGCGGGGTCATCGCCGAGGCGGTGGCGGCGAGGATGGCGTCGGACCGGTCGCCGGAGACGATGACGAGGTCGCCGTCGTGGAGCACGCTGAGGAAGTTGCCGCCCTCCATCGAGGCGACCTTGACGCCGCCGATGTCGCGGGCCGGACCGGTCGGGCCGGTGACCCGCTCCAGCCCCAGCGCCCGCTCCATCTCGACGACCGACGGAAGGCCGAGCGACGGGATCTCGGGGATGACGTAGACGGGCCGCCGGGTGGTGCCGGGCCGGATGGTGGCCGTCAGGGCGTCCACGTCGTCCGGTTCCACGCGGTTGACGAGCATCGCGAGGATCGACACGTTGTCCGCCTGGAGGCTGCGGCGGGCGACGTCGACGGCGTCGGCGGCCTCCTCGACCGTCCGGTTGCGCCCCGAGACGACGCCGATGACGTGGCAGCCGAGGTTGTTGGCGAGCCGGCTGTTCAGGTCGAACTCGACCGCGGCGTCCTGCCCGGAGAGGTTGGTGCCCTCGACCAGGACGATGTCGCACTCGCGGGCGATCTCCCCGAACAGGGCGACGGAGCGGGAATCGATCTCGTCGCGCTCTCCGGAGATCAGCAGGGACCGCGCGTCCTTCGCCGTCATGCCGGCGCGGGCGGTGGCCTCGGTCAGCCCGAAGGAGGAGCGCATCAGCGCCACCATCGAGTCGTCCTCGGGGCTCGCCGCCGGGGTGATGGGCCGGAAGAACCCGATCCGGTCGGCCCGCTTGTACAGCGAGTCCGCCAGCCCCAGGGAGACGAGGTTGAGGCCGGCGCCGCCGGTCATGGCGCTGACGTAGATCCCGCGTGCCATGGTGCTCCTTCGCTCGACTGCCCCCATTGTGGCAGGCCACTCCGTTGCGGGTCTCGGCGGCGGCTGGGCGCCCACTGGTCACGCGCCGGTCCCGGGCTCCGGGCGGTGGGTGCCTCGCGGGGAGTGCCAGACTGGACCCCATGATCGTCGCCTTCTCCGTCTCACCCGCCGGTGCCCCCTCCGATCCCGCGCTGCGCGCCGGGGAGGGGGACGCGTCGGTGCACACCGCCGTCGCAGAGGCCGTCCGCATCGTCCGGGAGTCCGGGCTGCCCAACCACACCAGCTCGATGTTCACCGAGGTCGAGGGGGAGTGGGACGAGGTGATGGACGTCGTCAAGCGCGCGACGGAGGCCGTGGCCCGCTACGGCAGCCGCGTCTCCCTCGTGCTCAAGGCCGACATCCGGCCCGGTCACACCGGGGAGATCACCGGCAAGGTCGAGCGGGTCGAGGGGCTGCTCGGCAGCGGAACCGCGTCGTGAGACGCCCCGCCCCCGCCCCACGGCCCGACCGCTGATGGGGCGCCGTCGCCGGGGCCACGACGAGGACCCCGAGCGCTCGCAGGACAGGACCGCCGACACCGGGCCCGTGGCCGGGACCTACCCGATCGACACGGGAACCGCCGAGCTCGTGCCCGACCCCTACCGGGACGGCGCCTGGCAGCTGCTCGTCAACGGCGTCCTGTCCTCCCACTGGGTGCCGGACGACCCCGCCGCGCTCGACTTCGAGTACATGCGGTGGATCGCCGCCCTCCTGCGGGACCGATACCCCGAAGGGAACACGCCCCTGCGCCTGCTGCACCTCGGTGGCGCCGGATGCTCCCTGGCCCGCTGGGCCAACGCCGTCTACCCGGCCAGCCGGCAGGTGGTCGTCGAGATCGACGCGGCGCTCGCAGCCCTGGTCCGTGACCGGTTCGCCCTGCCCCGGGCGCCCATGCTGCGGCTGCGCGTGGGGGAGGCCCGCGAGGTCACCGCGTCCCTGACGCCGGGCACGCGCGACGTCGTCATCCGGGACGTGTTCGCGGGCGCCGTCACGCCCGAGCCGCTGACCACGATCGAGTTCACCCGGGAGGTCGACGCGCTGCTCGACAGTGCTTCTTCCGGTCGCGGTGGCGTCTACGTCGCCAACTGCGGGGACCGTCCGGACCTCGCCCTGGCCCGCGGGGAGGCCGCGACCATCGCCGCCGTCTTCGAGCACACCGTGGCGATCGCGGATCCGCCGATGTTCAAGGGCCGCCGGTGGGGCAACATCATCCTCGCCGGATCTCACACCCCGCTCGAGCCGTCCGCGGCGCTGCGCCGCACCCTGCTCACCGACGCTGTGCCTGCGCAGGTGTGGGACGACGCGCAGGTGCGCCGCTTCGCAGCCGGTTCCCGGCCGCGGGTGGACTGACCAGAATCGTCACTTCGCCGGTCTGCGAGCGTCACAGCCGGTTCACACCAGGTCGATCCGGCACCGAGTTCCGGGAGCCCGCGCCAGTCGGGTGTCCGTGGTCAGCAGCGCGCTGGCACCGGTCAGTTCTGCCAGAGCGACGTAGGTGGCGTCGTAGCCGCCGAGGTTGTGCCTCAGTTCCCATATCCGCCGGCGGAGCCAGTCGGTGGGAAACCTGGTCATCGTCAGCTCGATGAAACCCTCCAGCGCGAGAGCCCCCTGTTCCTCACTGAGCGCGCCGCGGCTCATCAGGCCACGCAGCACATGGGTCACTTCACTGTCGATCAGATGCGGACACGCCAGTTCCTCGTCGCCCAGCTTCCTCGGGTCGAGCCGCCCGGCGAGCAGTTCGACGACGACGCCGGCATCGACAATCTTCAATCGCCGCGTCCCTCGTGCAGTACGGCCTGGATGGTGTCGCGGTCCGTCCGACCTCGCACGCGTTCCTGAGTGCGGTGGATGACCTCGACGTTGTCGCGCACGATCTGCGCACGCCTGGCGAGATGCTCCAACTCGCGATGCATGTACCTGGTCAGCGACAGGCCTTCCGCTCGGGCGGCCCGAGCGATGGCGTCGTGGACGTCGTCGGGAACGTCGCGGATGTGCATGACTTTCGGCATCTGGTCATCGTAGATCAGAGCGGGTGCAGGGTGCACCCACGGCCGACCGTAGATCGTGCTGAGGGGGTGAACGAGCCACCGTTGCGACCGCCTCACTCTGCCAGCAGTGCGCCCCGCATCCGGTCGACCTGCCGGCGCACCTCCGTCACGAACGCCGCGACGGTGGGCTGGCGCAGCGCCTCACGGCGGCTGACCATCCAGTAGCCCAGCGTCTCGGACACCTCGTGCGGGAAGAGCCGAACGAGGTCGTCGTGCCGGTCGGCGATGAAGCAGGGCAGCAGGCCCAGGCCCGCACCGCCGCGGGTCGCCTCGACGTGCACGAACACGTTGGTCGACGTCAGCGCGTCGCGCATCGCGGGCAGGATGCGCGGCGCCGCGTCGAGCGGGTCCACGCTGAGCATCGAGTCGATGAAGTAGATCAGCGGCGCCCCGGTCAGTTCCGCCACCGCGGCCGGGGTGCCGTGCTCGTCCAGCCAGGCCCGCGACGCGTACAGCCCCAGTCGGTAGTCCGCCAGCCACAGCGCCTCCGCCCGCCGCACCTCCGGCTTGCCCACCACCACTTCCAGGTCGAGGCCCGTGCGGTGCTGCAGGGCGCGGCGGGTGGTGGTGATGATCTCGACGGCGATGCCGGGGTGACGGCGTCGCAGGCGCGCGACGGCGGGCGGCACGATCAGGGCGCTGAACCCGTCGGTCGCGCTGAGCCGGATCACCCCGCTCAGGGCAGGCGCCTCCCGGTGCCCGCGCAGCCGCTCGACCGCGGCCTCGACCTGCTCGGCCTCCGCGAGCGCGGATCGGCCCAGTTCGGTCAGCTCCCACCCCGACGGCGAGCGGGCGAGCAGCCGCCCGCCGAGCCGCCGTTCGAGGGCGGCGACGCGGCGCGAGACCGTCGTGTGGTTCATGGCCAGGTCGTCGGCGGCCGTCACGTAGGTCCCGGAGCGTGCGACGGCGAGGAAAACGAGGAGATCATCTGCAATCGGTGTCGTCGTGTTCACCGGGGTAGGGGCCATGATCTGCATTCTTGCAGATGGCCTCTGCCGGGCTGGTCATTGTCCCAGGGGTCCGGGGTCTCCCTACACTGCTCGGGCAGCTGGTGGCGTGGATCACACACCGGCGCCCCCGGTCCGGCGCATCCGGCCGGGCCACCCTCGCACCGGCGTCGAGGACGACGTCGACAGGAGCAGACATGAGCACCCAGAGCAACGTGGCGGAGACCCCCGGGGGTTCCGACCGGCGCGACCCCAACCCGGATCGCCGCGACCTCCGTCGTGTGGTCGCCGCCTCGATGGCCGGCACCGTCGTGGAGTGGTACGAGTTCTTCCTCTACGCCTCGGCCGCCGCCCTCGTCTTCAACAAGACGTTCTTCCCGCCGGGCACGAGCGAGATCGACGGCTTCATCCAGATCATGCTGACCTACGCGGTCGGCTTCGTCGCCCGGCCGCTCGGCGGCATCGTCTTCGGCCACTTCGGTGACAAGTTCGGCCGCAAGCACCTGCTGCAGATCTCCATCATCCTCGTCGGTGTCGCAACGTTCCTGATGGGCTGCCTGCCCGACTACGCGACCATCGGCTACGCCGCGCCGGTCCTGCTCGTCGTCCTGCGCTTCCTGCAGGGCTTCGCGGTCGGCGGCGAGTGGGGCGGTGCCGTCCTGCTCGTGGCCGAGCACGCGCCGAACCGGCGCCGCGGCTTCTGGGCCGCGTGGCCGCAGGCCGCCGTGCCCGGCGGCAACCTCGTCGCCACCCTCGTCCTGTGGATCCTCTCCACGACGCTGACCAGCGCGCAGTTCCTCGGTTGGGGCTGGCGCGTCGCGTTCTGGCTGTCGGCCGTGATCGTCATCATCGGCTACTACATCCGCACCCGGATCACCGACGCCCCGATCTTCCGCCAGGTCCAGAACGAGGTCGAGGAGTCGAAGGCCCAGTCCTACGGCGTCGCCGAGGTGTTCCGCCGCTACCCCAAGGGCGTCTTCGGCGCCATGGGCCTGCGGCTGGCCGAGAACATCATGTACTACCTGGTGGTCACGTTCTCCCTCTTCTACCTGACGCAGCTGAAGGTCAACACCGCCGAGATCCTCGGCCTGATGTTCATCGCCCACGCCATCCACTTCCTCACCGTCCCGCTCTGGGGTGGGCTGAGCGACCGCATCGGCCGCCGCCCGGTCTACGCCGTCGGCGCCGTCCTGTCCGCCACGTGGGGCTTCTTCGCCTTCCCGATGTTCGACACCCGCAGCACCTTCGTCATCCTCGCGGCCATCGTCATCGGCCTGCTGTTCCACGGCCTGATGTACGCGGGGCAGCCGGCCATCATGGCCGAGATGTTCCCGACCCGGATGCGCTACTCCGGTGTCTCGCTCGGCTACCAGGTGACCTCGGTGATCGCCGGCTCGCTGGCCCCGACCATCGGCGCGTCTCTGCTCAAGGACTTCCACTCCTCGGTGCCGATCGCGATCTATCTGGCGATCGCCTGCGTCATCACCCTCGCCGCAGTAGCGTGGATCAAGGAGACGAAGGGCATCTCCCTGCACGACGTCGACGACGCGGACCGGGAGCGCCTGCTGGCCGAGAAGGGAACCGTGTGAGCACCGAGAACCACCTGAGCACCACCCCCGCCCCCGCCGCGGCGGCCGACCTGACCGGGCGCACCGCCCTGGTCACCGGCGCCGCGAGCGGGATCGGGGCCGCCATCGCCCGCGCCCTGGCCGGCCAGGGCGCCCACGTCGTCGCGGCCGACCGGGACGACGCCGGAGCCCGGGAGGTCGCCGACCAGATCGGCGGCACGCCCTGGACCGTCGACCTGGCCGATCTGGACGCGATCACGCAGGCGCCCGTGGACGGGATCGACATCCTCGTCAACAACGCCGGCATCCAGCGGGTCAGCCCGATCGAGGAGTTCGACCCGGCGGACTTCCACCGCATCATCACCCTGATGCTCGAGTCCCCGTTCATGCTGATCCGCTCGGTCCTGCCGCACATGTATGCGCGGGGCTGGGGCCGGATCGTGAACATCTCCTCGGTGCACGGGCTGCGCGCGTCGGCGTACAAGAGCGCCTACGTGACGGCCAAGCACGGGCTCGAGGGCCTGTCGAAGACCACCGCGCTCGAGGGCGGGCCGCACGGGGTGACGAGCAACTGCATCAACCCCGCGTACGTCAACACCCCGCTCGTGCAGCACCAGATCGCCGACCAGGCGTCGGTGCACGGCATCCCCGAGAGCGAGGTGGTCGAGAAGATCATGCTCACGGAGAGCAGCATCAAGCGGCTCGTCGAGCCGGACGAGGTGGCATCGTTGGCGCTGTGGCTGGTCTCCGAGCACGCGGGGATGGTCACGGGGGCCTCGTACACGATGGACGGCGGATGGAGCGCACGGTGACGGTCGGTCGAGAGAGCGGTCCGCTCACCCAGCGGCCGGGCAGCAAGGTGGTCGCCACGGTCGAGGAGGCCGTGGCCGGCATCGGCGACGGCGCCCTGCTCGCCGTCGGCGGCTTCGGGCTGTGCGGCGTGCCGCAGATCCTCATCGACGGCGTCCTCGCCTCCGGTGCCACCGACCTGGCGATCGCGTCGAACAACTGCGGCGTGGACGAGTCCGGGCTCGGGGTGCTGCTGATGGCCCGCCGGATCCGGAAGATGTTCTCCTCCTACGTGGGGGAGAACAAGGAGTTCGCCCGCCAGTTCCTCTCCGGTGAGCTCGAGGTCGAGCTCATGCCCCAGGGCACGCTGGCGGAGAAGCTGCGGGCCGGTGGCTCGGGCATCGCGGCCTTCTTCACCCAGGCCGGCGTCGGCACGCAGATCGCCGAGGGCGGCCTGCCCCGGAAGTACGACGCCGACGGCGGCATCGCCGTCGCCTCCCCGAAGAAGGAGGTGCGGGAGTTCGACCACGGCGGCAACACCACCGAGTTCGTCCTCGAGGAGGCCATCGTCGCCGACTTCGCCCTCGTGCACGCCCTCAAGGCGGACGTCTACGGCAACCTCGTGTTCAACAAGGCGGCGCGGAACTTCAACCCGCTCGCGGCGATGTCCGGCAAGGTCTGCATCGTCCAGGCCGAGGAGGTCGTCGAGCCCGGCGAGCTGGACCCCGACGAGATCCACCTGCCGGGTGTCTACGTGCACCGGATCCTGCCGGTCGGCACCGACATCGACAAGCCGATCGAGAAGCGCACAGTCACTGCCGCTGTCAATGCCGCAGGCACTGCCGCGCGCGAGGGAGGGAACTGAGATGGCCTGGACCCGTGAGCAGATGGCCGCCCGGGCGGCCGAGGAGCTGCCCGACGGCGCGTTCGTCAACCTCGGCATCGGGCTGCCGACGCTGGTGCCGAACTACATCCCCGAGGGCCGGTTCATCATGTTCCAGTCCGAGAACGGCATCCTCGGCGTCGGGCCGTACCCGACCGAGGACGCCGTCGACCCGGACCTGATCAACGCGGGCAAGGAGACGGTGACGACCCTGCCGGGCGCCTCGTTCTTCGACTCCGCGACCAGCTTCGGGATGATCCGCGGCGGCAAGATCGACGTCGCCATCCTCGGCGGCATGCAGGTCTCCGTCGCCGGTGACCTGGCCAACTGGATGATCCCCGGGAAGATGGTCAAGGGCATGGGCGGCGCGATGGACCTGGTCCACGGCGCCAGGCACCGCATCGTCCTGATGGACCACTGCGCCAAGGACGGCTCCCCGAAGATCCTGGCCGAGTGCGACCTGCCCCTGACCGGAGCGAAGGTCGTCAACCGGATCATCACCGACCTCGGGGTCCTCGACGTCACCGACAACGGGCTGGCCCTCGTCGAGCTGGCTCCGGGCGTCACCGTGCAGGAGATCCAGGACAGGACGGGCGCGCCCGTCGCCGTCTGATCCAGCTGCATGAACCAAGCAGGTCCCGGTCCCCACGAGGGGACCGGGACCTGCTGCGTTGTGCTGGCCGCATGCGCGGCCGGGTGGATCAGTGGACGCCGAGCGCCTGCTGAATCGCGCCGACGGCGAAGAACAGGACGAACGCGCCCGCCACCACGTACATCAGCGGGTGCACCTCGCGGCCGCGTCGCTGCACGAGCCGGATGAGGGTGAACGTCACGAAGCCGGCGCCGAGGCCGTTGGCGATCGAGTAGGTGAACGGCATCAGGGCGAACGTCAGGAACGCGGGCAGCGCGATGCCGATGTCCGTCCAGTCGATGCGGCCCACCTGCGAGGCCATCATGAAGCCGACGACGACGAGCGCCGGGGCCACCGCCTCGAACGGCACGAGGTAGATCAGCGGCGTCAGGAACATGGCGATCAGGAACAGGACGCCGGTGACGACGTTGGCGAACCCGGTGCGGGCGCCCTCACCGATGCCGGCGCCGGACTCGACGTAGATCTGGTTGGACGACACCGAGGCGCCACCGCCGGCGACCGCGCCGAGCGCGTCGACCATGAGCACGCGGTTCACGCGGGGCAGGTTGCCGTTCTCGTCGGTCAGGCCGGCCTCGTTGCCCAGGCCCACCATGGTGCCCATCGCGTCGAAGAAGATGCTGAGCAGGATCACGAACGCGAGCAGGAGCGCCGAGACCCCACCGAGGTGCGCGAACGAGCCGAAGAGGCTGACGTTGCCGATCAGGCTGAGGTCCGGGGCGGACCAGGCCGGCATCGAGGGGACGACGAGGGACCAGCCCTGCTGGTTCGGCGGGGTGTCCGGGCCGAGGAACGTGGGCCCGATGTGGAAGATCGCCTCGAGGATGTTGGCGAGCACGGTGGAGGCGATGATCCCGATGAGGATCGCGCCGCGCACCTTGCGCACGACCAGGGCGATGGTCAGGGCCAGCCCGAAGAGGAAGACGAGGGTCGGCCAGCCGACGAGCTTGCCGTCGAAGCCGAGACCGACCGGGACGGTGGTGCCCGCGGCGTCCGGCACGCGGCGGACGAAGCCGGCGTTGACCAGGCCGATGAGGGCGATGAAGAGGCCGATGCCGACGACGATCGCCGTCTTCAGCCCTTCGGGTACGGCCCGGAAGACCGCCTCCCGGAAGCCGGTGGCGACGAGGACCAGCATCGCGAGGCCGGCGAGGACCACGAGGCCCATCATGTCCGGCCACGTCATCCCCGGGTGGGTGGCGACGGTGATGGAGACCAGCGCGTTGACCCCCAGGCCCGTCGCGATCGCGAACGGGTAGCGGGCCCACAGGCCCATGGCGAGCGTCATGATGCCGGCCACCAGGGCCGTGACGGCGGCGACGCGCGGGATGCCCAGCGTGTGCCCGGCCGAGTCGGCGCCCGCCAGGATGAGGGGGTTGAGCACGACGATGTAGCTCATCGCGAAGAAGGTGGCCAGACCGCCGCGCACCTCGCGGGCCACGGTCGACCCGCGTTCGGTGATCTGGAAGTAGCGATCGAGGCGACCGTGGGGTCGCGTCGCCGTGGTCGCGCCGGTACCGGCCGGTGCCGGTGAATGTCCGCTCATGGATGAAGTCCTCCGCCCGTGCCGAGTGCACGAGAATCGTAACCGTTCGATCACGCCCGCGGACCGTCGTGGTCGCTCACCGTGACCAACACCTCAGTCGAATCACTTGCGGCGGTACTCTCGGACCACGAGCACCACCGCCGATCGACCCGAGCGAGGATGCCATGACCGATCAGCCCCGAACCGGGACCCCCGGTCCCACCACCGGATCCGGCCCGTCCGAGCCGCTGCCCGTGGTGGTCGGCGTCGACGGCTCCGACCACAGCCTCACCGCCCTCCGGTGGGCCGTGGAGGAGGCCCGGACCCGTCAGGCCCCGCTGGTCGCCCTGACGGCGTACAGCGTGCCGATCTTCGCCGCGTCCGGGATGGACGGCGGCTACGCCACGATCGACGACAGAATCATCCGTGACGGCGCCCAGGCGGTGGTGAAGGCCGCCCTGCAGGGCGTGGACACGAGCGGACTGGCGGTCGAGGCGTCGGTCGAGTCCGGTGACGCCGCCGGGGTGCTGCTCGGGTGGTCCGAGCAGGCGCAGCTCGTCGTCGTCGGCTCTCGCGGGCGCGGCGGCTTCGTCGGCCGGCTGCTCGGCTCGGTCAGCGGCGCCCTGCCCGCGCACGCCCACTGCCCCATCGTCACCGTCCCGCCGCCCGCCAAGCGCGCGGACCGGGTCGAGGACGTCGTCGTCGCCGCCGTCGACGGGTCCGAGCACGCGCGCATGGCCGTCGTCGTCGCGGCCGAAGAGGCCCGGCGCTCCGGCCTGCCGCTGCGCCTGCTGTGTGCGCTGCCGCCGATCACGGCGTCGATGGCCTGGGTGCCCGCCCCGCTGGACCGGGACGGCATGCGCCACGACATCGACGAGCAGATGGTGGCCGGCAGTCGCTGGCTCGCCCACCACTTCCCTGACGTGGACATCTCCTACGACATCCTCGACGGCGTTCCGGTCGACGTCGTCGTCGAGGCGTCCGCGTCGGCGCGGCTCGTGGTCCTCGGCACGCGGGGGCGCGGCGGTTTCGCCGGCATGCTGCTCGGGTCGACCAGCCGGGGTGTGCAGGCGCACGCCCGCGGCCCCGTCATGGTGGTGCCGGATCGGGAGGACCCGCGTCTGGCGGACCGCCCCTCGTTCGGCCCGATGGCGGAGTAGCGCGGGGACTACCGCCCGGGACATCCGGCGGGCTACCGCCCTGGATATCCGGCGGGCTACCGCCCTGGATATCCGGCGGGCTACCGCCCTGGATATCCGGCGGGCTACCGCCCTGGATATCCGGCGGGCTACCGCCCTGGATATCCGGCGGGCTACCGCCCTGGATATCCGGCGGGCTACCGCCCTGGATATCCGGCGGGCTACCGCCCTGGATATCCGGCGGGCTACCGCCCTGGATATCCGGCGGGCTACCGCCCTGGATATCCGGCGGGCTACCGCCCTGGATATCCGGCGGGCTACCGCCCTGGATATCCGGCGGGCTACCGCCCTGGATATCCGGCGGGCTACCGCCCTGGATATCCGGCGGGCTACCGCCCTGGATATCCGGCGGGCTACCGCCCTGGATATCCGGCGGGCTACCGCCCTGGATATCCGGCGGGCTACCGCCCTGGATATCCGGCGGGCTACCGCCCTGGATATCCGGCGGGCTACCGCCCTGGATATCCGGCGGGCTACCGCCCTGGATATCCGGCGGGCTACCGCCCTGGATATCCGGCGGGCTACCGCCCTGGATATCCGGCGGGCTACCGCCCTGGATATCCGGCGGGCTACCGCCCTGGATATCCGGCGGGCTACCGCCCTGGATATCCGGCGGGCTACCGCCCTGGATATCCGGCGGGCTACCGCCCTGGATATCCGGCGGGCTACCGCCCTGGATATCCGGCGGGCTACCGCCCGACGTCCCGGCGGGAGAAGATCCCGACCGCGAGCGCGACGATGACGGCGATCGCCACCACGAAGGCGAGCACGACGCCGCCGTCCGCGCCCGCGGTCAGCGGGTTCGGCCCGAAGACGGCGTGGTACGGGGAGAACGCGTGCAGGCCCTGCAGATCCTCGGACTGGTTGCCCAGGGCGTTGAAGACGTAGCCGAGGACGGCGACGGCGGTGCCGGCCCCGATGCCCCAGACGCGGCGTCCCGTCACGGCCCCCGCCGCGAGTGCCACACTGCCGGTCAGCAGGGTCAACAGCCCGAACTCGAGGCACATCCCGGCCAGGTGACCGGTGTCCAGGCCCAGCTGGGACGGCTCGTTCAGGGCCAGCACGACGACGAACACGACGAGCACCATGACGACGACGCGGACCACGAGGGCCGCGAACCGCTCGAGCACCACCTGGGAGCGGGTGACCCCGTGTGCCAGCGTCAGCTCGAGCTGCCCGGACTCCTCGTCGCCGCCCACCGCGGCCGCGCCCCAAGTGATCACCGCGATCGTCGTCAGGACGAAGCCCATGAGCCCGAAGAAGGTGGACTGGGCGTAGCCGGGGCCGGTGCCGATCTGGTCGTAGTTCAGGGTGCGAACCAGTTCGCGGGGCAGGGAGGAGATCAGCTGCTGCATCTGCTGGCCGCCGCCGATCGAGGGGAACAGCGGCAGGTAGAGGCACAGGGTAGCGGTCAGCCCGACGCACCAGCCCACCAGGGACCGCCAGGTGCTCTCCATGGCCACGGCGAACAGCGGCAGCGCCCGTCGCCCGGTGGCGCTCCGGCCCACCCGGCTCACTCCGGTGGTCATCGTCCCGCCTCCTGTCGATCGCGGTCGGGTGCGATCCGCGCGTCGGACGCCGAGGCTCCGGTGGTCGCGGCGGCGGACGGCGCGGCGACGCTCCCGTCGGGCCTCTCGTCGGGCCTCTTGTCGGCCGTGCCGGTGCCCGCGTCGTCCTGCGGGCCGTAGAGCCGCAGCACGGCGTCCTGCAGATCCGGCTCCTCCAGCACGAGATCGTCGACGGGCAGGTTCGCCAGCGCGCGGAGCAGCGGCCGCACCGGGCCGCCGGCCTCTGCGTCGACGTCGACGACGCCGTCGTGGGGATGCAGCACCACGGCGGTCAGCCCGGCGTCGGCCAGGCCCGCCTCCAGGACCACACCGTCGACGGCCTGCACCTGCAGCCGCACCCGGCGCACCGCCGACCTGCGCAGCGCCTCGACCCCCGCGACCTCCACCACGGTGCCGTCGCGCAGGATGACGACCGCGTCCGCGGCCTCCTGGATCTCGCTGATGACGTGGGAGGAGAGCAGCACGGTGCGCCCCTCGTCACGGACCTGCCGCACCATGGCGAGGAACTCGCGCTGGATCAGCGGGTCGAGGCCGCTGGTCGGCTCGTCCAGGATCAGCACCTCGGGGTCGTGCATGAAGGCCTGAATCAGTCCGAGCTTCTGCTTGTTGCCCTTGGAGAGCTTGCGGACGGGCCGGTCCAGGTCCAGGCGCAGTCGTTCGGCGAGCTCCTCGATCCGGCCACGGGGGACCGTGCCGGAGACGGCGGCGTAGTGGGCGAGGAGGCGGCGTCCGCTGATCCGGCCCTGCAGGGTCAGCTCGCCGGGCAGGTACCCGATGCGCCGGCGCAGGTCGGGGCCGCCCGTCCGGCTGTCTTCCCCGGCGACGCTCGTGCGTCCGGACGTGGGCCGGATGATGTCGAGCAGGATCCGCATGGTGGTCGTCTTGCCCGCGCCGTTCGGGCCGATGAGCCCGTACACGCTGCCGGCCGGGACGGCGAAGTCGACCTCGCGGAGGGCCTCGTGCCGGCCGAACCGTTTGGTCAGCCCGACCGCCTCGACGGCGTTCGGCGTGCCGCGGTCCGCCGGCGGTGCCGCCGTGGCCGAGTGACGTCCGTTCATGATCCGGTCTCCTTCCCTCCCGATCCGGCGTCTTCGGCGTGGGCGGTGAGCGACTCCTCGGCCACCCGTTGCACGGTGTCGTCGGTGTAGAGACCCGTCGTGTACAGCTGCAGGGCCGGCCCGGCCACCCGCCGCATGACCTCCGGGTTGCGGCCCTCCAGTCCAAGGTTCCGGGCCAGATGGTCCGGTGCGAGCAGCATCCCCAGGCTGCCGGACGCGATGAAGACGGCCATGGCGCGGGGATCGGCCACCGGCTGGATGGTCCCGCCGGCCATGCCGGCCAGCACGTAGTGCTCGGTCTCGTCGATCATCGTGTCGACGAAGTGCGCGCCGGTGGCCGTCCCCTCGACGATGGCCCGGGCCATGTAGTCCATCGGGACGCGGTACCGGTCCGGATCGGCGAAGAACGCGGTGATGACGGTGCGGATGCCCTCCGTCGTCGCCTCCGCCCGCGCCTGGGCGACGAACCAGCCGAGGACGTGTTCGTCGCACGCGAGGCGCAGGTCGTCCTTGCTGCCGAAGTGATGGATGAGCAGGGCGGGACTGACGCCGGCGTCGGCCGCGATCGCGCGCACCGTCGTGCGGTGGAATCCGTCGCGCGCGAACCGCACCACGGCGGCGTCCCGCAGCCGAGCCCGGGTGGTGAGGTCACCGTCGTCGGTCGCGTCGGCGTCGCGAGCTGAACGCATGTTCACCAGATTAAACAGGCGTTCAGGTCGGGGCAAGCGCCGGACTGGCAGGCCCGTCGGAGCGCGTCAGTACCGGGCGACGAAGCCGTAGGGGACCATGCCGACCAGCTCGCTCAGGTCGTTGACCATGATGCCCTGCGTGGGGTTGAGCGCGTGGACGACCTTGTTGTTCCCGAGGTAGATGGCGATGTGGTAGAAACCGGGGCCGCTGCCGAACACGAGCAGATCGCCGTACCGGGCCTGGGCGAGCGGGACGCGGGTGGGCGCCGCCCAGAACTGATCGGTGCCGCCGCGGGGGACGTCGATGCCGGCCGCCCGGAAGGCCTGCTGCACAAGGCCCGAGCAGTCGAAGGCCACGGGGCCGTTGCCACCCCAGACGTACGGGCCGCCGACCTTGGACAGGGCGTACTGAACCATGACGCCGATCGCGTCCGAGGACGCTCCGGCGACCGGTGCCGGTGCTGGCGCCGGGTCGGGGGAGGGCGCCGGAGCGGGAGCCGGCGCCGGTGCGGGGATGGGCGCCGGAGCAGGCGCGGGTGCCGGAGCAGGCGCGGGTGCCGGTGCCGGTGCTGGGGTGACGACCGGAGCCGGCGCGGGGTCCGTCGGCGCTGGGTCTGCCGGCTCGGGGTTCGGCGACGGAACGGGCGCCGGGTCGGCGGGCTTCGGCGCCGGTGCGGGTGCCGGTTTCGCGGGCGCGGTCGTGGGTTGATCGGCCGTCGGGACGGCGGCGGGCTGGACGTGCGGTGCCGCGGCAGCCGTCGTCGCCGGTGTGGTCGTGGGGGCGGGTGCGGCCGGCGCAGCTTCCACCGGCGCCGCCGTCTCCGGGGACGGTGACGGTGACGCCGCGGGAGCCGTCGTGGTGGCCGGTGCCGGAGCGGCCGGGGCCTGCTTCGCCCGGGAGGCGGCGACGGCCGCGGCCAGGGCCGCCTGCTGACGGGCTCGCTCCAGGCCGGCCACCCGCGTGCGCTCGAGGGCGACGGAGGTGTTCCGCAGCTGGGCCAGCTGGGCGATCATGACGGTGCGCTGCTGCGCCCGCGCGGCGGCCTGGTCCTGCTGGGTCGCCGCGGCCGACGCTGCTCCGTTCCGGGCCGCGTCGGCGGCGGAGGAGGCGTCGTTGGCCGCCTGCTGGGCTGCCTGCGCGTCCGCCCGCAGCGATGCGGCCGATCGGGCGGCGCGCGTGGCCGTCTCGATCGTGCGGGTGCGGCGCTCCGCCAGGACGGCAGCGGTCGCGGCGCGCTCGAGGTCGGCGTCGGACCCGCGTCCGGCGAACAGGCCGGCGGCGGTCGGGCTGATGCCCGCCGTGCGGTACATCGTGCTCGCCAGTCGGCCGGCGTCGACCCGCGCGGACTGCAGGGAGGCGTCGGCCGCGTCCGCGGCGGCGGTCGCGGCGTCCGCGGCCCGGCGGCGGTCCTGGCTGATCTGCAGCGCGGTCGTGTACTGGTCCGCTGCCTGCAGTGCGGTCACCATGGCCCGCGCGGCGTCGGCCTGGGCGACGTCCAGCTGCCCTTCGATGCGGCGGACCTCGGCGGCGGTGGCCGCCACGTTCCCCTTCGCGCGAGCGATGTCGGCGGCGGTCGGCAGCGTGCCGGTGGCCGTGACGGTGCCGGCGGCGGGAACGACGGGCCGCGGGGTCTCCTGCGCGGTGGCCGGAGCGATGCCGGCGGTCGCCAGCAGCAGCCCGACGGAGACACCGGCGACGACGCGGGTCAGAGCGACGGCGCGTCGTGGGGCGGTGGGGCGGGGTGCTGCGACGGTCATGGGGGTCCTCGGTGCCGGTGACATCGGGGTGCCGGCCGGCGGACGTTCCGCGACATGTGGGGTCCCGGTCCGCTGCATCGAAGAGCTCGATCGCGCAGCGGAGGACGTCCTGCTGGTCGACACCAGCAGTGACACTAAAGGCCAGATATCACTTTGGCAACAGTTTTCCCACCAATAACATAAACAACATGTGTGTCATTTGCCGCGCAGGTCACACGGCGTGTCGCGACGTCGGTGTGGTGACGAGGGGTGGTCAGCCCCAGCCGAGTTCGTCGAGGCGGTCGTCGTCGACGCCGAAATGATGCGCGACCTCGTGCACCACGGTGGTGCGGATCTCGGCGACCACCTCCTCCGGCGTCGTCGCCAGGTCGAGGATGGGGCGCCGGTAGACGGTGATGCGGTCCGGCAGCGAACCGGCGTCCCACCAGCTGTCCCGCTCCGTCAGCGGGGTGCCCTCGTAGAGCCCGAGCAGGCCCGGTTCCTCGGGCTCCTCGGCCACGAAGACGGCGACGTTGGACATGGCGGCGCGCAAGTCGGCCGGGATCTGCTGCAGGGCCACCCGCACCGCCAGGTCGAAGTCGTCCTCGGACAGCTCCATCACCCTGCCATTGTGACGGCACCACCCCGCGGCGGTCGTTTTGGCGGAACCGCCGCCGTCCCCTATGCTGATGGAGGTCCACAACGGGATGCCTCGCCGACGGGGAGTCTCTCCTCGCGCAGGATCCGTGACGTTCCCGGGCCCCCATCGTCTAGTGGCCTAGGACACCGCCCTTTCACGGCGGCGACACGGGTTCGAATCCCGTTGGGGGTACCACGGAGGTCTGCGGAACTCCGGACTCACTCGCTGGGGTAGGATGATGGTCCTGTCCTGGTGGGTACACACCAAGGCCCTGTAGCGCAGTTGGTTAGCGCGCCGCCCTGTCACGGCGGAGGTCGCGGGTTCAAGTCCCGTCAGGGTCGCTCAGGCGGCTTCGGTCAACGATGAGAATCGTTCCTCCGGAGTCGTCGCGGCATATCGCCCTCGGTTCGCCGGAGCGGTGCCGGGCTCTGTAGCTCAGTTGGTAGAGCGTTCGACTGAAAATCGAAAGGTCACCGGATCGACGCCGGTCGGAGCCACCATCGAAGAAGCCCCCGGGTTCTCCCGGGGGCTTCTGTCGTCCCCGGCCCGATCGGCCGGAGGGTCGGACGGTGAGGTGGCGGCCCGCAGACCGCCACCTCACGCTCAGAACTGGTCGAAGACCGCGACCGTGCGGGCCGGGACCGTGAAGGTGCCGGTGCGACGGTCGAAGCGCGCCGTCTTGACGACCTTGTCCTTGCTGAGCAACTGCACCGGGTTGAGGATCACCCGCGCGTTCTTCATAGCAGGGACCGTCTGTGTGGTGGCGGTGGTCCCGGCGTTGAACACGATCACCTGGCCCTTTCGCGCCCGGTCGACGTTCGGTCCGACGGTGTCGTCGATCCGCTCGACGATCACGCCGGGGGTGGCGCTCGCGCCGCTGTTCGGGAAGGACACCTTCTGCTGGATCAGCGCCGCGGAGCCCAGGTGCAGCAGGGGGCTGGTCTTCCGGATGGTCAGCAGCGCCTCGGACGCCGACTCGGCGGTCGCCAGGTCCGCGGCGGTCGGCTTGAGCTTCGCGTCCTCGAGCAGCGGCTTCGCGTACGGCCAGCGCGCCTGGTTCGACGCGGCCGGCGGCAGGCCCTTGCCGAACCCGTTGGTGCTCAGGCTCGGGTCGAGGGCGTTGAACCAGTCGCCGGAGTTGTAGCTGTTGCCGTCGAACGACTTGCTGCGCAGCGCCTCGGTGCCCGCCTGCCAGAACGACACGCCCTGCGAGAGGGCCGTCGTGGAGAGGGCGAGGGTCTGCATCCGGATGCGGTCCGCCATCGAGGTCGACTGCGGCAGCTTGTAGGTCAGGAAGTCGTACAGCGTCTCGTTGTCGTGCGCGTCGACGTAGTTGACGGCCTCCTGAGGTTCGGCGGTGTAGCCGGCGGGCGCGCCGTTGTAGTCGACCTGCGACCCCGTGACGGTCTTCCCGTTCGCGGCGGTGAAGCGGTAGTCCGCGAGGTTGCCGGTCAGGCCGACCTTGATCAGGTCCTCGGCGTTGCCGAGCGCGGCGAGCTGGTCGGACACGGATCCGTTGACGGCGTCGCCGTTCGGGTCCGTGTAGAGCCCCGAGGCCCAACCCTGGCGGCGGGGGTCGACGTCGTCGAACTTCCCGCCGCGAACCGCGTCACGGATCCGGTCGTTGAACGTGCCGACGCCGGTGCCGCCCATGTTGGCCTGGCTCGCCTGGGTGAACAGCGCGTTGTCGGCGACGGTGCCGAAGTTCCAGCCCTCGCCGTACAGATAGATGGACTTGCCGTCGACGCCGTCCTTGCTCGGCGTGAGGGCGTCGAGCTGCTTGCGGAGATCGACGATGACCTGCTTCGGGGTGAAGGACATCAGGTCGAACCGGAACCCGTCGACCTTGTACTGCTTCGCCCAGGTGAGCACGGAGTCGACGAGGAGCTTGCCCATCATCGTGTGCTCGCTGGCCGTGTCGCTGCAGCAGGTGGACGTGGTGACCTTGCCGGTCGCGTCGAGCCGGTGGTAGTAGCCGGGCACGATGCGGTCGAGGTCGTTGGTGCCGGCCTGGCCCGAGTCGGACGTGTGGTTGTAGACCACGTCCATCACGACCCGCAGGCCGTCACGGTTCAGGTTCGAGACCATGCCGCGGAACTCGCGGGTGCGGGCCGCGCCCTGCGGGTCGGTCGCGTAGGAGCCCTCGGGCACGGTGTAGTGCTGCGGGTCGTAGCCCCAGTTGTAGCCGTCCTTGTCCGCGGTCGCGGTGACGCACGCCTGCTGCTGGTCCGAGGCGGGCGGGTACGAGGGGAGGTCGCAGTTCGGGGACTGCCAGGTCGACTTGTCCTCGTCGACCGAGCTGGAGGCGAAGTCCGCCGCCGGCAGCAGGTGCACCGTCGTCATGCCGGCCCGTGCGAGGGACTTCAGGTGCTTGACGGCGTTGCTGCTGGTGTCGCCGAACGCGGCGTAGGTGCCGCGGTCGCCGGCCGGCACGGTCGGGTCGCCGACGGAGAAGTCGCGGACGTGCAGTTCGCTGATCGTCTGGTCGACCGGCGCGCCGATGCGGGGTTTGCGCAGCGTGTTCCACCCGGCCGGCTTCAGCGCGGGGGAGTTCAGGTCGGCCAGCAGGCTGCGGGTCGAGTTCTGCGACAGCGCGACGCTGTAGGGGTCGGTGACGAGGTTGTGTTCGACGCGGGCGGTCTCCGGCACGTACACCTGCACGTCGTACTGGTAGAAATTCCCGGTCCAGGCGGGGGTGCCGGTGGCCGTCCACACGCCGTCCGCCCCGCGGGTGAGGGGGACGGTCGAGGAGGGGTCGGTCGCGGTCGCCGAGTCGTAGAGCTTCACGGACACCTGCTGGGCGGTCGGCGCCCAGAGCGCGAGCGAAGGCGTGGCGCCGGTGAACGTCGGGCCGAGCACGCGGTGCGCGGCGCCGGCGTCGATGTCGTCGAGGACGCCCGGCGTCTGCAACCCGGTCGCGTCGACGAGCCTGCCGTCGGCGTCGAACGCGGCGACGGCGACCTGGCCGGTGAGCAGGTCCCCGGCCTTCGCGGCGGTGGTGGCGTCGAGGTGCAGGGCCGGCAGGCCCGCCTGGGCGGGGAACGTCGTCTTGAGCGAGGTCGGGAGGCCCGCGGGATCCGCGGTCAGGGGGAACCTCGTGCCGCCGTCGATGCCGGTCGGCGTGGGCGTGAGGCCGCCGTCGGGTGCCGCGTACAGGGCGTAGGACGCGATCGCCGCGTCGGTGGACGGCTTCCACGCGATCGTGTCACGGGAGAGCCAGTAGCCACCGAGCTTGCGCACCGACGGCAGGCCGTTCCCGGCAAGGACGGAGAGCACGTGCGTGCCCTCGTTGTAGCTGAAGGTGGTCCTGTCGCCGGTCTTCGCGACCGTGAAGGGGATGTTCTCCCCGGAGGCGACGCCGTCCTTGCCGTAGTTGACGTCCCAGCTCAGGTTCGTGGCGGTCTTGACCTGCCAGTCGCCCGCCGGGATCGCCGACGTCGTGAACGTCGCGATCCCGTCGCCGTCCGGGTCGGTCAGCCAGGATTTCAGGCAGTCCGGCGCCCAGTCCGAGGAGCAGCCGAGCTCGCTCTGGAAGTCGCCCACCGCGACCGCGATGGGGTGGTCCGCGTCGGTGCTCGCGTAGTGCGTCACCGGGTCGTAGGCGAAGGTGACGGTGGTGTGGTCGGCCGGAACGGTCAGCGTGATGTTCGCTCCGCCGGCCGCGCCGCCGGCGCCGTAGTTCTCGTTCCAGCTCTTGTCGATCGCGACCTTGTACTCGTAGCTGCCGGCGGGCAGCGTCAGCGTCGTCGACCAGTCGCCGTCGGCGCGCCGGTGCAGCTGCACCTGGTCGCAGTCCGCGGACCAGTCGGCCGCGCAACCGGCTTCGGAGCCGAACGAGCCGGGCACCGAGACCGCGTCGGGTTCGGTCGTCGCGGCCCCGGCCACCGTCGCGCTCGGCAGGACCAGAGCCGCGGTGGTGAGGATCGTCAGAAGGAAATGGGCCGTGCTTCGTCGCATTGCTGCCTCCGTCTACGGCCATGCGCCCTCGCCTGGCCTGCAGATGGACCGTAGCAAACAGTTACAGGACGTGGAAGAGCACGGCAGCTCGTTCGGGCGTGGCGAGCCAGTACGGTAAGGGCATGGTCGCCCGGCTCGAAGAGATTGCCGCACGCGCCGGCGTCAGCGTCGCGACCGCCTCCCGCGCGCTCAACAACCGGCCCGGTGTCTCCGAGGACGCCCGCACCCGGGTCCTCGCCGCGGTCGACGTCCTCGGGTACCAGCGTCCCGATCAGCTGCAGTCGCGACGGCTCAGCCTCGTCGGCGTCGTCGTCGCCGAACTCGAGAACCCGATCTTCCCGCTCTTCGCGCAGGCCATCGAGCAGACGCTGCCCACGTTCCGGCTCGCCGCGCTGCTGGCCACCCGCCGCGCCGGCGTCGCGGCCGAGGCGGCCTCCGTCGAGCTCCTGCGCGAGCACGGGGTGTCGGGCATCATCTTCGTCTCGGGTGTCCACTCGGATCCGCATGCGGACCTCGAGCACTACTTCGCGCTCCGTGAGAACGGCGTTCCCCTCGCCCTCATCAACGGCCCGGTCGCGGGTCTGGACGCCACCGCGGTCTCGACCGACGACGCCGCTGCTGCCGCGACGGCCGTGCGGCACCTGCACTCGCTCGGGCACCGCCGGATCGCGCTGGTCAACGGTCCCGTCCGCTACACGCCTGCGCGCCGGAAGAGCGCCGGCTTCGCGGCGGCCGCGTCGGCCGCGGGCGACGTCGACGCGATCGAGCTGTGCGGCGACTACTCCCTGGAATGGGCGCGCGGTGCGGCGGAGTCCGCGGCGCGCGACGGCGTCACGGGATTCGTCGCGGCGTCGGACTTCCTCGCCCTCGGCGCCATCCAGGGGGCTCGCGCCGCCGGGCGGCGGGTGCCGCAGGACGTCTCGGTCGTCGGGTTCGACGGCTCGGCGATGATGAACTTCACCGATCCGCCGCTGACCACCCTGCGGCAGCCCGTACAGGCGCTGGCGTCCGCGGCCATCCGCGGGCTCGCGGCGGACCTGGAGGGCAACCCGCACCCCCGACGCGAGCTCCTCTTCGACGCCGAGCTCGTCGTCCGCGGCTCGACCAGCGCGCGAATTCGTTGACGGCGCGCTGACGGTTGCGAGTCCGGCGCGGGGGACGGTGTCAGGCCGCCGAGCGCTCCGCTGCCGGACGCCGGCGCAGGCTGGCGTCGGCGACCTCGGGGCCGCGGTAGACCATGTCCATGGCGCCGATGCTCTCGCCGGGCGGCACGATCGCGTCGATGCGGTCCAGCACCTCGTCGGAGAGTGTGAGCTCCATGCCCGCCAGGGTGTCCTCGAGCTGCTCCATGGTCCGCGGCCCGGCGATGGCGGACGTGACGCCGGGGTGGGCGATCGCGAAGGCCATGGCCAGGTGCGTCAGGGGCACGCCGAGGTCGTCGGCGAGGGCGACGAGTTCCTCGACGGCGGCGAGCCGGCGCTCGTCGCGGAAATGGCGCATGCCGGTGCGGGTCGAGCGGAAGTTGTCGTTGGCCTGCCCGGCGCGGTACCGCCCGGTCAGCGTCCCACCCGCGAGGGGGCTGTAGACGAGGGTGCCCATGCCGTACCGCTGGGTGACCGGCAGGATCTCGCGCTCGATCTCCCGGTCCAGGATCGAGTAGTTCGGCTGCTCCGTGCGGAACCGCTCGAACCCGCGGCGCTCCGACACCCACTGCGCTTCCACGATCTCCGAGCCGCGCATCGACGACGTACCGATGGCGCGGACCTTGCCCTGCCGGACGAGATCGGTCATCGCGGAGAGGGTCTCGTCGATGTCCGTGTCGGGGTCGGGGCGGTGCAGTTGGTAGAGGTCGATCCAGTCGGTCTGCAGGCGCCGGAGCGAGCGCTCGACCGCCTGCACGATCCAGCGGCGGGACGCGCCGCGGTGGTTGAGGTCGTCGTCGACGGGCCCGTAGAACTTGGTCGCGAGGACGACCTCGTCGCGCCGGCCCTTCAGCGCGATGCCGACGACCTCCTCCGAGTCGCCGTAGCGATCCGCGGTGTCCACGACATTGATTCCGGCGTCGAGCGCGCGGTGGATGATCGCGATGCCCTGCTCGCGATCCGGGTTGCCGAGCGATCCGAGCATCATCGCGCCGAGCGCGTGGGGCGTGACCTTGATGCCGGTGCGGCCGAGGGTGCGGTACTGCATGGTCTGCTCCTGGTCTGGTGGTGTGGCTCGCGATCCGAGCGGCCGTGCTGTCCGGCACCTGCCGACGGGCTCATCGCGATTCGGAACGACGTTCCGGTTCGGTGTCCGCTACTGTAGGCGGAACAACGTTCCGGCACAAGGGAGGCTCTGATGTCCGCGGTCTCGCGCACCAGCGACGACGGCGCGGTCGAGCATCGCCGGATGCGTGCCGACGCCCGAGGGAACGCGGATGCCCTCGTCGAGGCGGCGACGACGGTGTTCGCCGAGGCGGGAGTGGCCGCGCCGGTGCGCACGATCGCCGACCGTGCCGGCGTCGGCGTCGGCACCCTCTACCGGCACTTCCCGCTGCGGTCCGACCTCATCTCCGCGGTCTTCCGGCGCGAGCTGGACGCCTGCGTCGACGCGGCGGAGGAGATGGAGGCGGCGATGCCTCCGGGCGAGGCGCTCGACGCGTGGATCATGCGTTTCACCGGGTTCGTCGCGACCAAGCAGGGCCTCGCCGCGGCGCTGCACTCCGGGGACACGGCGTACGAGCCCCTCGCCGCGGCCTTCGCGACGCGGCTCGTGCCCACCCTCGAGCGGCTGCTCTCCGCCGCGATCGCGTCCGGCGACATCAGCCGGCGCGTCGACGCCGCGGAGTTCCTCGCCGCTGTCGCGAACCTGTGCCACGGAGGCGGCCCGTCGTCGCGCGCGTCCGGCCGCGAGGCCCGAATGGTGCGGCTGCTGTTGGCCGGACTGCGGAGCCCCGCCGACTGACGCGGGTGTTCGGCCCGACTCCGCCTGCCGATCGATACGCTGGGGCCAGTTGACATCCGCCCCGACCCGGAGGAGAACCGTGAGCCCGCTCGAGAGCCGCGCGACCGCGCCGGCCGTTCCGCACCGGGACCGCCGCGACGAGGAGATGGCCGGTACGACGCACATCGCCGAGGCCGCCGCCGTCCGGATCGCCGCGCTCGCCGCCCGGCGGGTGCGCGGTGTCCACACCCTGGGGGCCGGGACGCCGCGGGCGATCGGCGCGATCCGGGAGGCCGTCGGTGCGGACGACACCCGCAGCGGGGTGCGCGTCGAAGTGGGTAGCCGCCAGATCGCCGTCGACGTCGTGCTCATCGCCGAGTTCGGGGAGCCGCTGCGGGAGACGGCCGAGCTGGTCCGCGCCGCCGTCCACCACGACGTCGAGCGCCTCGTCGGGCTGCAGGTGACCGAGGTCAACGTGGAGGTCGCCGACGTGCACGTGCCCGACGGCCGCCTCGAGCGTGCCGAACGGGCGGAACGCCCCCGCCTCGACTGAGCTCCGATCCGGCGGGAGTCCGATACCGGCTGATTTCCGATACCGGCTCGACTCTTCCTGGCTGCCGCGGACGTGAACGGCCGGGAGCGCCGCTCAGCTCCGTCCCGCGACCCGCCGAGGCGGAACGGGATAGGGCGCTCCATCCCCGATCGCCATGGCGTGTCGCGGGACCGGCTCGCAATCCGCACGCACAGGCGGCACCCCCGACCGCAGCCGCAGACACGACGGCAGCCGCAGACACGAGCGGCCGGCACCCCACGAGGGTGCCGCCCGTTTCGCGGTGTGGGGAGAGATCAGGGCAGGCGCAGCCAGACCGCCGCGTCCGGCACCAGGGCGCCACCGTCGACGGCGTCCGGAACGCTCGCGAGCAGCAGCTCCGCGCCGGCCGGCAGCTCGAACGCCCGGTCCGAGGTGTTGAGCACCACGAGCAGGCCCGACGTGGTGAAGGCGAGGATGCCCTGCGCCGGGGCGTGCACCTGCGCCCACGCCATCGTGCCGGTGCCCAGCCGCAACTCGCGCCGCAGCGCGATCACCTGCCGGTAGAGCTCGAGCGTCGACCCGGGCACGCCCTCCTGGACGTCCACGGCGTGGTCGGCGAAGGACGCGGGCTGGGGCAGCCAGCTCGCTCCGGTGGGGGAGAAGCCGTAGGCCGGGGCGCCGGCCGTCCAGGGCAGGGGCACCCGGCAGCCGTCGCGGCCGACGTCGGCGCCGCCGCTGCGCACGAAGGTCGGGTCCTCGCGCACCTCGGCGGGCAGCGCCGTGGCCTCGGGCAGGCCGAGCTCCTCGCCCTGGTACAGGTAGGCGGACCCGGGCAGGGCCAGCATCGCGAGCGTCGCCGCGCGGGCGCGCCGCAGGCCGATTCCCGCGTCGGGCTGCTCGTCCTCGGCGCCGATGCCGGCGGCGCGGCCCGTCGGGTCGGCCAGGCCGAAGCGGCTGGCGTGCCGCACGACGTCGTGGTTGGACAGCACCCACGTGGTGGGTGCCCCGACGGCCTCGTTCGCGGTCATCACGCTGTCCACGGCGCGCGCCATCCCGGCGGCGTCCCAGCCCTCGATGAGGAACTCGAAGTTGAAGGCCTGCTGCATCTCGTCGGCCCGCACGTACTTGGCCAGGCGCGGCGCCGGCTCGACCCAGGCCTCGGCGACCATCATGCGGTCGCCGTCGTACTCGCCGAGGATGTCGTTCCAGTGCCGGTAGATCTCGTGCACGCCGTCCTGGTCGAACATCGGCGCCGGCACGTGCTCCTCGATCGGGTCCGCCCCGTCGGCGTGGGTGGTGCCCTCGACCATGGCCGTGTGCCCGTCCCAGTCCGGCAGGTCCGGGTGCTTGACGAGGCCGTGGGCGACGTCGACGCGGAACCCGTCCACGCCGCGGTCCAGCCAGAAGCGGATGACGTCGTCGAACTCGGCCACCACCTCGGGGTTGTGCCAGTTCAGGTCGGGCTGCGTGACGTCGAAGAGGTGGAGGTACCACTGGCCGTCCGGCACGCGCGTCCAGCCGGGACCGCCGAACACGGAAGTCCAGTTGTTCGGCGGCTCGGTGCCGTCCGGTCCGCGGCCGTCCCGGAAGATGTAGCGGTCCCGCTCGGGGGATCCCGGTGCCGCCGCGAGGGCCGCCTGGAACCAGACGTGCTCGTCGGAGGTGTGGTTGGGCACGAGGTCCACGATCGTGCGGATCCCGAGCCGGTCGGCCTTCTCCCGCAGCGCGTCGAAGTCCTCGAGCGTGCCGAACCGGGGATCGACCTGCCGGTAGTCGGCCACGTCGTACCCTGCGTCGTGCTGGGGGGAGAGGTAGAACGGCGAGAGCCAGAGAGCGTCGACGCCGAGGGCCGCGAGATGCTCGAGCCGGGCGGTGATGCCCGGCAGGTCGCCCATCCCGTCACCGTCGGCGTCCGCGAAGGACCGCGGGTACACCTGGTAGATGACGGCATCGGCCCACCAGGGGGTGGTCCGGGTGTCGGCCGGGGCGGGTTCGAGGGTCACAGGTTCCTCTCCTGGGATGATCGGTCGTGGCTCGGTCCGTGCGCAGGTGCTGGTCAGACCGCCGGTAACGATTCGGCGCCATCCACTCTCTCATGGGCGTAAGCGCTTGCATACGATGACGTCGCGTCACTACTATGACGCACGTCACTGGAGGCAACGGGCCTGTCCGTTCGTGGCACGTCTCAATGAGGAGAACCAGAATGGGAATGCGGAAGAAGATCGTCCCCCTGGCGATGGCGAGTGCCATGGCCCTGTCGCTGGCCGCCTGTGGGGGCGGCGGTTCCAGCTCCGGCGGCGGGGGTCAGCAGAACAGCGATGCATCCGCCAACATGGAGGGCCGCGGCCCGATCACGTACGTGCAGGGCAAGGACAACTCCAACGTCGTCGCCCCGATGATCGCCAAGTGGAACGCTGCTCACCCGAACGAGAAGGTCACGTTCAAGGAGCAGTCGGACAACGCCGATCAGCAGCACGACGACCTGGTGAAGAACTTCCAGGTCAAGAACCCGAACTACGACGTCGTCAGTGTCGACGTCGTGTGGACCGCCGAGTTCGCGGCCAAGGGCTGGCTCCAGCCGCTCAAGGACACGATGGCGCTCGACACGTCGAAGATGATCCCCTCGACGGTCAAGGCGGCGACCTACAACAACACGCTGTATGCCGCCCCGCAGTCCTCCGACGGCGCCATCCTCTGGTACCGCAAGGACCTTGTCCCGACCCCTCCGAAGACGTGGGACGAGATGATGAAGGACTGCAATATCGCCAAGAAGAACAACATGGGCTGCTACGCGGGTCAGTTCGCCAAGTACGAGGGCCTGACGGTCAACGCCTCCGAGGCGATCAACTCGGCCGGCGGCAAGATCCTGGACGACAGCGGCAAGCCCGCCGTCAACTCGGACCAGGCCAAGCAGGGCCTGCAGAACCTGGCCGACGCCTACAAGAACGGGGACATCCCCAAGGAGGCGATCACCTACCAGGAGGAGCAGTCCCGCGCGGCGTTCCAGAACGGCAACCTGCTGTTCCTGCGCAACTGGCCGTACGTGTACAACCTGCTCAAGGGCACCGGCTCGAAGGTCGCGGACAAGTTCGGCATGGCGCCGCTGCCCGGCAAGGACGGCCCGGGTGCCTCCTCGCTCGGCGGTCACAGCTCGGCCATCAGCGTCTACTCGAAGAACAAGGCGACCGCGCACGACTTCCTGAACTTCGTCACCAGCGAGGAGCAGCAGAAGGCGTTCGCGATCAACGGCTCGCTGGCCCCGGTGCTCGGGTCCCTGTACACGGACTCCGCCGTGGTCAAGGAGCTGCCGTACCTGCCCGTGCTGAAGACCTCGATCGACAACGCCGTGCCGCGCCCGGTGACCCCGTTCTACCCCGCGGTGACGAAGGCGATCCAGGACAACGCCTACGCCGCGATCAAGGGTGACAAGGACGTCAGCACCGCGCTCGACGACATGAACAAGGCACTGACGGCCGCGACCGCCGGCTCCCAGTGATTCGACGCCGGGGGCGGGCACGGACAGCCGGTCCCGCCCCCGGTCCCCTTTCTCTCATCATCATTCGGTGACCCGGGCCAGTACCGGGCGCGCACGAAAGGAGGGACCATGTCGACGGCTGTGGACGAGACCGACCTCAACGGCGGCGGCACGGCGCCCCAACCGCTCGAGGAACGGGCGGAGAAGACTCACGGGCGCCAGGCGACCATGCTGCTGGCTCCCACCCTGATCCTGCTGGGCATCGTGATCCTGTATCCGGTGATCAGCGCGATCACCCTCTCCTTCCAGAAGGACGAGGGCCTCGACCCCGCGACCGGCCTGTTCGTGGCCGGAGGACCCGCTGGCTTCAGCAACTACACGGCGTGGCTGCTCCAGCAGTGCCCCGCCGGCGCGGGCGCCTTCACCTGCCCGGACGGCAGCATCGGCGGCCAGTTCTGGTCGGCCACCGGCGTCACCTTCCTCTTCACCATCGTCACCGTGATCCTGGAGACCGTCCTCGGCTTCTGGATGGCGACGATCATGGCCCGCAAGTTCAAGGGCCGGGGCCTGCTGCGTGCGGCCGTCCTCGTGCCGTGGGCCATCCCGACCGCCGTCACCGCGAAGCTCTGGTACTTCATCTTCGCCGCGGACGGCATCCTGAACCATCTGATCGGCCAGACCATCCTCTGGACGGGCAGTGAGTGGCCCGCCCGCTGGGCCATCATCATCGCCGACACCTGGAAGACGACGCCGTTCATGGCGCTGCTCATCCTGGCCGGCCTGCAGCTGATCCCCGCGGAGGTGTACGAGGCCGCCAAGGTCGACGGCACGACCGCCTGGCAGCGGTTCGTCCAGATCACCCTTCCGCTGGTCAAGCCGGCCCTCATGGTCGCCATCCTGTTCCGCGTCCTGGACGCGTTGCGCATGTACGACCTGCCGGCCATCCTGACCGGCGGCGCCAACGGGACGACGACGCTGTCCATCCTCGTGATCCAGCAGATGCGTGCCGGCATCAACAGTGCGGCCGCCCTGTCGACCATCACCTTCATCATCATCTTCCTGGTGGCCTTCATCTTCGTGAAGTTCCTGGGAGCCAACGTCGTCGAGGGCGCCGGTCCGAAGCGCCGCAAGCGGAAGAAGGTGGCAGCATGACCGCCGTCGCGGGGCCTGCGGCCGGACAGGCCGAGCAGGAGCTCATCCCGAACAACTCCGCCAGCCGGCGCGACCGGTGGGCGAACATCCGCACCTACATCAGCGCGGTCATCATCCTCCTGTGGTGCCTGGCGCCGTTCTACTGGATGGTCGTGACCGCGTTCCGCGACGTGAACTACACGTTCGACAACACGCCCTGGCCGACGCACGTGACCCTGGACAACTTCCGGGCCGCGTTCGACGAGAGCACCGGCAACCACTTCCTGCTGGCGCTCGGGAACAGCCTCTTCGTCTCGATCGTGACGACGGTGATCTCGCTGCTCGTCGGCGTGTTCGCGGCGTACGCGCTCGCGCGGCTGAACTTCCGCGGCAAGTTCCTCATCCTCGGCTTCATCCTGGGGGCCTCGATGTTCCCGGGCGTCGCCCTGGTGACGCCGCTGTTCCAGCTGTTCACCACGATCGGGTGGATCGGCACCTACCAGGCGCTGATCATCCCGAGCATCTCGTTCGTGCTGCCGCTGACCGTCTACACCCTCACCTCCTTCTTCCGCGAGATGCCGTGGGAGCTCGAGGAGGCGGCGCGGATGGACGGCTGCACCCCGGGTGAGGCGTTCCGGAAGGTGATCATGCCGCTCGCGGCACCGGCGGTGTTCACGACGGCGATCCTGGCGTTCATCTCGGCGTGGAACGAGTTCCTCATCGCGAGCCAGCTCTCCAACGAGTCCACCCGCACGGTCACGGTCGCCATCGCGTACTTCGCGGGTGCGATCCAGCACCAGGAGCCGTACACCACGGTCATGGCGGCGGGCACGGTCGTGACCATCCCGCTGGTCATCCTCGTGCTCATCTTCCAGCGGCGGATCGTCGACGGCCTCACGGCCGGCGGCGTGAAGTAGCAGGGGAGGACACCGCCGGCATGCGATATGTGGACGACGACGACGAGGACGAGTTCGACCGCGAGGACGAACTGCGTCGGGTGCGGATAGCCGAGCACCTCGAAGCCGTGATCGGCTTCCTCGCGTTCGCCGTCATCGCCGTCGCCGGCATCGGCGTCTACACGGCGGTGACCGGGCAGCAGGCGTGGACGTGGTTCGTCGGCGCCGTCGTCCTCGCCGTCGTCGTCGTCGGCCTCTGGCGGCTGCGCCGCCGGCTTCCCCGGGTTCCGGTGCGGCGCCGCGCGTCCTGACGCCGGCGCCGCACCTCACCCGTCCATCCATCGGTCTCACCGGGAAGGTTCTCCTCCCATGCCCAGCATCGACGAGGNCCCCCCCCCCCCCCCCCCCCCCCCCCCCCCCCCCACCTCACCCGTCCATCCATCGGTCTCACCGGGAAGGTTCTCCTCCCATGCCCAGCATCGACGAGGTCGCTGCGCGCGCCGGTGTCTCCACGGCCACCGTCTCCCGCGCCCTGCGCGGCCGGGCCGGCGTCTCGCCGGACACCCGGGACCGGGTCCTGGCGATCGCCGATGCCATGGGGTACGTCGCCTCGTCCTCGGCGGCGGGCCTGGCCACCGGCCGGAACATGGCCATCGGCGTGCTCGTGCCCGTGGTCCACCGCTGGTACTTCTCCAGTGCGATCGAGGGCGTGGACCGGAAGCTGCGCTCCCGGGGGTACGACCTGGACCTCTACAGTCTCGGCGGCCACGGCACCAACCGGGAACGGGTGTTCCACCGGTCGATGCTGCGCAAGCGGATCGACGGACTCGTGGTGCTCTGCATGGCCCTGACCGACGAGGAACTGGCGGCGCTGCACGCGCTGGAACAGCCCGTCATCGTGGTCGGCGGTCCGGTCGAGGGCTGCCGGCACATCAGCATCGACGACCGTGCGGCCGTGCGGGACGCGACCGAGCACCTCCTCGGCCTCGGTCACGAGCGGATCGTCCACCTGGCCGGCGGCGGGTCCTTCGGCATCGACTTCTCCGTCCCGCGGCTGCGGGCCGCCGGTTTCGAGGATGCGGTGGCTGCGGCCGGCCTGGCCGTGGGCCCGGAGTCGACCCTGTTCGGCGACTACGCCGTGGGCACCGCGAAGGACGTCGTCGCCCGGGCCCTGGCCGGCGACCCTGGACGGCGGCCCACCGGGATCGTCGCCTCCTCGGACGAGATGGCGTTCGGCGCCCTGCTCGCGGCGGCGGAGGCCGGCCTGCGGGTTCCCGAGGACGTCTCGGTCATCGGCATCGACGACCACGAGTTCTCCGAGGTCTTCGGGCTGACGACGATCCGGCAGGACCCGATCGCGGCGGGGGAGCGAGCGGCGTCGATACTGCTCGCCGAGCTCGAGCACGAGCCGGGCGTGCCGACCGACCAGCCCGCGACCGAGCCGCACGAGCTCATCCTCCGCCGCAGCACCGGTCCGGCTCCGCTCCTGGCCACGGCCGCGTCGGGCAGCAGCCGCGCGGGTCGCGGCGTGATCGAGCGGGCTGGTGGTCACGCGGCGTCCCGGCCGATGGGTGCCGGGCTGAACCGGTCTCGCGCGCGGACCGTCTGAGGACACCGCCGGCCGACGGCACGGCCTGCCGGGGTCAGGCGCGCGGTCAGGACGCGCGGGCGAGCTGCTTGATCGGCAGCCACCGGCCGGCCAGGCGCCGGTAGGCGGCGGCCGCTCCGGTCAGGTCCGCCTCCGCGAGGCATTCGATGCCCAGCCGCAGGTCCGACGGGGAGTCGTCGGGATAGACGGTCTCCGCGACCTGCCCGTAGTCCAGAGCGACGGCCGCGCCGTCGTCGAACCCGTCGAGCCATTCCGACAGCTCGGCCAGTTCGCTGAGCAGGTCCATCTCGGGGACGACGGCGGCGAGGTTGCTCGTCGCGAAGTGGACGCGCCCGCGCGCCTCCTCGATCCCGGCGCACAGGCGGCAGTTGCGGATCCGGCCGCCGGAGCGGAAGACCTGCACGGGGTCCTCCTCGCTGAAGAGCGCGAACCACGCCAGGGGCACGCCCCACGTCGCGGTGCGGGTGTGCAGCCGGTCGGTCCCGTCCGAGGTGCGCAGGTCGTCGAGGTGACGTTCGAGGGCCTCACCGGGCACGACGAGCTCGGCCAGGTCGGTCGAGACGGCGTTGCTCAGTTTCTCGGCGGCGAGCAGGGCGCGGACGCCGAGCTGGCCGGGGTTGAAGAGGGTGTGGGTGGCGCCGGCCTCGTCCGTCACGTCGAGCGCGCGGACGTGCTCGGGCCCGACGGGGAAGGGCTGGTAGCGCGGCTCGCAGGCCCGGGCGAGGGAGGCGAGCATGTCCTGCCGATCCGCGGCGGCGGGGTCCTCGGCGTCGCCGATCAGACCGTGCGGCTCGAAGGCGCGCAACGGCTCGTACACCCGCAGGTGCGACTGGAAGGGCAGGCCGACGGCGACGTCGTACGTCCCTCCGACCGCCACGATGCCGACCATGGGGTCAGCGTAGACCCGCGCTCACGCGAGCTCCACCACCACGGGGGCGTGGTCCGACGCGCCCTTTCCCTTGCGTTCCTGCCGGTCGATCGAGGCGCCCGTGACCCGCGCGGCGAGGGCGGGTGAGCCGAGCACGAAGTCGATGCGCATGCCCTCCCGGCGCGGGAAACGCAGCTGCTTGTAGTCCCAGTACGTGTAGACGCCGGGGCCGGGCGTGTACGGGCGGACGACGTCGCTGTACCCGGCCTCCTCGAACGCGGTGAAGGCGGCGCGCTCGGCGGGGCTGACGTGGGTGGACTCCTCGCGCTCGAACAGCTCGATGTCCCACACGTCCTCGTCGCGCGGGGCCACGTTCCAGTCGCCGACGAGAGCCACCTGGGCGTCCGGATCGGCGGCGATCCAGCCGGCCGCCTGGTCCTTCAGGACACCGAGCCAGTCGATCTTGTACTGCATGTGCGGGTCGTTCCGGTCCCGGCCGTTGGGCACGTAGAGGCTCCACACGCGCACGCCGCCGCAGGTGGCCGCGATCGCCCGGGACTCCTGCACGGCGTCCTCCCCGTCCTTGCCGAACGTGGGCTGGCCGTCGAAGGTGCGCTGGACGTCCGCCAGCCCGACGCGGGAGGCGATGGCCACCCCGTTCCACTGGCTCACGCCGAAGTGGGCGACCTCGTAGCCGAGGCGCTCGAACAGGTCCCAGGGGAAGTTCTCGTCCTTGCACTTGGTCTCCTGGATCGCCAGGACGTCCACGTCCGAGCGGTCCAGCCAGGCCTCCACGCGGTCGGCGCGGGCCCGCAGGGAGTTCACATTCCAGGTCGCGATCCTCACCGCTCCAACGTACCAAGGCGCGGGGGTGCCGCCACCGCGGCCGCCGTGCCCGGCTGGCCAATTACTAGGATGTCCCAGTAATCTGGGGGAGACGTGGATCACACCGGCTCGACCCCGAGCGGCGGTCCGCGATCCTCGGTACCCGATGCGAAGGAGCTCCGGTGACGCGCGATCTCACCCACTACAGCGGCGGTGCCCACCGGGACGGCACGTCCGGCCGCTTCGGCGACGTCTACGACCCCGCGACGGGACAGGTGACGTCCCGCGTGCCCCTGGCCGACGTGGACGAGGTGGCCGACATCGTCGGCGTCGCCGCCGCGGCGCAGCAGGGCTGGGCGGCCACGAACCCGCAGCGCCGCGCCCGCGTCCTGCTGCGGTTCGTCGATCTCGTCAACGAACACGTGGACGAGCTGGCCGCTCTGCTCTCCGGCGAGCACGGCAAGACCCTGGCCGACGCCAAGGGCGACATCGCGCGCGGCATCGAGGTGGTCGAGTTCTGCGCCGCCGCCCCGCACCTGCTCAAGGGCGAGTTCTCCGACAGCGTGGGCACCGGCATCGACGTGCACTCGCTGCGGCAGCCCCTCGGCGTCGTCGCCGGCATCACGCCGTTCAACTTCCCCGCGATGATCCCGCTGTGGAAGGCCGGCCCGGCGCTCGCCGCCGGCAACGCCTTCGTGCTCAAGCCCTCCGAGCGGGACCCCTCCGTGCCGCTGCGCCTGGCCGAGCTGCTCACCGAGGCCGGCCTGCCCGACGGCATCTTCAGCGTCGTCAACGGCGACAAGGTCGCGGTCGACGCGCTGCTGGACGACCCGCGGGTCAAGGCCGTCGGCTTCGTCGGCTCCACGCCGATCGCCCAGAGCATCTACGCGCACGCGGCCGCCAACGGCAAGCGCGCCCAGTGCTTCGGCGGCGCGAAGAACCACATGATCATCCTCCCGGACGCGGACCTGGACATGGCCGCCGATGCCCTGATCGGCGCCGGCTACGGCTCCGCCGGTGAACGCTGCATGGCCATCTCCGTCGCCGTGCCCGTGGGGGAGCAGACCGCGGACGCGCTCGTCGCGCGGCTCAAGGAGCGCATCGACGGGTTGCGCCTGGGCGAGGCCACCGATCCGGACGCCGACTTCGGGCCGGTCGTCAGCGCCGCCGCGAAGGAGCGCATCGAGGCCGCGATCGCCACCGGCGTCGAGGAGGGCGCCGAGCTGGTGGCCGACGGCCGCGGCCGCACCGTCGACGGCTACCCGGACGGCTTCTGGGTCGGCCCCACCCTGTTCGACCGGGTCCGCCCCGAGATGGAGCTCTACCGCGAGGAGATCTTCGGGCCCGTGCTCTCCGTGATCCGCGCCGCCGACTACGAGGAGGCCCTCCGGCTGCCCAGCGAGCACCAGTACGGCAACGGCGTCGCCATCTTCACGCGTGACGGGGACGCGGCGCGCGACTTCGCGTCCCGCGTCGAGGTCGGCATGGTCGGCGTCAACGTGCCGATCCCGGTGCCGATCGCCTACTACACCTTCGGCGGCTGGAAGGCGTCGGGCTTCGGTGACCTCAACCAGCACGGCGCCGACGCGTTCCGTTTCTACACGCGCACCAAGACGGTCACCACGCGCTGGCCGTCGGGCATTCGCTCCGGCGCCAGCTTCGTGATGCCCGAGGGCAGCTGATGACGGCCGAACCGGCGGGCGCCGTCGAGCCGCCCGTCCTCACCGCGGTCCGGGGCCACCTGGGCGTCATCACCCTGAACCGGCCGCGTGCCGTCAACGCCCTGACCGCCGAGATGGTCGAGCTGATGCTCTCCGCGCTGGCCGCCTGGCGGGACGACGACGCCGTCGCCCAGGTGCTCGTCCGCGGGGCGGGTGACCGGGGCCTGTGTGCCGGCGGTGACATCGTGGCGATCTACCGGGACATGACGACGGGCGAGGCCGGCTCGACGAGGGCGAACGGCGAGCGCGACACGTCCGCGAGCGAGCGGTTCTGGGCGCGCGAGTACCTGCTCGACGCGATCGTCGCGGCCTACCCGAAGCCGTACGTCGCCTTCATGGACGGGCTCGTGCTCGGCGGTGGCATCGGGATCTCCGCGCACGGCAGCCACCGGCTGGTCACCGAGCGCACCCGCAGCGGCATGCCCGAGACGACCATCGGGTTCGCGCCCGACGTCGGCGGCACGTTGCTGCTCTCCCGCACCGGGGGCGCGGGGCTGCACGCGGCGCTGACCGGCGCCCACCTGGACGCCGCGGACGCCCTGTACCTGGGCCTGGCCGACCACCTGGTGGCCTCCGAGGACCTCGACGCGATCGCCACCGCGCTCGAGTCCGAGGACGCGGACGCCGTCGTCGCGCGGTACGCGACCACCGAGGTCCCGCCGTCGGCGCTCGCGGCCGGCCGGGCCTGGCTCGACGACGCGTACGGCAGTGAGTCCCCGGCGGCGGTCCTGGACCGCCTCGACGCGCTCGGCCGGACCGGTCACGAGGAGGCCGCCGCGACCGCGGCGACCATCCGGGAGAAGTCGCCGACCTCGGTGGCCGTCACCTTCGAGGGCGTGCGCCGGGCGCGGGACGCCGACCGGCTCGAGGACGTCCTGGCCGACGAGTACCGCGTGGGCCTGCGCCTGCTGCAGGGCCACGACTTCCCCGAGGGCGTGCGTGCCCAGGTCGTCGACAAGGACCGGACCCCGCACTGGGACCCGCCCACGCTCGCGGAGGTGGACCCGGCCGCGGTCGAGGCCTGTTTCGCGCCCCTGGGTGACCGGGAACTGAACCTCACGCCGGCGGAGGTCGCCGGCACGGCAGCGAAGGACGCATCATGACCGAGACCACGCCGACCCCTGCGGATCCGGCCGATCCGTCTGCCGAGTCCGGGAGGGCAAGCCGTATCGCCTTCCTGGGCCTCGGGCACATGGGCCTGCCGATGGCCGCCAACCTGGTCGCCGCCGGATACGACGTGGCCGGGTTCGACGTCGTGCCCGCCGCACTCGACGCCGCCCGCGCCGCCGGCATTCCCGTCGCCGACGACGCCGTCACCGCCGCGTCCGGCGCGCGGATCGTGATCACCATGTTCCCCAGCGGCGCCCACCTGCTGCGCGCCTACCGGGGAGAGGAGGACGGGCCGGGGCTGCTCGCCGCCGCCGAGCCCGGCACGCTGTTCCTGGACTGCTCGACCATCACCGTCGAGGAGTCCCGCGAGGCCGCCGAGGCCGCGCTCTCGGCCGGGCACCGCAGTGCGGACGCGCCCGTCTCGGGCGGCGTCGTCGGTGCCGAGGCCGGCACGCTGACCTTCATGGTCGGCGCGGACGAGGCCGACCTGCCGCAGTTGATGCCGCTGCTCGAGGTGATGGGCCGGAAGATCGTGCACTGCGGGGCCCACGGCGCCGGGCAGGCGGCCAAGATCTGCAACAACATGATCCTGGGCGCGAGCATGATCGTCTCCTCCGAGGCCTTCGTGCTGGGCGAGAAGCTCGGGCTGACGCACCAGGCGCTCTTCGACGTCATCTCCACCGCGTCCGGTCAGTGCTGGTCGGTCACGACCAACTGCCCCGTGCCCGGGCCGGTGCCCACGAGCCCCGCCAACCGGGACTACCGGCCCGGTTTCGCCGGGGCACTGATGGCCAAGGACCTCGGTCTCGCGCTCGCCGCGCTCGAGAGCACCGGCGTCGCCGCCGAGATCGGCCCGGCCGCGGCCGCCATCTACCAGCGGTACGCCGCCGGGGAGGGCGCCACCCGGGACTTCTCCGGCATCATCACGGACATCCGGGACGCCTCGGCGGGCGGCTCGGCTGCCGACGGGGCCGCTTCCGGCGACGCCGGCGTGGGAGGGTGAGGGCATGAGTGATGACGCGAACGCGGGGCACGAGAACATCGGGCACGAGAACATCGGGCACGAGAACATCAGGGTCGAGACCCGGGGCCGGGTCGGCCTCATCACCCTGAACCGGCCGAAGGTCCTCAATGCCCTGAACAAGTCCACGATGGACGAGCTGGTCGCCGCGGCGACGGCCTTCGACGCCGACCCGGGCGTCGGCGCCGTCGTCATCACCGGCTCGGCGAAGGCCTTCGCGGCCGGCGCCGACATCAAGGAGATGGCGTCGCAGTCCTACATGGACATGTACGCCGCGGACTGGTTCCGGCACTGGGAGGACCTGACCCGGCTGCGGATCCCGCTCGTCGCCGCCGTCTCCGGCTACGCGCTCGGTGGCGGCTGCGAGCTGGCGATGATGTGCGACCTCGTGATCGCCGCGGACTCCGCCCGCTTCGGTCAGCCCGAGATCTCCCTCGGCGTGCTGCCCGGCATGGGCGGCACGCAGCGGCTCACCCGCGCGGTCGGCAAGGCGCTCGCGATGGACATGATCCTCACGGGCCGGCAGATCGACGCCGAGGAGGCGCTGCGCGCCGGTCTCGTCTCCCGGGTCGTGGCCGCGGAGCGGCTGCTCGACGAGGCGCTCGAGGCCGCCGGCACGATCGCGGAGAAGTCGAAGCCCGTCGCGATGCTCGCCAAGGAGGCCGTCAGCACGGCCTTCGAGACGGGCGTGACCCACGGCGTGCAGATCGAGCGCCGGCTGTTCCACTCGGCCTTCGCCACGGAGGACCAGAAGGAGGGCATGGCCGCCTTCGTGGAAAAGCGGAAGCCGGAGTTCCGCCACCGCTGAGGTCTTCCCGCCGGCTCGCGTTCCGCGAGCGATCAGTCGACGGCGAAGTCGCCGGCCTGCTGCCGGAACCGGGCGAGGATCCGGATCAGTGCGTCGACGTCGTCGGTGTCGAACCCGGTGTCGGTGAAGACCTCCCGGTTCAGGGCCTCCGTCGCCCGGCGCGCCAGGTCGCGTCCGTCGGAGGTGAGCCGGATCAGCGTCGTGCGCCGGTCCACCGGGTGCGGCGTCCGGTCCACGAGGCCCGCGGCCTGCAGCCGGTCCACGGCGTTGGTGACCGACGTCGGGTGGACCTGCAGCAGCGAACTGGCCCGGCTCATCGGCAGCTCCCCGCGCCGCGTGAACGCCAGCAGCGTCAGCAGCTCGTAGCGCGAGAACGTCAGGGCGAACGGCTTGAGCACGCCCTCGATGCGCAGCATCAGCAGCTGCTGGGTGCGCATGATCGCGGTGACCGCCGCCATCGGCGCGGCCTGGGCCTCCCAGCCGCGGCGCTCCCAGTTCCGCTGCGCGTCAGCGATCGGATCCCGCGGCAGCGGCTGATCCATCCTCGCCTCCCTCGCCGGAGCTCGAGTCGGTGCCTGCACCGGCGCGGGTTGCGGCCGCACCGGTTGCGGCCGTGCCGGACCCGTCCGTCCCAGACCCGCGCGGGGACGGGAAGTCCGTGTCGGTGTACTCGACGCCGAAGCCCTCCAGCGGTGTCGTCTGCTGTGCCGTTCCCTGCGGGGCCGCCGTCGTGCCCGACCCGTGCCGCGCCACCTCGGCCGCACGCAGTTCCACCCGGCGGATCTTCCCCGAGATCGTCTTCGGCAGCTCGGCGAACTCGAGCCGCCGGATCCGCTTGTACGGGGCCAGGTGCTCGCGGCAGTACCGCAGGATGTCCTCGGCCAGGTCCGGGCCCGGCTCGTGGCCGCCGACGAGGACGACGAACGCCTTGGGCACCGAGAGGCGCAGCTCGTCGGGGGAGGGGACGACGGCGGCCTCGGCAACGGCGGGGTGCTCGATCAGCACACTCTCCAGCTCGAACGGGCTCAGGCGGTAGTCGCTGGACTTGAAGACGTCGTCGCTGCGGCCGACGTAGGTCAGCACCCCGCGCTCGTCCCGGGAGGCGATGTCCCCGGTGCGGTAGAAGCCGTCCCGGAACACGTCGGCGGTGCGCTCGGGGTCGCCGTGGTAGCCGCGCATCAGCCCGATGGGCCGCGGGTCCAACCGGAGAGCGAGCTCGCCCTCGTCGGCCTCCTCGCCCGTGGCCACGTCGAGGAGCACGACGTCGTACCCCGGCAGCGGACGGCCCATCGCGCCGATGGTCAACCGCTGGCCGGGCGCGTTGCCCACCTGCACCGTCGTCTCGGTCTGCCCGAATCCGTCGCGGATGGTCTGCCCCCACGCCGCGGCCACCCGGTCGATCACCTCGGCGTTGAGCGGCTCCCCCGCGGAGACCAGCTTGCGCGGCGGGGTCCGCAGCTGTGTCAGGTCGGCCTGGATGAGGTAGCGCCACACGGTCGGCGGCGCGCAGAAGCTCGTCACCCCGTGGCGCTCCATGCTCGCCATCAGTGCCGCCGGGTCGAACCGCGAGTAATTGTGGATGAACACCGTGGCTTCGGCGATCCACGGCGCGAACACGTTGGACCACGCGTGCTTGGCCCAGCCCGGCGACGCGACGTTCAGGTGCACGTCGCCCGGCTCGAGGCCGATCCAGTACATGGTCGACAGGTGGCCCACGGGGTAGGAGGTGTGCGTGTGCTCGACGAGCTTGGCCCGCGACGTCGTGCCCGAGGTGAAGTAGAGCAGCAGCAGCTCGTCCGCGCCCGTGGGGGCGTCCGGGGTGAAGGTCTCCGCCGCATCGGACGACTGCGCGTAGTCCAGTCGTCCGTCCGGCACCGTGCCGCCGACCTGGACGACGCGGTAGTCGCCCGGCACGTCGTCGAACTTGTCGGCGTCCTGGACGGCACTGTGCCCGGCGCCCTGGGGGGCTGCGTCCCCGGCCGCCACCGCCCACCGGGCCTCGCCGCGCTCCACCCGGTCGCGCAGGTCGGCCGGTCCCATCTGCGTCGTCGTGGGGATGAGCACGACGCCGAGCTTGATGCCGGCGAGCATGAGCTCCCACAGCTCGACGCGGTTGCCGAGCATGAGGATCATCCGGTCCCCGCGTCGCACGCCCTGCTCCCGCAGCCACGTCGCGACCTGGGCGGACCGCCGGGACAGCTCGGCCCACGTGTGGTGCACGGCCTCGCCGTCCTCCTCGACGATGACGAGCGCATCCGTGTCCCCGCGCGGGCCCGCGGCGACCGCGTCGAACCAGTCGAGGGCGAAGTTGAAGTGCTCGAACCGGGGCCACGCGAACTCGGCGACGGCGGCCGCGGCGTCCTCGCGCAGCTCGACGAGCCGGTCCCGTGCGGCGCGGAAGCGCTCGGTGACCGTGCCGGACGCGTGGGACTCGGACTGTATGGGCATGGGACCTCCGACCGGGGCGGTGTTCGAGATGCGGCGTTGAGGTGCGGCATTCGTGATTCAGATCACATCGGACTATACTTGGACATCCAACCATGTGGAAGTCTCGATCAGACTCCGCAGACGTGGCCGTACCCGTCTCCACACCGAGGAGCCCGCACCGTGCGCCCCATCGACACCGCCCTCTCCGACACCGCCGCCGACACCGGCACCGCCGCCATGAGCCCGGCACTCCGACCCGCCGCCGCCGCCGCCGCGGACGCCCTCGACGGCCTCCTGCCGCTCGACGTGCTCGACGTCGCCGGCGCGCTGCCCGAGACGGAGCAGCGGCGCCTGGCCGAGGCCACCGCATGGCTGCAGGAGCGGGTGCGACCGGCGAGCATCGGGCCGTGGCAGCGCGACGAGTTGCCGCGTGACCTGCTCGCCGACCTGGGCGATCGCGGCTACGGCAACCTGGGTCTGGAGCCCGGCAGCCGTCTCTTCACCGGTCTGCTGCACGCGCAGCTGGCCCGCGCGGACGTCTCCCTCTCCTCCGTCGTCGGCATCCACAACGAGCTCGTCGTCGGCATGATCGAGGCCCTCGGCTCCGCCGAGCAGCGGGAGCGGTTCATCCCGGGGCTGTCGCGGTTCGCGACGCTCGGCTCGTTCGCCCTGACCGAGCCGGATCACGGGTCCGACATCGCCGGCGGCCTGGCCACGACGGCCCGGTGCGACGGCGACACCTGGGTCATCTCGGGCGCCAAGCGGTGGATCGGCCTCGGCACCGTCGCCGACATCGTCCTCACCTGGGCTCGCGACGAGGCGGACGGCGTGATCAAGGCGTTCATCGTCGAGACCGACCGGCCCGGCTTCGCCGCCACGAAGATCGAGCACAAGCTCGGCCTGCGGATCATGCAGAACGCGGACCTGACCTTCGACGACGTCCGGGTGCCCGAGGAGAACCGGCTGCCCGGAGCGCTGGGTTTCGCGGCGGCCAACCGGCTGCTGTGCGACTCCCGCGCCTGGGTCGGCTGGCAGGCCGTCGGCGCCCAGCTCGCCGCCGTCGACATCGCGCGCCGCTACGCCCTGGACCGGCAGCAGTTCGGCCGCCCGCTCGGCGCGTTCCAGCTCGTGCAGGCCGCGCTCGCGGAGATGTTCGGCAACCTCACGCTCAGCCTCGGGCTCATGACGCAGATCGCCCGCACGCAGGAGGAGGGCCGCCTGACGATGCCGCAGGCGGCGCTGGCCAAGTCCACGCTCACGCGCCTGGCCCGCGAGACGCTGTCCGTCGGGCGCAACCTGCTCGGCGGCAACGGCATCCTCACCGATCACGAGATGGCCAAGCTGCTCGCCGACGTCGAGGTGCTGCACACCTACGAGGGCTCGTTCGAGATCAACACCCTCATCGTGGGGCGGGCCGCGACCGGGATCTCCGCCTTCGTCTGAGTCGGCGGAATCCGACCCATCCGCAGGGTGTCACGACGTCGAATACCTCACATCACGAGGCGTTCACTGGACATTCACGCGGCGTCGGTTTCAGACTTGTTGACTGGTGTCGTTACCGACCGGTCGGTCTCGATCATGTGACGATCGTCCCGTCGGACCGGGTGTCCACACACCCGGGAACGCCACGCAGACACGTCTCACGAGAGAGCCGACCGATGACCACCCTCCGGTCCGAACACCCCGATCCTTCCTACTTCCTGCTCCACGTCAGTGACACCCACCTGCGTGCGGAGGGCCGCGTCGGCGGCGTCCTCGACGCCGAGGAGCGCACCCGGGGGGTGTTCGAGCAGATCAGGACGGCCGGCGGTTCTCCGGACGCGATCGTCGTCACCGGCGACCTCGCCGACCACGGTGAGGCGGACGCCTACGCCGCCCTGCGCGCCATGGTCGACCCCGTCGCCGAGAGTCTGGGCACTCGGATGATCTGGGTGATGGGCAACCACGACGACCGCGCCAACCTGCGGGAGCACCTGCGCGGCGACGCCCGCACCACCGAGCCGATGGACGAGGTGCACTGGGTCGGCGGCCTGCGGATCATCGTGCTCGACACCACCGTGCCCGGCTACCACCACGGTGAGCTCTCCGACCAGCAGCTGCGCTGGCTCGCCGACGAACTGTCCGTGGCCGCACCGGACGGCACCCTGCTCGCGATGCACCACCCGCCGGTCCCGTGCGTCCAGGACCTCGCCGCCCTCGTCGAGCTGCGCGGCCAGTCCCGGCTCGCGGACGTCGTGCGCGGCAGCGACATCGTCTCGATCCTCGCCGGGCACCTGCACTACTCGACGACCGCGACGTTCGCCGGCATCCCCGTCTCCGTGGCCTCGGCGACCTGCTACACACAGGACCTCACGCGGCCGGTCGACGCCGACAGCGGGATCCGTCCGACGATGGGGCGAGACGCGGCGCAGACCTACAACATGGTGCACGTCTACCCGGACACCGTGCTGCACACCGTGGTTCCGGCCGCCGGTGGCGACCTCGTGGGCGAGCGTGTGGACGCCGAGGAGGTGGCCCGGCGGCTCGCCGCGGCCGGCCACGACGTCCGCACCGCCCCCGCGTCGCGGAGCCTGGCCTCAGCCCTCTGAGGCCGTCTCCCGCTTCGCGGTGTCCTCCGGCACGGAGGTCTTCTCCCACGGCGCCGGGATCGGGAAGTAGCGGGTCAGGAAGTCCGTCACCCGCTGCTGCCGTTCCTCCGCGCTGACCTCGGGGAACGAGCCGTCGTTGAGGCAGAAGAAATCCTGGTTGCGCTTCCGCAGCATCTTGTCCAGCTGGTTCAGCCCGCTCGGCACCGTGGTGTCCACGTACTTGACCTTCGCGCCCACCTTGGTCACGGCCCGCCCGGTCAGCAGCGCGTAGTAGTGGTACAGCGAGTTGGTCACGGAGATGTTGTCCTTGGCCCGGAACCGGCTCGCCGCGGTCTCCGCGAACTCGGTGCTGAACTCCTGCTCCATCTCCCGCAGCACGCTCTTGCGCAGCGGCGCGGCCGTGTGCTCGAGGTGCCGGGTGGTGATCCGCCCGAACTTCTCGTACAGCAGCCGGCGGTTCACGCGGGCCGCGTTCTCGAACCCGGAACGGTCCAGGTGGTTGTCGCCCAGTCCGATGCGGGTGCTCGCCTCGATGAACTTCGTGATCCCGCCGGGGGAGAAGAACAGGTCGGGGCCGATCGGGCGGCCGAAGAACATGTCGTCGTTGGAGTAGAGGAAGTACTCGCTGAGCCCCTCGATGTTCTGCAGCTGCGCCTCGATCGCCTGCGAGTTGAACACGGGCAGCACGGACGGGTCCGCGAAGTGGTCCTCGGCGCGCACGACGGTGACGGCCGGGTGCTCGGCGTCGAGCCAGTCCGGCAGGGCCGAGTCGGTGCACAGGAAGATGCGGCGGACCCACGGAGCGAACATGTGCACGGACCGCAGCGCGTACCGCAGCTCGTCGATCTGCCGGTACCGGGCCTCCGCGGCATCCCCTTCCCCGAGCACGACGCCGGGCAGGTAGGACGCGCGGCGGGCCAGCAGCTCGGCGTCCGATCCGTTGACCCACGAGAAGACGATGTCGATGGGGAAGTCGATGTCCGTCGCGTGGTCGGCGAACATGTTCTCGATGGTCGGCCACGTCCGCCCGAACCGCTCGACCGTGCCGCGGACCGCCTCGTCGGCCGGCAGCGTGCGCCGGGTGATCGAGTTCTCGATCGGCAGCTGCAGGGTCTCGCCCTCCCACTTCCACAGCTCGATCTGCACGCCGGTCTCGTGCCCGTAGAGCAGACCGCCGTGCGGCACCACCCGCGGCCGGTAGAGCCGGAACATGCGGGCCTTGGTGCTCTCGGCGAGCTTGCCGTCGGCCACCAGCAGGGCGCGGTTCTTGCGGGCGTCGACCGTCACCGAGTAGAACGGCTCGTCCTGGCAGGCGGCGACGAGCGCCTCCTGCAACTTCTTCCGCTCCGTCCAGGGCACCGCGATCACGGGTCGCGCGTCGTTGCCGCGCACGAGCAGCAGAGAGATCCCGGCGCGGTCCAGGGTGTCCCGGACGAACAACAGGTCCTCGACCATCGCCTCGTGCGGAGTCAGGCCGTCGTTGACCAGCGCGTACCCGCGGGCGCTGTGGATGACGTCCGGCCGGTCGGCCAACCTCCGTCCGGCCGCGGCGGAGGTGACCTCCTGGACCGTGGTCAGATAGGTCTCGTCCTCCGCGGTCGCGTGATAGACGTCGTTCGGCGTGACGGTGGGATTCACAGCATCCTTTCCTGGACGGTCTCGCCGCCATGATAGGTCCTCACGGTGTCGCGGGGTGCGGGCGGGTGCGGGGAGCGGCCGCGCGAGCGCCGGCGGGGCGCCCGGGTAGCGCTGGATAGACTGGCGTGCATGAGCGCACCCCCTTCACTCGACGCCGCCCGCGCGCGCCTGCAGGAACTGATCAGCGAGCTCGCCGTCGTGCGCGGCCGGGTCACGCTGGCCAGCGGGATGGAGGCCGACTACTACATCGACCTGCGCCGCGTGACCCTGCACCACGAGGCCTCCCCGCTGGTGGGTCGCGTGCTGCTGGACCTCATGGACCGCAACGGGCTCGGCGACGTCGACGCCGTCGGCGGCCTGACGATGGGCGCGGACCCGGTGGCGACATCGATCATGCACGTGGCCGCGGCGGACGGCCGGGAGCTCGACTCCTTCGTCGTGCGCAAGGCGCAGAAGTCCTACGGGATGAGCCGGCAGGTCGAGGGTCCCGACGTGGCCGGACGCCGGGTCGTCGTCGTCGAGGACACCTCGACCACCGGCGGCTCCGCGCTGACCGCCGTCGAGGCCCTGACGACCGCGGGCGCCGAGGTGGTCGCGGTGCTCGTGATCGTGGACCGCAACACGGGGGCCCGCGAGCGCATCGAGCAGACCGCCGGCGTGCCCTGCCTGGCGGCGTTCAGCAAGGACGACCTCGGGCTCTAGCGGTGGACGGTCTGCCGGACCTCACGCGGGCTGCGGACCAGCTGCGGTTCGCCGGCCGCCTGGGTGCGCTGTCCCGGCGGGCGTTCCTGCGGACGGCCGTCGTCGGTGCCGTGCTGGCCACGGACCTCGGCATCACCGGTCGCATCGCGCACGAACGGGCGATCCACACGGTGCAGGGGGTGGGGTCCGACGCGGACACCCTGCACCCGGCCACCAGCTGGCTCGTGCTGCCCGGCTTCAAGCTCAGCTGGGAGGAGAGCCAGTGGGTGCTGGCCTCCCTCGCGCCGACCATGGTCTCGTGGGGCCGGCTCGCCTGGGCCGGCTACTCCAACGAGGGCCTCGAGATCGCCGCGCTGACGCGGGCGGCGCTCGCGTATGCGAGCGAGCGGGGTATCACGTCGATGCTGCTCTACGGGCACAGTTTCGGCGGCATGCTCGCCGTCCAGCTCGCCGTGCGGCTGCGCCGGGCGGGGTTGACGGTGCCGCTCATCGTCCTCGACTCGACGCCGCACAGCCGCCTGGACGTGCTGAACTCCCGCTGGTTCGACGGGCTCGTCTACTCCTACGAGCTCGGCTATGCGATCCCCTCGACCGTGCGGGCGGCGATGGAGTTCGGTGAACGGGTCGCCAACAAGAACGAGCGGACCTGGCAGCAGATCGCCGATCAGACCGCCGCGCAGCTGAGCCCGCTCGCGCCATCGAACATGCTGATCCAGTCCGAGTCGGCGTACATCTACAACTACGACGTCGGGGTCTTCGCGAACGATCTCGGCTCGACGGCGGTCGGCTACCTGGGCAACGCGGGCGACGACACGGTCGACGCGGTCAACGCCGCCGCCGGCTGGGCGGACGCGCTGCCCCGCAACTTCGTGCCGCCGCTCGTCTCCACGGCCGGGGCCCGGCCCCCGCACGCGAGCCCGAACTGGAACCCGCAGCTGTACCAGCAGGCGCTGGACCGGTTGTGCTGGCAGTGCCTGCCGGTGCCCCGCGCCATCGGGACGGCGAGCCCCGCAGGACCCTGATACCCGGTCCGACGCGACGACGATCCCGGCTGCCCGTCACAGGTCCTTGAGCAGCGCCCCGACGTGGTCGTAGATCCGGTTGGGCCGGAACGGGAAGGTGCCGAGCTCGTCCCGGGTCGTGATCCCGCTGAGGACGAGGACGGTCAGCAGCCCCGCCTCCATGCCGGCGATGATGTCGGTGTCCATCCGGTCACCGATCATCGCCGTCGTCTCCGAGTGCGCCTCGATGCGGTTCATCGCGGACCGGAACATCATCGGGTTGGGTTTGCCGACGATGTACGGCTGCCGTCCCGTGGCCTGGGAAATCAGGGCCGCGACCGCGCCCGTCGCGGGGAGCACGCCCTGCGGGGAGGGGCCGGTGACGTCCGGGTTGGTCGCGATGAACTTCGCGCCGTCCATGATCAGCCGGATCGCGGACGTGATCGCCTCGAACGAGTACGTCCGGGTCTCCCCGAGCACGACGTAGTCCGGCTCGCTGTCCGTCAGGATGAAGCCCGCCTCGTGCAGGGCCGTCGTCAGGCCCGCCTCCCCGATGACGAACGCGCGGCCGCCCGGGGCCTGGTTGGCCAGGAACTGGGCGGTGGCCAGGGCCGAGGTCCAGATGTTCTCCTCCGGCACGGGCAGGCCGGACCAGGAGAGCCGCGCGGCGAGGTCCCGCGGCGTGTAGATCGAGTTGTTGGTGAGGACGAGGAAGCGGCGCGAGGTGTCCACCCAGCGCTCGATCAGTTCGGCAGCGCCGGGAATCGCCTGGTTCTCGTGCACCAGGACCCCGTCCATGTCGGTGAGCCAGCACTCGATGTCCTGGGGGTTTCTGATGGTGGCCTCCTCAGCACGGTGGCAAGGGCGGATGCCCCGATCCTGCCACCGTTGCCGCCCCCACGCGAGGCTTCGGCGGTGTGATGCCGCTGACGGGTCGTCCGTCGCGAACGGCGCGGTCGCCGGAGGGCCGGAGGGCCACCGGCGCCCCACTACGGTGAGACGGTGACGATCCCGCCCGACGCCGAGCCCTCCGATTCCTTCGACCCCGCCGCCGAGAACGCGGGGACGGCAGCCTCCGCGGCCGAGCCGGTGCTGCCGGTGGGCGTCGGTCCGTGGGAGGGGCCGTGGCCGGAGGGGGAGCACTGGGATCCGGACCTGCTGCGCCACGGGGACGCCCGCAACGTCGTCGACGCCTACCGCTACTGGCGGCACGAGGCCATCGTCGCGGACCTCGACGAGCAGCGGAACCCGTTCCACGTCGCGATCGAGAACTGGCAGCACGACGCCAACATCGGCTCGATCGTCCGCACCGCCAACGCCTTCCTCGCAGCCGAGGTGCACATCATCGGCCGCCGGCGCTGGAACCGGCGCGGGGCCATGGTCACCGACCGGTATCAGCACGTGCGCCATCACGAGACGCTGTCCGACTTCCTCGCCTGGGCGCGGGACGCCGGCCTGCCCGTGCTCGCGATCGACAACGGACCTGGCTCCGTCCCGCTGGAGACCGCCGATCTGCCGCCGGCCTGTGTCCTGGTCTTCGGCCAGGAGGGCCCCGGCCTGACCGACGCGGCCCATGACGCCGCGGAGGCGACGCTCTCGATCGCCCAGTACGGGTCGACCCGCTCGATCAATGCGGCCGCGGCGGCCGCGATCGCGATGCACGCCTGGGTCCGGCGACACCGGTTCCACCAGCGCCCGGTGATCTGACCGCCGGCATCGACGCGAGCCGTCGGCACAGGAGCCCGCCACATGAAGCGGCTGGCACCGGCACCCGGGGGGACAGGGTCGATACCAGCCACTCTCCACCTCGACCGGGCGGGGGATGGGGGACGAGTCGCCGCCCGGGAGGTATCAACAGCTTAGCCCATCATCTCGATAAACGAGAGAGATTCGCGTGGTCTCCCGGAGATCGGTCCGTCGCCCTCTCCGGACGCACCACCGACTCCCTTGCACAACATCGACGACCTGTCGAGATCTTTCGGAAACCTCACTATCCGCCTAGGCTCCCGCCCATGTGGGCGCACAGGGCGCCCGCCAAGCGAAGAGGTTTCGAATGAGAGCCTTCCGACGCTCCGCCGGATCCCGGCGAGCCGCCGCACTCGCCGCAGGCATCACCTGCCTGCTGACCATCGGCGCGACCGGCGCGGTCGCCGCGCCACCCGGCCCCCACACCCTGGCCGGTTCCGTCCCCTCCTGGGCCACCGCGGCCAACGACCAGGGCGCCGCCGCGACCGACACCTCGGTGGAGGGAGAGATCTACCTGCCCCTGCGGAACGCGGACCAGGCCCGGGCGCTGGCGACGGCGGTCTCCTCGCCGACGTCCCGCGACTACCGTCACTGGCTCAGCCCACAGCAGTGGATCCAGCGGTTCTCCCCGACCCAGGCCGACCTGAACAGCGTCCTGGACTACCTGAAGGCGCACAACGCCACCATCACCGCCGTGCCCGAGAGCCGGCAGTTCGTCGTCTTCCGGACGACGGCGGCCCAGGCCGGCGCCGCGTTCGGCACCCAGCTGCACCGCTACAACCACGGCGGCCGATCCGTCGTCGCTCCGTCCACGGCCGCGTCCGTGCCCGCCGCGCTGGCCGGCAAGGTGGCGGGCATCAGCCTCGACCAGGGCCGTCTGCTCACGCACCCCGATCTCGTGAAGCCGGACGCCCCGTCGGCCGCGTCGCGCAAGGCCGCGGCCGCGACCCCCGTCGTGCAGACGCCCTGCAGCACCTACTGGAACGAGCACCAGGTGACGGTGCCGCCCGCCTACGGCGGCAACACCCAGTACGGGACGTACATCTGCGGCTACCAGCCCAGCCAGCTGCAGTCCGCGTACGGCCTGACGAACTACACGAAGCACGGCATCGACGGGCACGGCCAGACCGTCGCGATCATCGACGCCTACGCGTCGCCGACCATGCGGCAGGACCTCAACACGTTCTCCACCGCCGCGGGTCTGCCGCAGGTCACGGGCTCGACGTACCGCGAGATCGTCCCGGATCCGTCGCAGTTCACCGACCAGGCCGCCTGCGCGGGGCCGAGCGGCTGGCAGGGCGAGGAGGCCATCGACACCGAGGCCGTGCACGGCGTCGCTCCGGGTGCCTCCATCTTGTACGTCGGCGGCACCAACTGCGGTGGCGGGCTGGACGTGGCGATGGCGAAGATCCTCGACCGCAAGCTCGCGAACATCGTCAGCAACAGCTACGGCAACCAGGGCGAGAACCTGCCCGCCGACGCGATCGCCGGCGAGGTGAACGAGCAGATCCAGGCCGCCGCCGAGGGCATCGGCCTGTACTTCTCGAGCGGTGACTCCGGTGACGAGGCGGCCGCGCTCGGCTACCCCGACCCCGACTTCCCGGCGAGCTCGCCGTGGGTGACGTCGGTCGGTGGCACGAGCCTCGCGGTCGGCAAGAACGGGAACTACCTGTTCGAGACGGGCTGGGGCTCGTCGCGCCAGCAGATCGTCAAGACCTCGACCGGTGGGCTCGCCTACGCCGGGCCCCTGCCGGGAACGTTCCGGTTCGGCGCCGGCGGCGGACCCAGCCTGCTGTTCCCGGAACCGGCGTACCAGCAGGGCGTCGTGCCGTCGTCGCTGGCGAACGGCCACCGCGTCTCCCCGGACATCGCGGCCATCGCCGACCCGTACACCGGTTACCAGATCGGGTTGAGCCCGATCGTCGACGACACCACCCTGCAGACCGGGGCCTACGTCAACGAGACCTACGGCGGGACGTCGCTGGCCTCCCCGGTCGTGGCGGCCCAGATGGCGATCGCGCAGCAGCTGACCCACAGCACGCTCGGCTTCGCGAACCCGACCATCTACCTGACCGATCGGTACGCGCCGAGCCTGTTCCGCGACGTCCTGCCGCAGAACCCGCAGCAGGCGCTGGTGTTCACCAGTGACGTCACCGGCTCGAGCTACCTGATCACCCTCGACACCGACTCGTCCCTGAAGACGACGCGTGGCTACGACGACGTGACCGGGGTCGGGAGCCTGTCGCTGAACCTCGCGGCGGCCATGTTGCGGCGAGGCTGACCGCGCGTCACCCGACCCGGGAACGGGCCGGGTGACGCGATGATCGCCCACAGCGCCCCGGCG
>NZ_JBAJMW010000003.1:32205-211828 GCF_036881825.1 Tersicoccus mangrovi | reverse complement strand
GTCGTCCCTGACGGGACGACGCGCCGGGGCGCTGTCGTGTCCACGGCCGAAAGCCGCCGTCACGCCCGGCGGGGGCGGTTCCGTGCTGACTAGGATGGGGGCGGAAGTCCTGGGCGGAGGCCGGTGCCACCGGCCCGCCAGCACAGCCGCGACGGCATGACGGCCGTCGCCCCGACGGATCAAGGAGACGGTCATGCCCGTTGTATCGCCCGAGAAGTACGTCGAGATGATCGATCGCGCCAAGGAGGGCGGCTTCGCCTACCCCGCGGTCAACGTCACGTCCTCCCAGACGCTCAACGCCGCGCTGCAGGGCTTCGCCGACGCCGGCTCGGACGGCATCGTCCAGGTCTCCACGGGTGGCTCCGCGTACTGGTCCGGAGCCTCCGTCAAGGACATGGTCGCCGGCTCCCTCGGCTTCGCCGCGTTCGCCCGCGAGGTCGCGAAGAAGTACCCCGTGAACATCGCGCTGCACACCGACCACTGCCCCAAGGACAAGCTGGACGGCTTCGTCCTGCCGCTGCTCGCCGAGTCGGAGGCCGCCGTCAAGCGCGGCGACGGCCCCATCTTCAACTCGCACATGTGGGACGGCTCCGCCGAGACCCTCGAGGAGAACCTGCGGATCGCGGAGGAGCTGCTGGCCCGCACGTCGGCCGCGAAGATGATCCTCGAGGTCGAGATCGGCACCGTCGGCGGCGAGGAGGACGGCGTCGCCAACGAGATCAACGACAAGCTCTACACGACGGCCGCCGACGGCCTGAAGACCGTCGAGGCGCTCGGTTCCGGCGAGAAGGGCCGCTACATCACGGCCCTGACCTTCGGCAATGTCCACGGCGTCTACAAGCCGGGCAACGTCAAGCTCCGCCCCGAGATCCTCAAGCAGATCCAGGACGAGGTCGGCGCGAAGCTCGGCAAGGAGCGCCCGTTCGACCTCGTCTTCCACGGCGGCTCCGGCTCCTCCGAGCAGGAGATCGCCGACGCCGTCTCGTACGGCGTGATCAAGATGAACATCGACACCGACACGCAGTACGCGTTCACCCGCCCCGTGGCCGGGCACATGCTCTCCAACTACGAGGGTGTGCTGAAGGTCGACGGCGAGGTGGGCAACAAGAAGCAGTACGACCCGCGCGTGTGGGGCGCCGCCGCCGAGGCCGGCATGGCCGCCCGCGTCACCGAGGCGGCCCGCCACCTCGGGTCCGCCGGCCACACCTTCTGAGCCGCGGGAAATCGTCGTCCCCGCAGCACCATGACGCCGGGTCCGCGCCGCGCATCCCGCGGCGCGGACCCGGCGTCTTCCCGTCCCGAGAGGATCTCCCATGAGCGCTGACCCGCACCGCAACCTGCTCGAACCCGAGCCCACCCTGCTGCCCGAGCAGCCCGAGCTCGACGCCCGCGTCGAGGCCGGGGACGAGGCGGAGGACCTCGCCCGCCAGTTCCCCGCGACCTCCCTGCCCTGGGCCCTGCTGGCCGAGGACGCCCTCGCCGACGGGCGCGTCGTCGAGGGATACGCCTACGCCCGCGTCGGCTACCACCGCGGGCTGGACGCCCTGCGTCGTGCCGGGTGGCGCGGAGCCGGACCCGTGCCGTTCCGGCACGAGCCCAACCGCGGCTTCCTGCGCTCCCTCGCCGCCCTCGGCGCGGCCGCCGCGCAGATCGGCGAGATCGACGAGGCCGAACGGATCACCGTGTTCCTGCGCGACTCGGACCCGACGGCCGTGGACGCGATGCGCGACGCCGGCTTCGGCGCGGCGGGCTGAGGGGTGGACGTCGAAGCACTGTTCACGCAGCTGGCGGTCGACCTCCAGGACGAGGGGGTGACGACCGGCGAGCTGTACGGCGGGTCCGGCCTGTTCGCCGACGGCACGCCGTTCGCCTGCCTCAAGCGGGACACCATGGCCTTCCGGCTCGGGCAGGACACCCCCGCCGCGCAGGACGCCCTGCGCATCGACGGTGCCGGTGACTTCTCACCCGCCGGCGACGGTGCGGTCGAGCCCGGCTGGGTCGCCGTGCCCGTCGAGCAGGTCTCCGAGTGGAACCGGCTCGCCGAGGTCGCCCTGGCCGCCGCCCGGGGCTGACGAGCCGCCCGTACCTCTGGACTTTCCGACCCGGTCCCTCCACGCTGGAGGGACCGGTCCGCTGACCCTGCGGCGCCGGCCATCGCGCCGGCGAGATCCGCTCGGTGCGGCACCGAGAGAGACGGAGCGTCATGCGCGTCGGAGTCGTCAAGGAGATCAAACCAGCGGAGCGACGCGTGGGGCTCGACCCCTCCGGCGCGAAGGCGCTCACCGACGAGGGGCACCGCGTGCTCGTCGAACCGGGAGCCGGGGCCGGTGCCGGCCACGCGGACGCGGACTACGAGGCCGCCGGCGCGACCATCGCGGACGCCGAGCACGTCTGGGCCGGGTCGGACCTGCTCGTCAAGGTCAAGGAACCCGTCGCCGCCGAGTACCCGCACCTGCACGCGGGACAGACTCTCTTCACCTACCTGCACCTGGCCGCGGACCGGCCGCTGACCGAGGCGCTGCTGCGCTCCGGCGCCACCGCCATCGCCTACGAGACCGTGCAGGACCACACCGGCCTGCCGCTGCTCGCGCCGATGAGCGAGGTCGCCGGGCGGCTCGCCGGCCAGGCCGCCGCCATGTACCTGCAGGCCCCCTTCGGCGGTGCCGGCATCCTCATGGGCGGCGTGCCCGGGGTGCGCCCGGCCCGCGTCGTCGTCATCGGCGGTGGTGTCGTGGGCACCCAGGCGGCCCTGATGTCCCTCGGGCTGCGCGCCGAGGTCACCGTCCTGGACACCAACCCGTCCCGGATCCGGCAGCTCGAGGAGATGTTCTCCGGCCGGGTCCGCGTGCTCATGAACGACCCGCACACCCTGGAGGCCGAGCTCGCCGGCGCCGACGCCGTCATCGGTGCCGTGCTCGTGCCGGGCACCGCCGCGCCGAAGGTCGTCCGGCGGGAGCACCTGCGTCTGCTCAAGCCGCACTCGCTGCTCGTCGACGTCGCGATCGACCAGGGCGGCTGCTTCGAGACCTCCCACCCGACGACGTACGACGACCCGGTGTTCGAGGTGGACGGCATCCAGCACTACTGCGTCGCCAACATGCCCGGCGCCGTGCCCTGGACGTCGACGAAGGCGCTGATCAACGCGACCCTGCCGTACGTGCAGCGGCTCGCGCGGCTCGGTACCGAGGAGGCGCTGCGCGCCGACCCGGCGCTCGCGAAGGGCCTGAACGTGGCCGGCGGCCGGATCGCCTACCCCGGCGTCGCCGCCGCCTTCCGCGACCTGCCCGCGTCGCTGCGTCAGCTCTCCGCCGCCGGCTGACCGACGTCACTCCGTGGTGGTTCCGGCCGGTTCACCGCCGGCCGGAACCGCGGTGTGTCGACCGGAAGGGCTCAGTCCGCGGCGGCCGACTGCGGTGCTGTGCTGCGCTTCTGCTTCCCACCCGCCCGGCCGGCAGCGCGTGCCGGTGTCGCGTGGACGTCCGGGTGCGGCGGGTCCAGCGGGGCCGCCACCTGCTCCGCCATCGCGGTGAGGAAGGCGGTGACCGTCTCGGCCTGAACGGGGTCCAGCGACCGGGCGACGTCGAGCATCCGCTCGTGCATGCTGCCCAGGGTGCTGCGTACCTCGCCGTCGGTGTCGGCCGTCGGCAGCACGACGAGGGCGCGACGGTCGGTGGGGTGGGGAGCTCGACGGACGTGGCCGCTGCGGGTGAGGCGGTCGAGCAGTGTCGTCGTCGAGGCGGTCGAGATGCCGAGCCGGCGGGCAAGGTCCCCCGGCGTCAGGGGTGAGCCCGCGCGGTCCGCCTCCAGCAGGTAGCGCAGGGCCAGCATGTCCTTCTCGCCCATGCCCATGGCGTCACGGGACCGACGGCGCATCGCGGCCTCGGCGGTGCGGTAGTCGCGCAGTGCGTTCAGCACCTGGACGGCGGGTTCACCGTGGTCGTGACCGCGCCACGGCGCGGGCGACGACGGGCGTGCCGGGGCAGCGGACGGCTGGGCGGAGCCGTACCAGTAGCCGGAGGAGGCGCGATCGTCGTGCTGCATGAGGCAATCATACGACGCCCATGCATCATGGCTAACGTATAACTAGACAAACTAATAGTTCATCGTGTTGAGTGAAGCCAGACACAGCGGCTCGACGACGTCCAGCCGCCCGGCACGAGTGAAGAGGACCAGGGACGATGGACAGCGGACTGATGGAGACCCCGGAACAGGAACTGGGTGATCTCCTCGTGCTGCCGACCGCGGAGACCACGGACGAGCAGCTCCCCTCCCACTGCGGCAGCCCCATGCAGCAGCGCAGACTCGAGTTCGGCGCCGCGCACGACCGGGCCAACCACGTCATCGTGCAGGCGGCCCTCGAGGGGCGGCGGGTGCTCGCCTGCGAGTGCGGATTCCTGCAGGAGCAGCCCGTGACGGGCGAAGCGGTGCTCGTGCCGGAGGACGCCGACCCGCGGCTGTTCGTCGGGTTCTTCGGCCGGCGCGTGCTCGCCGCGGCCGGGCGCGCCGAGTCCGCGGAGTGGGACCTCGACCAGAGCCGTGACGGGGGGGCGTCCGCCGTGGGCGACGCGATCGACGACCAGCTGACGGCCGACCTGGACGACGCCACCCGCGCGCTGGAGGCCGAGCTCCTGCTGGCGCTCGGCAACCGGGTGTCCGTGACCGACATCGCTCGCGAGTCCGGCATCGAGGAGACCGAGATCGCGGCGCTGCTGGAGCGGCACGGCGTCACCGGCATCGCGGCCGCCGAGACCGCGCCGGCGGCTCCCGCCTCCGCGCCGACCGCCTCCGACGAGGTCACCTGCCTTCACGCGGAGCGTCCGGTCTCCGCCTGACACCTGTTCCTGTCGTAGCGGCCGCAGCCCCCGGCCGTCAACGACTCCCTCCGTCCCTCTCGTCCCCGGCACGCCCATCGCCTGATTGCGCGGGTGTGCCGGCTCCCGGCCGCGCTACTTCGCGCCGGTAGGCACTGGGAGTGACGCCGAGAACCTGGCGGAAGTCGTTGGTCAGGTGGGCGTGATCGGCGTAGCCGAGGTCGGCGGCCAGGTCCGCGAGTGAGACGGTCGGATCGTCCCTCAGCCGTTCGGCCGCCTCCTGCAACCGGCGGCGGCGGATCATCGCGGCGGGCGAGAGCCCGACGTGCGCCGCTGTCAGGCGCTGTACCGTTCGCACCGAGAGGCCGAGCCGATCCGCGGCGTCCTCGACCCGGCGGATCGACGGATCCGTCTCGATCAGGTCGGCCAGCGCGTTCGCCGTCGAGCCGGCCTCCGTGACGACCGGGATGCGTGCCTCCAACCACGCCGCGAACGCGTCGACGGCCCGCTCGTGGCGGACGGCGTCGTTCTCCTCCGGCGCATCCATCGCCTCCGCGACGGCGCGGTGGAGCTCCCCGGCGGTCGGTTCTCGTCCGCCGTCCGGACCGGTGCCGCCCGGCTCACTGTCGCCCACGGCACGGTAGGCGTCGCGCAGAGCGGCCGGGTCGTCGGTGAAGGCCGGCACGGCCGCTGGACGCAGCATGGCTCCGACAGCCCAGCCGCGCCCGCGCAGATCGCGGTGCGAGCGGCGCGTCGTGGGCCCGGCGAGACCCACGCCGTCGAGCTCGACCACGAGATTGGACGCGGGGAAGGCCACGACGTACTGCCGGGAGGACCGGCCGGGGGCGATGTCCCACTCCGGGATCCAGAACCAGCGCACGAGGGACGCGATCCGCCCCGGCGCCGGGAGGCGGGTCAGCCGGGGCAGGCGGGCGGGGTAGAGCACGCCGCGGGTCGTCGCCGTCATGGCCACACCCTAGCGCCGCCCTCGAGCGCCGGTCCGTGGCGGGAATCTGCAAGCGTCGGGCCGCCGTGCGCGCCTACCGTCGTGCCATGACCGAGAACACCAGCACCCAGGATTCCGGCGCCGTCACGGGCGTCACCGGCCGGCACACCACCGCCGGCGTCCCGCACGGCGTCACCAGCCTCACCCCGTTCCTCGCCGTCCCCCGGGCGGCCGATGCGGTCGCGTTCTACCGCGACGTCTTCGGTGCCCGCGTCGTCGCCGTGACCGAGATGGGCGGCGTCGTCGCCCATGCGGAACTGGACTTCGGGCAGGGCCACCTGCAGCTCGGCGAACCGATGCCGGACTACCACCTCGTCGCGCCGCCGGCCGGGGAGGACGACTGCTACTCCCTCGGCCTGTACGTCGAGGACGCCGACGAGGTGACCCGTCGTGCCGAGGCGGCCGGTGCCACCGTCCGGGAGCCTCTGACCACGTTCGTCTCCGGCGACCGGTTCGCGAGCATCCGGGACCCGTTCGGTGTGCGCTGGTCGATCCTCAGCCGGGTGGAGGACCTCTCCGAGGAGGAGAGCGCCCGCCGCGTCGACGCCTGGGCGGCGGAGCAGTCCTCCCCCTGACGCCTGCGCGCGCCGGTCCGGGGCCGGAGCGGTCAGCGCACGATGGTCGTCGTGACCCGGGCGAGCGACGGCGCCGCCGGGGCGGAGGAGAAGCCGAACGTCACCGCCGGCTCCAGCGGGCGCAGTCCGCCGAGGTCGGTGCCGTCGTCGTCGCCGTCGACGGACAGCACGTGGTGCAGGTCCCGCACCCCGTAGAACTCGCGCCGGCCCGCCCCGGCGGTACCGGCCGTGTGCACCCCGCGCACCAGCCGTCCCGCGAGCGGGTCGATCAGCTGCAGCCACGCCGGCGCGGCCGCGAGCGGCCCGGGCACGAGCCGGAGCAGCCGGCCCCAGCCGGTGCGGCCACCGATGCCCACCGTCAGGGTCAGGCCGGCTGCGGCGAGGTCGAGGGTCGCGGTGAGGGCGCCGTCGTGGGCGTCGCCGCGCGTGCGGATCACCGGGGCGATCGCGCAGGAGACGGACTCGATGCGCACCTCGTCGAACCGGTAGGTCGCGGAGACGTAGTCGGCGATCGCGCGGTCGGGCGCGAGCAGGGTGCGCGTGCCGTCCGCCGCCTGCATCATGACGTCGGTGAACGTGCCGAACGGCGAGGTGTGCCAGTGGCCGACGACGACGCGCAGGCGGCTGCCCGTGCCGAAGCCGGCGATGTGGCCGTCGAAACGGTCGCGAACGGATTCCGGCACGGGTTCTCCCTGGTCGAGGCGAGCGGGCCGCGGTGGCACGAGCGGCCCCGCGTGACGCAGGATGGTCCGTGTGACCTCCCGCACCCCTGAGCCTGCCACCGACACCGCCCCGAGCGATACCCGCGCCGCGGACACGGGGCCGACCGCGGCAGGCGGTGGGACGCCCGATCCGGGTTCCGATCTCAGGACGGCGGCCAGGGTCCGCGCCGCCGCCGCCGCGCTCGACGCCGCCGATCCGCTCGCCGCCTGCCGTGACCTCTTCGTTCCCGCGGACCACCCGGGCGCCGGCGTGCCCGTCACCGCCTACCTGGACGGCAACTCGCTCGGCCGCCCGCTGCGCGCGACCGAGACCCGCCTGCACGACCTCGTGCGCGGCGCGTGGGGCACCGGCCTCATCCGCTCGTGGGACGAGCAGTGGATGGCTCTGCCCTACCGGCTGGGCGACCGGCTCGGGGCCGTGTGCCTCGGCGCCGCCCCCGGGCAGACGGTCATCGGCGACTCGACGACCGTCATGCTCTACAAGCTGCTGCACGCGGCACTGACGCACCAGCGGACCGTCAGCGGGGGTCGCCGCGTCGAGCTCGTTCTCGACCGGGAGAACTTCCCGACCGACCGGTACGTCGCCGCGACGCTCGCCGACGCGCTCGGCGCGGAGCTGGTGTGGATCGACCCGGACCCGGCCGCCGGGGTGACCGTCGAGCAGGTGCGCGACGCGGTGGGGGAGCGGACCGCCGTCGTGCTGGTCTCCCAGGTCGCGTACAAGTCCGCGTGGCTGGCGGACCTGCCGGCAATCACGGAGGCGGCGCACGACGCAGGGGCGCTCGTGCTGTGGGACCTGTGCCACTCCGCCGGGGCGGTGCGGGTCGACCTCGACGAGCACGACGTCGACCTCGCGGTGGGCTGCTCCTACAAGTTCCTCAACGGCGGTCCCGGTGCCCCGGCGTTCGGGTACGTCGCTGCCCGGCTGCAGGCCGACCTCGCGTCACCGATCACGGGCTGGATGGGCCACGCCGAGCCGTTCACCATGGGCCCGGACTACGCCGCCGGGCTCGGGATGCGGCGCTTCGTCTCGGGCACGCCCGCGGTGCTCGGCATGGCCGGCATCGAGGACACGGTCGATCTCATCGACGAGGTGGGGCTCGACGCCGTGCGGGCGAAGGGGACGGCGCTCGGCGAGTTCGTCCTCGCCGTCGTGGACGGGCTGCTCGCCCGGCACGGGGTGCGGGTGGTCAGCCCGCGGGACCCGGCGCAGCGCGGCGCGCACGTGACGATCGCCCATCCGCGGTGCCGGGAGCTGTACCGGCAGCTGTGGGGCGAGGGCATCGTGCCGGACTTCCGGGAGCCCGACGGCATCCGGCTCGGCCTGGCGCCGCTCTCGACGTCGTACGCCGAGGTGGCGGTGGCGCTGACCCGGATCGACGACCTGCTCGGCTGACGGCCGGCGTCCTCCGTCCCCGAGCGAGCGGACCGCGCTGTGCCACGTGAGTCAGCGGCTCCCGCCCGTGCCGTGACTGGTGAGTCAGCGGTTCGCGCCCGAATGCACGGCTCTTTGAGCATGTGTTTCGGGCGGGACCCGCTGACTCAGCCGTAGCGCCGCGAGTCGAGATCGCCGGCCTGGAAGTTCAACTCGACGACGCCCTCGTCCTGCGCCGGGTTCGGCGGGTGCGCCAGCACGGACAACTGCGTGTCGCCGAGGGCCAGCAGGACGAAGTCGCCGTCGCGCGAACCGTTGACGACGCTCGCTCCGAGCGCTTCGTAGAACGCCACCGAGGACGGCATGTCCTCGACGTGGACCATGGGCTGCACCGTCACGCGTTCGCGCTCGTCCATCGGATCGCTCCTCTCACGCGCCGACCCCGACGGGTCCTTGCGGGGCAGCATAGTGCCGGTCGTGCACGACGTCGCCGCCTGTCATCCCACCGCGAAGCGGCCATCGTCCGCGCGCATACTGGGACGATGACGGACACCGTGGCTCTGATCACCGGAGCGAACAAGGGAATCGGACTCGAGACCGCTCGGCAGCTGGGCGCGCGCGGCATGACGGTACTGGTCGGCGCGCGGGATGCCGACCGGGGCGCCGAGGCCGCGCGCACGCTGACGAAGGAGGGCATCGACGCCCGTTTCATCAGCCTCGACGTCACCGACGACGCGTCGGTCACCGCCGCGGCCGAGCAGATCGAGAAGGATTTCGGCCGCCTCGACGTGCTCGTCAACAACGCCGGCATCCCCAGCGCGAGTGGCCGCCGCGCGACCCCCAGCGAGACGTCGATCGAGGACATGCGCGCCGTCTTCGAGGTCAACGTGTTCGGGCTGGTGCGGGTCACCAACGCGATGCTGCCCCTGCTGCGGAAGGCCCCCGCCGCCCGGATCGTCCAGGTGTCCAGCGAGGTCGGCTCGATCGACGCGACCTCCAATCCGGGCTCGCCGCTGAGCGCGATGCCGGCGTCGGCGCAGTATCCGTCGTCGAAGGCCGCGGTCAACATGCTCACCGCGCAGTACGCCAAGGAACTGGCCGACACCCCGATCAAGGTCAACGCCGCGAACCCCGGCTTCACCGACACCGAGTTCAACGGCCACCGCGGCATCCGGCCGGTCGAGCAGGGCGCCGAGCCGAGCGTGCACCTGGCCACGCTGCCCGACGACGGGCCGTCCGGCGTGCTCTACGGTCACCTGTGGACCACCGAGGGCGACGGCGACGGCGGGTACGGCACCCTGTCCTGGTGACCCGGTCGCCCCGTCGCTCGCGTCAGGGCACGACTGACGGACTCACGCTGAGTCCGTCAGTTGTGCCCTCAAGGGGTGGTCAATGACCGGGGCGTCAGGGCGGAACTGACGGACTCACGAGCGGCAGGGCTCACGGGACTCGGCGGCACGCGACCGACGGGCTCACGGCGGAGCCCGTCGGCCCCCCGAGCGACCTCAGCCGGCGGTGAGCCGGCGCAGCTCCTCGAGCACGACACCCCAGTACGGGCTGTCCGGGTCGATCAGATCCAGGTGGTGCGCCCCGTCCAGGATGTGCGTCCGCAGCCGGGCGTGAGCCGGCAGGCCCGTCGTCAGTGCGACGGGGACGATCGTGTCCCGTGTGCCGTGCAGGACGGTGACGGGCGCCGCCGGCTCGACGTCGGAGACCAGGAGGGCCTGCGGGTCGAGACGCGCGTACTCGTCCGGGTGCTCGGCCGGGGAGCCGCCGATCCAGTCCCGCACGGCGTCGGAGCCGAGGTGGTCACGCCAGGCGACCTGCAGGTCCGCCACCGGGGCGAGCGAGAGGACGGGCACCGGCGTGAGATCGCCGGCCAGCGCGCGCAGCAGCACGAGCGCCCCACCGGCGGAGTGACCCACCCAGGCGACGGCTGGGCCCCGGTCTGCCGTGAGGGCGGCGTCGAACGCGCGCAGGTCCTCGACGGTCGTGTCCGGTGACCCGGGCACGCGCCGGTACTCGGCGAGCACCACGCGGTACCCCTCCGCGGCCAGCGCGCGGGCCTGCGGCCGGGCGTGGGAGCGGTCGGTGCCGGGGCGGAAGTAACCGCCGTGGACCACGACGACGAGAGGCCCGTCCTCAGGCCCGAAGAACTCCGCGACCTGGTCCGGCCCGGTGCCGTACGACCACACCGTCCCGCCCGGGCCCGTGTCCGCTTGCAGCGCCGTCAACGACCGCTGCTCGTCGTCCGCCGCTTCGGGGCCGGGCCGATTGCCCGCCACCGTGCCGTCGCCGCTCATCGGGTGGGCCGGTTCAGCGGGCCGTCGTCGAGGCCGTCCCGCAGATCGGGCAGCGACTCGACCACCGCGACGGCGCCCGCCTCGGTCAGCTCCTCGACGGAGAAGCCGCCGGTGCGCACGGCGATCGTCGGGATGTCGGCCTTGCCGGCGGCGATGGCGTCCCAGGTCGAGTCGCCGATCATGACGGCGTCCGTGCCCTCGACCTTCGCGAGGGCCACCTGCACGAGATCGGGCGCGGGCTTGGAGGCCTCGGCGTCCTCGGACGTGGTCCAGGCGTCGGCGACGTCGGTGCCGCCGATCAGGTCGAGGAAGTGCTCGACGTGCTTCTTCTTGCCCGAGCTGGCCAGCACGAGGCGGAAGCCGCGGTGCTTGACGTCGGCGAGCAGCTCGCGAGCGCCCTCGAAGGCGGCGACGGAGTCGATCATGCCGTCGAACTCCTCCTCCCACGCCGTGCGCAGGTCCTCGCCGAGCCGCTCCTCGACGTCGTCGCCGGCGACGTGGGCCACGAGCTGGTCCCCGCCCATCCCGATCGCCCGGTGCAGCCGCCACACCGGGAGGGTGATGTCGTGGCGGCGGAACGCCTGGTACCAGGCGAGCGCGTGCTGGTAGTTGGTGTCGACCAGGGTGCCGTCGACGTCGAAGATCGCGGTGTCCGCCATGTCTCGCCTTCCCTCGGGGATGGTTCTCCCTGTGCACGCTACTCGTCGTCGGGGCGCGGAGGGTCGACGACGGCGGGGTCGGGGCCGACCCCGAGGCGCCGGGCCAGGCCCATCGCGTCGACGGGGGCGCGGACCTTGACGTCGTTGTCGAAGTACACGAAGACGTCGCGGCCCCGGCCGTCGGGACAGTCCCGCCCGGTGCGCCAGCCGTCCACGAGCGCCGCCCACCGGTCGAGGTCGGCGTCCGTGTAGCCGGAGGTGTACAGCTCCTCCGCGCCGTGCAGCCGCACGTAGACGACATCGGCGGTCACGTGCCGCAGGTCGGGCCACCGCCCCGCGGTGTCGGCGACGACGAGGGCGGTCTCGTGCCGGCGCAGCTGGTCGACGAAGGCGGGGGTGTCGTAGCTGGTGTGCCGGATCTCGAGGGCGTGCCGCAGCGGCCGGTCCTCGGTGACGTCGAGCCAGGTGCGGTCCGCCGTCAGCTTGTCGTCGTGGTCCGCGCCGAGCCGGGCGGCCTCCGCGGTGCTGCGCGGCAACTGGGCGAGGAACTGCTCGAGCAGCTCGGCGTCGTACTCGACCCGCTCGGGCAACTGCCACAGCACGGGGCCGAGCTTGTCCGCCAGCGCCAGCACGCCCGAGGCGAAGAAGTTGGCCAGCGCCGCGTGCACGTTGCGCAGTCGCAGCAGGTGGGTGATGTACCGGCCGCCCTTGACCGTGAAGACGAAGTCCTCCGGGGTGTCCGCGTACCACTGCCGGTAGCTGGAGGGCCGCTGCAGCGAGTAGAAGGACCCGTTGATCTCGATGGTGCCCAGGTGCGCCGAGGCGTACTCGAGCTCGCGCCGCTGGGGCAGGCCCGTCGGGTAGAACGAGCCGCGCCACGGGGCGTACCGCCAGCCGGAGATGCCGATCCGGGCCGTCCCGGTGCTCGTGACCTCGCCCGTCGTCATGCCCGCACGCTACCGGCCGCCCGGCCCGCTCGTCAGCCGGTTCGGCGGGCCGCCGATACGATGGTCCATCGTGGCCAAGCTGTATTTCCGCTATGGGGCGATGAACTCCGGCAAGTCGACCGGCCTGCTGCAGGCTGCCTTCAACTACGAGGAGCGGGGGCAGCGGGTGCTGCTCGCCAAGCCGCAGGTGGACGTCAAGGGGGAGGACCAGATCCTCTCCCGGCTCGGCGTGGCCCGCTCCGTGGACTTCCTCGTCCCCGCCGGCGCCGACGTCGGCGAGCTGTTCCACCGGCACGCCGTCGGCGACGACCCGGCCGCGCTGCTGCAGCACGTGGACGCCGTGATCAAGCCCGTCGCGTGCCTGCTCGTCGACGAGGCGCAGTTCCTCGAACCGGCCCAGGTCGACGACCTGCTGCGCATCGCCGTCGAGCAGAACGTGCCCGTGATGGCCTACGGCATCCGCACCGACTTCCGCACCCGGTCCTTCCCCGGATCGGCGCGGCTGCTCGAGCTGGCGCACGCCCTCGAGGAGCTCAAGACGATCTGCCGGTGCGGCCGGAAGGCGATGTTCAACGCCCGCCGCGTCGGCGACCGGTTCGTGTTCGAGGGGGACCAGGTGGCCATCGACGGCGTCGCGGTCACGTACGAGTCGCTGTGCGCCAATTGCTATCTGGACGAGTCCGGGGGACGGCTGAGCTGAGGAGTCGAGGAGTCGCCGGCGCTGAGTGGTCAATAGATGACCGTTCGAGGGCGCCCCGGCCGGCGAAACCGGCATCAATTGACCACTCAGCGGTGGGCCCGGAGGGGCGACGACGCCGTTCCGGTAGACTCGGCACCGAAGCGCCCCCTGGTCCGCGGTTCCCGCAGGACACGAGGGGCTTTCTCATGTGGCCGCCGAGCGGCATCGGCGTCACCCGCATCGCAATGAAGGAGTGATCCGATGCCAGCGATCGTCGTGGTCGGGGCCCAGTGGGGCGACGAGGGCAAGGGCAAGGCCGTCGACCTGCTCGGGGGACGCGTCGACTACGTGGTCAAGCCCAACGGCGGCAACAACGCCGGGCACACGGTGGTCGTCGGCGGCGAGAAGTACGAGCTGAAGCTCCTTCCCGCCGGCATCCTGTCCCCGAACGTCATCCCGGTGATCGGCAACGGCGTCGTCATCAACCTCGAGGCGCTCTTCGAGGAGATCGACGGGCTCACCAGCCGCGGCGCGGACACCTCCCGTCTGCTCGTCTCCGCCAACGCCCACCTGGTGGCCCCGTTCCACCAGACGATGGACAAGGTCACCGAGCGGTTCCTCGGCAAGCGCGCGATCGGCACCACCGGCCGCGGCATCGGGCCCGCCTACATGGACAAGGTCGGCCGGCTGGGGATCCGCGTGCAGGACGTGTTCGACGAGTCGATCCTGCGGCAGAAGGTCGAGGGGTCGCTGCGGCAGAAGAACGAGCTGCTGGTCAAGCTGTACAACCGGCGCAGCATCGACGTCGAGGAGATCGTCGCCTACTTCCGCGGCTTCGCCGACCGGCTCGAGCCGATGATGGTCGACACGACGCACGTGCTCAACAACGCGCTCGACGCCGGCAAGGTCGTACTCATGGAGGGCGGCCAGGCCACGTTCCTCGACGTCGACCACGGCACGTACCCGTTCGTCACCTCGTCCAACCCGACCGCGGGCGGCGCCTCCGTCGGCTCCGGCATCGGGCCCACCCGGATCAGCCGCGCCGTCGGCATCATCAAGGCCTACACGACCCGCGTCGGCGCCGGCCCGTTCCCCACCGAGCTGTTCGACGAGTGGGGCACCTACCTGCAGAAGACCGGCGGCGAGTTCGGCGTCAATACCGGCCGGCCGCGGCGCTGCGGCTGGTACGACGCGGTGCTGGCCCGGCAGGCCTCCCGCATCAACGGGTTCACCGACTTCTTCCTCACCAAGCTCGACGTGCTCACCGGCATCGAGCGGATCCCGGTGTGCGTGGCCTACGACGTCGACGGCGTGCGGCACGACGAGATGCCCGTGACCCAGACGGAGTTCCACCACGCGACGCCCGTGTTCGAGTACTTCGACGGCTGGACCGAGGACATCTCCGGTGCCCGCTCGCTCGCCGACCTGCCGGCCAACGCCCGCGCCTACGTCGAGGCGCTCGAGGCGATGAGCGGCACCCGATTCTCCGCCGTCGGAGTCGGCCCGGACCGCGAGCAGACGATCGTCGTGCACGACCTCATCGGCTGACCCGCGCCACCGCCACGACGGCCGGTCACCCCGCGGGGTGACCTGCCGTCGGCGTCAGAGCCTGCTGTAGCGGGCTCGGGCGCCGCAGTAGATGCCGTAGCAGGCCAGCCCGAGCGCGACCACGACGAGGATCACGGTGCCGAAGGGCTGGGCGGCGAGGCTCTTGAGCGCCCCGTCGAGGCCGGACTGCTGCCCCGGGTCGTGCCGCACGGCCGCGACGAGGACGAGGATGCCGACGACGGCGACGGCCACGCCCTTCGCGGCGTAGCCGACGCCGCCCACGACCGCGACCCAGCGCGGGGCCGACTCGTCCGGTTGGGCGTCCTTGCCGAGGAAGTTCCGGGTCACCCCGCGGTAGCCGAAGTAGACGCCGATGCCGAGGATCACGAGCCCGGCGAGGAACAGCACCACGGGACCGAACGGGATCGAGAGCACGGTCGCGGTGGTGTGCTCGGACTGCTGGCTCGACGACTTGCGCTGCCCGACGGCGGAGCTGACGAACAGCGAGGCGATGCTCAGGTAGGCCACGGCGGTCCCGACGTGGCCGACGCCGGTGGTCGCCTTCCCCCGACCCCGGAAGAGGCTGACCGCGCGGATGACCATCCAGACCGCGAGCGCCGCGCAGCACAGGCCCCCGGTCCACAGCAGCAGCGGGCCGCCGGGCGCCGAGGCGATCTGCTGGACGGCGCCGGACTGGTCGGCCTGCTGGCGCGACCCGCCCGTGGCCACCTGGAGGGCCAGCCACGCGATGAGCAGGTGCAGCAGGCCGACGACGACGAAGCCGGCGCGCGCCACCCCGCGTGCGGCCGGTGAGTCGGCCGCCCGCTCGGCGTTGCCGGCGGCGTTCCGCACGCCGTTCTCGGCCGCGCTGCGGGCACGGCCGCTCGCGGATGACTGATCGCCCATGGTGACCTCCCGATGATGAGTGACCCCATCATCCTCGACGGGTCGGTCATCGGCACCATCGTCGTCGAAGCCGCGCTCACCGGGGCGTTCCCCGGCTGCTGCGGGGTGGGCGATCCTCTACTGTGGGAGCAGTTCCCCGGTCTCGAGGAGGAGGAGGGCACATGCTGGTCAGTGTCGGTCAGTTCGACCCGGCGGGCTCGCCGGAGGCCAACGTCGCGGTGATGCGCACGCTGGCCACGCAGGCCCGTGCCGAGGGCGCCCAGCTCGTCATCTTCCCCGAGGAGTCGATGTGCAGCATCGGCAAGGTGGAGGGCGAGTTCGCCGCCGCGGTCGCGGCCCACTGGTCCGCGTTCGTCCGCGACCTCACCGCGATCGCCCACGAGCTGCACATCGCCGTCATCGCCGGCGGCTACGAGCCGTCCACCGACCACCGGCCGTACAACACCCTCGTCGTGATCGACGACGAGGGCCGCGTGGTGGAGACCTACCGGAAGCTGCACCTCTACGACGCCTTCTCGCACCGGGAGTCCAGCCGCATCGCCGCGGGGGACGAGGGGCCGAAGAACGTCGACCTCGGGGGCCTGAACGTCGGCGTGATGACCTGCTACGACCTGCGCTTCCCCGAGGTGGCACGCGTGCTCGCCGAGGACGGCGCCGACCTGATCGCGGTGCCGTCCGCGTGGTTCCGCGGCGATCACAAGGTCGACCACTGGGAGACGCTGCTGAAGGCGCGGGCCATCGAGAACACCTGCTGGGTGGCTGCCGCGGGCACCTCCAGCGCCCACACCATCGGGCACTCGGCCATCATCGACCCGATGGGGGTGCCGTCGGACTTCCTCGAGGAGGAGCCGCAGGGCCTCGTGACGGTCGACGTCACGCGGCGGCGGATCGACGAGGTCCGCGAGTTCCTTCCCGTGCTGCGCAACCGGCGGCTGCTCAGCTCGCGCACCGTCGTGCCGGCCCCGAACGGGGACTGACGGTGCCGGCGCTGCGCCCCGAACGCGTCCGGGAGCTGTGTCTGCGCCTGCCGGGGGCCTGGGAGGACTTCCCGTTCGGTCCCGAGACCAGTGTGTTCAAGGTGCGGGCCGGCAGCGGCGTGGCCCGCATGTTCGCGCTGTCCGCGCTCGCCGCGACACCGCTGAGCATCAGCCTCAAGTGCGAGCCGGCGCTCGCGGTCGCCCTGCGCGCCGCCCACCCGGAGATCACCGGGGCGTGGCACCTGAACAAGACGCACTGGAACGGCGTCGCGCTCGACGGGGAACTGGACGAGGCGACGGTCGCGGACCTCATCGAGGACTCGTGGGACCTCGTGGTCGCGGGGCTGCCGCGGCGCGACCGCGAGATGCTCGCGTGGCGGGAGCGCGTCGATGGGTGAGGGGCGCGCGGTGCCGGAGGAGTTCGCGCGCGGCCTGACGTACCGGCAGGTGGGGTGGACGGCGAGCGGGTGGTGGCCGCCGGGGTGGTCCTCGGTGCGCCGGCGGAGCGTGGTGGGCCACGGTGGCGACGCGTTCGCCGCGCTCGGCGACGCCATCGCCCGATGGCGGATCCTCGCCGGCGCGGGGTTGACGGTCGAGGCGGACGAGGACGTCGCGCGGCCCGGCGTGCGGGTGTGCAGCACCGTCGGCGCGGCCACGGTGATCCGGGCCCTCGACCCCGTCCTCGGTCGTCTCCCGGGGCCGGTCGACCGCCTGCTCCGGCGCGGCCCGACGGCACCGTGCCGCGTCGTGTGGGTGGCCGCGAGCACCCCGGTCGTCCCGCTGACCGGCCGGGTTCCGGCCGCCACGGCCGGGTTCGGTTACGGCACCCTGCCCGGGCACCCGGCCCGCGGCGAGGAGGCGTTCCTCGCCCACCTGTACGAAGGCGGCGACGTCGAGTTCGAGGTGCGGGCGTTCAGCCGGCCGGCGACGGCGCTGCTCACGCTCGGCGGCCCGGTCAGCCGCCGGCTGCAGCGGCACATCACCGACGGGTACGTCGACGCGGCCCGCATTGCCGCCTCACGCGGCTAGGCCGCGGCTCGGCGTCAGCGGAATCGCGCGCTGACGGGCGGACGCCCGGATCAGACGGCGTCGGGGCGAGCCCGCCGGAAGCCGCGTTCGAACGTCTCCTCGGCGTCGTCGTCCTCGGCCGTGAAGCCGCACTTGACCAGCACGCGCTGGGCGGCCTCGTCCTCCCACGGGGTGCTCGCCTGCACAGCGCTGATCGCCGGGAAGGAGAAGGCGAAGTCGACGAGGGCGGTCGTGGCCTCGGTGGCGTAGCCCTGGTTGCGGCGGGACGGGCAGATGCTGCAGATCAACTCGCCCACCCCGTCGATCGGCGGACCCTCGAACCCGATCAGGCCGACCACCAGGCCGGACCCGCGTTCGACGATGGCGAGGTGCCCGAAGGACGTCGAGACGTCGAACGCACCCCCGCCGAACTCGAGCAGGCGGGCGGTGTCCACGTCACCGGGCTGGGGGAAGTCCTCGGCCCACTCGACGGGATGCGCGCCCGCCAGGATGGCGGCGACGTCACTCGCGGTCATGGGACGGAGGATGAGGCGCTCCGTTCCCACGCCCACGGCGGGATCGAGATCTCCGGGGCTGATCTGCATGCACCCATTATGGGGGTGATACCCAACCGTTCCCCACCCCGCGCCTTACACGTTAAACATCGGGGGCGCCGCAGCGCCGGCCGAGCCCTTCGATCGATCAGCCGGCCGCGGCGCCTGCGGCGTGTTCCGACCAGCGCGGCGCGGAAGGCAGGCTGCGCAGGCCGCGGCTGGCGAGGGCGAGGACGGCAGCGATCCCACCGATCCCCGCGCACAGCGTGAGCACACCGGACCAGCCCCACGCGGTGTAGCCGAAGCCGGCGAGCAGCGGGGCCAGCGGAACGGCGCCGAGCGCCAGGAGGTCGAGGGCGCTGGACGCCCGGCCGAGCAACCGCGACGGCACGGCGACCATGAAGTAGCCGAGCAGCCCGGCGTTGATCGCGGGCGCCGCCGCCATGCCGGCCGCCAGAGCGGCGCACACCGCCGGGACGGCGTGCACGAAGGGCAGGACCGCCAGCGCGCCCGCCAGGGCGACCAGACCGGTCCCGGCCAGCACACCGGTGGGCACGCGCTGCACGAGGAACGGCGCCACCAGTGACCCGACCAGGAGCCCGGCGCCGACGGACGCCGACGTCAGGCCGATCGTCGCGGGTGACTCGCCGCGCTGCTGCAGGCCGAAGACGACCGCGGTCATCGCCGCACCGATGCCGAGGTTGACGATCGTGGAGACGGCCATGACCCCGCGCAGCTCCGGGCGGCCGGCCAGCCAGGCGAACCCGGCCCAGGCCTCCGCCAACCAGCCGGGGTGCGCGGGGCGCTCGTCGGTGCCGTGCACCCGCTCGGCGCTCGCCTCGTCCCGAACCGAGGCGGCGTCCGCCGTCCCAGGGGCGCCGGCGCCGGGTCGGAGGTCGGCGCGGATCCGCAGCACGGCGACCGCGGTACCCGCGTAGAGGATCGCCGTGGCGACGAACGGCACCGCGTGCCCGACGGCCATGAGCACGCCGCCGATCGGGCCGCCCGTCAGGCTCACGACGGCGTCGCGCCCCTGGTTCGCGGCGACGGCGGAACCCAGCCGGGACGAGTCGACGACCGACGGAAGCGCGGCGTTCGGGGTCGCGTCGACGAGCCCGCTGCGCACGGCAAGCACGAGGTTGAGCAAGGTCAGGAGCCAGAAGTCGAGCAGCCCGCACGCGAGCAGGACGGCGAGCGTCGCGGCGACCACCACGCCGACCCCGGCGCCGGCGAGGATGAGGACCCGCCGGTCGTGCCGGTCCGTCAGTACTCCGCCGGGCAGCACCGCCAGCACCCGGCCGACCGCGCCGACCGCGGTGACGACGCCGGCCTGCGCGGGGCTGCCGGTCACCGCGAGGGCGAGCAGCGGCACGGCGAGGGTGAGCAGGGAGCGACCGAGGGCCGGTGAGGTGTCGGCCGCGAGCCACCAGCGGTAGTCCGCGTTGCGCCACAGCGGGACGGGATCAGGGGAGTGGGAACCTCGGCGAACGCGTGCCATGGCGGACAGCCTAGATCCGCAACGTCAGTTGCGCAATAGCTAGTGCGCAACCGGACGTGCGCGTACGGCGACCGGTTTCCCTAGAGTGGTCCCATGGACGCCGATCAGCCGACGCGCAGCGCTCCCGACCTCGTGCCCACGGTGATGACCTCGCCGATGCTCAAGGCGATGGCGCATCCCGTCCGCCGCCGGATCGTCTCGGTCCTCGGTGCCGTGGACCACGCCCGCGCCGCGGACCTCGCGCGGCAGCTCGACGTCCCCGCGAACGCCGTGAGCTTCCACCTGCGGGCGCTCGCCGACGCCGGCTTCGTCGAGGAGGCCCCGGAGTTCGCCCGCGACCGGCGGGACCGGGTGTGGAAGGCGGTGAACCAGTCCTGGCAGGCGGGCAGTCCGCAGCAGCCGCTGGCCCCCGAGGAGGAGGGCTCCCTCGCCGCCTACCTGCACCAGGTGACGATCGACCAGCAGGACATGATGGCGCGGTTGGCCGCCTGGGCTCAGGAGCGTGCCGCGGGCCGCGACCTCGAGCCGCGGGGCGAGATCAGCATCGGGGCGCTGCGGCTGACCACCGCGGAGGCCCGGCAGGTGTTCGACGACGTCGAGGCGGTCCTGGACCGCGCGCGATCCCTCCACCACGAGAGCACGGACGCCGACGAGGCCGCCGGCGTCCGCGTGTGGGACTACACGTTCATGGCCGCTCGCGACGACACCTGACGCTGTCTGGTCGGTGATGCGTCCGGGTGGCGACGGGCTCTCAGGCCACGACCTGACGCTTCGAGGAGATCACCCCGGTGTCGAAGCCGGCCAGGTGCAGGCCGCCGTGGAACCGCGCGTGCTCGATCTTCACGCACCGGTCCATCACGACGTTCAGCCCGGCGGCCTCGGCGTCGGCGGCCACGCCCTCGTGCCACGAGCCCAGCTGCAGCCAGATCGTGCTCGCGCCGGCATCGATCGCCTCGGAGAGCACCCCGGGCAGGTCGTCGTGCTTGCGGAAGACGTCGACGATGTCCGGCTTCTCCGGCAGGTCCGCCAGGGACGCGTACACCGGCTGCCCCAGGATCTCCTTCGCGACCGGGTTGACGAAGTACACCCGGTACGGCGAGGAGGAGAGCAGGTAGGTGGCGACGAAGTAGGACGCGCGGGACGGCTTGTCCGAGGCGCCGACGATGGCGACGACCTTCGCGTCGCGCAGGATGGACAGCCGCTCGGGCGCGGTGGGGCCGACCCAGGTGCGGCCGTCCTGCTGTTCGGTTCCGCTGGTGTTCGAGCTGGTCGTGGTGCTCATGCGCGTGCTCCGATCTCGCGTGACGCCTCGTCGTCGGCCGCGCCGGCCTCCGGCGTGACGAACGTGTCGTCGTTCTCCTCCAGCTCGCCGGACTCCTCCGCGACCTGCTGGGCCGCGGTGAGCGCCTGGTCGAGATCCCACAGGATGTCCTCGACGTCCTCGAGGCCCACCGAGATGCGGATCAGGTCCTCGTTGACACCGCCCGCGGCGAGCTGCTCCGCGGTCAGCTGCCGGTGGGTCGTCGAGCCCGGGTGCAGCACGAGCGTGCGGGAGTCGCCGACGTTGGCCAGGTGGCTGGCCAGCTGCAGCGCCTCGATGAACCGCTCACCGGTCGCCCGGCCACCGCGGACGCCGAAGCTGAACACCGAGCCGGGGCCGAGCGGGAGGTAGCGCTCGGCCCGCTCGTGGTGCGGGTGGGACGGGAGGCCGGCCCAGTTGACGTAGGAGACCCGCTCGTCGGCATCCAGCCACTCGGCGACCGCTCGGGCGTTCGCCAAGTGCGCGTCCATGCGCTGGGGCAGCGTCTCGACGCCCTGCAGCAGCTGGAACGCGGACTGCGCGGACAGGGACGGGCCGATGTCGCGCAGCTGCTCGGAGCGCAGCTTGGTCAGGAAGCCGTATTCGCCGAAGTTGCCCCACCACGAGACGTTGCCGTAGGAGGGGACCGGCTCCGTCATGACCGGGAACTTCCCGTTGCCCCAGTCGAACCGGCCCGACTCGACGACGACGCCGCCGAGGGTCGTGCCGTGGCCGCCGAGGAACTTGGTCGCCGAGTGGATGACGATATCGGCGCCGTGCTCGAGCGGGCGGATCAGGTACGGGGTGGACAGGGTCGCGTCGACGACGAACGGCACGCCGGCCTGGTGGGCCACCGCGGCGAGTCCGGCCAGGTCCGCGACCTCGCCGGACGGGTTGGCGACGACCTCGGTGTAGACGGCCCTGGTCTCGGGCCGGATCGCGGCGGCGTAGTCGGCCGGGTCGGTGCCGGAGACGAACGTCGTCTCGACCCCGAAGCGGCGCAGCGTCACGTCGAGCTGCGTGACCGTGCCGCCGTAGAGCTGGGAGGACGCGACGATGTGGTCGCCCGCCCCGGTCAGCGCCGCGAACGTGATGAACTCGGCGGCCATGCCCGAGGACGTGGCGACGGCGCCGATGCCGCCTTCCAGGGACGCGATCCGCTCCTCGAACGCGGCGACCGTCGGGTTGCCGATCCGCGAGTAGATGTTGCCGTACTTCTGCAGCGCGAAGAGGTTGGCGGCGTCGGCGGTGTCCTTGAACACGAACGACGTCGTCTGGTAGATGGGGACTGCCCGGGCGCCCTGTTCGGCGTCGGGGGTGCCACCCGCGTGCAGCGCGCGGGTGCGGAATCCGAAACGGTGGTCGGCCATGGGTCAGCGTCCTCCTGTCGTCGTGGCGGTCAGCTCGGGGTCCCCGAGCTCGACGCCGTGCTTGCGGGCCAGGTCGGCCTCGAGTTCACGCACGATCGGCAGGATGTCCCGGCCGAACGCGGCGACCTCCTCCTGGAAGTGCAGGTAGCAGGTCAGCAGCAGGTTCACGCCGTGCTGCTTGTAGGCGACGATGCGCTCCGCGATCTGCTCGGGAGTGCCGATCAGCTGGGTGCGGAATCCGTCGTTGTACTGGACGAGGTCCTCGAACGAGGAGTCCGCCCACATGCCCTTGCCGTCCTTGGTGGCCGGGCCGGCCTCCTGGACGGCGTCGTGGAAGCCCTCGACGGCGGGCCGGTGCGCCTTCTCGACGATCTCCCGCAGCGTGTCCCGGGCCTCCTTCTCGCTGTCCCGGGCGATGACGAACCCGTTGAGCCCGAAGCGTGGGGCCGTCCGGCCGATCGCGGCGGCCGAGGCGTGCACGTCGTTGAACTGCTCGTCGAACCCGTCGAAGTCCTTGCCGTTGGAGAAGTACCAGTCGGCGACGTGGCCCGCGGCGATCCGCGCGGCGGTCGAGTTGCCGCCGAAGAAGACGTCCGGGTGGGCGCGGCCGGGCACGTCGACCGGGGCGGGGGAGAGCGTGAAGTCGGAGATGTCGTAGTACGTCCCGTGGAACGAGAAGTCCTGCTCGGTCCACAGCCCCCGCAGGATCGAGATGAACTCCTCGGTGCGGGCGTACCGCTCGTCGTGCTCGAGCCAGGGCAGCCCGAACCCGTCGAACTCGGCACGCAGCCAGCCGGAGACGATGTTCACGGCGGCCCGGCCGTTCGAGATGTGGTCGGCGGTGATGATGTACTTCGCCAGCACGCCGGGGTGCCACATGCCCGGGTGCACGGCGGCGATCACCTTGAGCTTCTCGGTCGCGGCGAGCAGGGCGAGGGAGAACGACGTCGCCTCGTGCTGCTTGTCCGCGCCGTAGCTGGCGGCGTACCGGGTCTGCGAGAGGGCGTACTCGAAGCCGGCGTCCTCGGCGATCCGGGCCAGCTTCTTGTTGTAGTCGAAGTCCCAGCTCGTGCGCTGCTCGATCGTGGAGACGACGAGGCCGCCGGAGACGTTCGGCACCCAGTACGCGAACTTGAGGGGCTCGGCGAGATTGACTCGCTCGTCGATGCTGCTCATCGGGCTTCCTTCACTGACGTACCGCTCGCGGGTCCCGGCAATGCGCAGCCGGACAGGGGACGGCCCTGGCCGATGCTCAAAGATTGCTGTGCGCTCTCTTCCATCGCTTCTGGCGGTAGCACCGTGTGGTCAGCGGTTTCTTCGACCACGGTTGCTGCGGCGTCATCGATCCAGATCTCTCGGCCGCTCGGGATGGTGCTGCCATTGTGCTCCGCCGTCGTCGGGCGGATCAACCCGTGTCCGCCATGCGGCGTCACGTCCCGGCGTGAACTCGCGGGAGCGACCTCGGGCTTCGTCTACAGGCCGAAGCGGGGCGCCTCGATCGCGGGGCAGGTGTCCATCACGACGTCGAGCCCGGCCGCGGCGGCCCGGGCGGCGGCGTCCTCGTCGACCACGCCGAGCTGCAGCCACACGGCGCCCGCGCCGACGGCGATGGCCTGATCCACCACGGCACCGACCTTCGTCGAGTTGACGAAGCAGTCGACGACGTCGACGGGACCGCCGGCCTGCACGGCGTCGGCCAGCGTGCGGTGTCCCGGTTCCCCCAGGGCCGCCTCCCCGCGCGGGTTGACCGGCAGGATGCGCATGCCGAGGTGGTCCCGCAGCATCGCCGCGATGCGGGGCGCCACCCGGCGTGGGTTCTCGCTCAGGCCGACGACGGCCCAGCGCCCGGGCGTCGTGAGCAGGCGGCGGATCGTCTCGGGGTCGTTCCGGTGGCTCATGGCTTCATTCTCCGCCCCTGTTCCCGCCGGCTCGTCGATCGAGTCGGCGGTGGGGGTCGAGTGTGACGCGCCGTGGCGGTCCCGCCGCCGACCGACTTGCCGGACGGCCCCGTCGTGCCGTTACAGTGGCGGCATACCATCCCGAGCGGCCGAGAGATCTGGCTCGTCGACGCCGCAGCAACCCACCGATCCGTCGGAAGGGTGCTACCGCCAGGATCGATGGAGTTGATCTCACGTGTCTCTGTTCTCGCCCGCGCGCCATGCCGCCTCCGGGGTGGCCGACCCGGCGGACTCCCCGCACTTCTGGAGCGACGGGGACGCCGGCATCACCTTCGACGGGGTCGGCCGCAGCTTCGGCCCGCACGACGTCCTCGCCGGTGTCCACCTGGAGGTGGCGCCCGGTGAGGTGATCGCGGTGCTCGGCCCGAGCGGCTGCGGCAAGTCGACCCTGCTGCGCCTCGCCGCCGGGCTGGACGCCCCGAGTGCCGGGTCCGTCGTCATCGGCGACGCCCCGGTGCGCCCCTGGGACCCGCGCTGCGCGGTCGCCTTCCAGGAACCGCGCCTGCTGCCGTGGCGCACGCTGCGGGAGAACGTCGCGCTCGGGCTGCCCCGCACCGGCCGCCGCCGGACCGCTGCGCAGGACGCCCGCATCGACGAGCTGCTGGCCCTCGTGGGCCTGTCCGGATTCGCCGGTCACCGCCCGCGGGCCGTCTCCGGCGGCATGGCGCAGCGCGCCTCCCTCGCCCGAGCGCTGGCACGCGACCCGCAGGTGCTCCTGCTCGACGAGCCGTTCGGCGCCCTCGACGCCCTCACCCGCCTGAAGATGCAGGACCTCCTGCTCTCCGTGCACGACGCCTCCCCGGCGACCATCCTGCTCGTCACCCACGACGTCGACGAGGCGCTCCAGCTCGCCGACCGCGTCGTCCTCCTCGGCTCGACCGACGGCGGCAGCACCGGTCAGGTCGGTGTGGGAGCACCCGGTCGGGCGCCCGCGGGCGTGCGCTCCGTGCACACCGTGCCGGGGTCGCGACCTCGGGACCGTGGCTCGGCCGATCTGGCGCGCATGCGCGCCGACCTGTTCACCGCGCTCGGCGTCGACGCCCACTGACCGCCCGCCGGTCCACCGGATCAGCGAGCCGGCGAGCTGCGCGGTCCCGCAGCGCCGCGGCCTGCGCCCGTGGCGCGACCGTGTGCGCACCCCTCCCGTTCGACCCTGTTCTGTTTCGCTCCACCTGTCCCTTCTTCTCCGTACCATCACGTCGTCCGTCTCGACCTCCAGAGGATCACCATGGCCCGCCGCCCTGCCCGTCTCGTCCGCTCCGCCCTCACCGCCGTCGCCGTCGTCACCGCCGCGACCCTGACCCTGACCGGGTGCGCCGGCGAGGGCTCCGGCTCGTCGACCGCAGCCGCCGCGGGCGGGGGTGGCAACGGCAAGACCCTGACCATCGACTTCGCCACGTACAACCCGCTCTCCCTCGTGATCAAGCAGAAGGGCTGGCTCGAGGCGGCGCTGAAGGAGAAGGGCGTGACCGTCACCTGGGTGCAGTCCGCGGGCTCGAACAAGGCCAACGAGGCGCTGCGCTCGGGTGCCATCGACGTCGGATCCACCGCCGGCTCGGCCGCGCTGCTCGCCCGCGCCAACGGCTCGCCCATCCGCACCGTCGACATCTACTCGCAGCCCGAGTGGTCCGCGCTCGTGACCACCCCGAAGACCGGCATCACCTCGGTGGCCGACCTGAAGGGCAAGTCCGTGGCCGCGACCAAGGGCACCGACCCCTACTTCTTCCTGCTGCAGGCGCTCGCCGCCAACGGCCTCAAGGCGTCGGACATCACCGTGCAGAACCTGCAGCACGCCGACGGCCGCACGGCGCTGGACAACGGATCCGTGCAGGCCTGGGCCGGTCTTGACCCGATCATGGCCGCGGCCCAGAAGAACGGCGACAAGCTCTTCTACCGCAACGTCGCCTTCAACACCTACGGGTTCCTCAACGCCCGCGAGGACTTCCTCAAGAGCCAGCCCGAGATCGCCCAGACCGTCGTGAACACGTACGAGGCGGCCCGGGCGTGGGCCAAGGGACACACCGCGGAGACCGCGGCGATCCTCGCCGACGTCGCGAGCATCGACAAGACCGTCGCCACCCAGGTGATCGCCCGCACCAACCTCGGCGTCGACCCGGCACCGGGTGCGAAGCAGCGGGCCGTGCTGCAGAAGGTCGGGAAGATCATCGTCGACTCCGGCGACGTCAAGGACGCCGGCACCGTCGACGCCGCCCTGAACGCCCTGCTCGACGACGAGCTGGTCACCAAGGCCGATCCCTCGGCGGTGACCACCAAGTGAGTTCGCCCGTCCCCGACACCCGGGTCGACGCCCCCACGGCGGCCTCCACAGCGGGCCCGGCGGCGCGCGGGGCGTCAACCCCCGGCCGCCGCCGGATCCCGCGCGGCCTGCGCTGGGCCGCCGGCCTCGTCGTCCCCCTCCTGCTGCTCGCCCTGTGGCAGGTGACCACCGCCCTCGGCGTGTTCACGCCCGTGCAGCTGCCCCCGCCGGCCGATGTCCTGGCCGCCGGCGTGGAGCTGCTGCGCCGCGGGCAGTTGGGCACGCACGTGTGGATCTCCACGCAGCGCGTCCTGCTCGGGTTCCTCCTCGGGGCCGTCGTGGGCCTGGCCGCCGGCGCCCTCGTCGGGCTGTCCCGGCTGTCCTCCCTGCTGTTCGCGCCCACCATCGGCGCCTTCCGGGCCGTGCCGTCGCTGGCCTGGGTGCCGTTGCTCCTGCTCTGGATCGGCATCGGTGAGAACTCCAAGGTCCTGCTCATCGCCATCGGCGCGTTCTTCCCCGTCTACACGACGGTCGCGCTCGCCCTCCGCCACGTCGACCCCCACCTGGTCGAGGCAGGCCGGGCCTTCGGCTACGGCGGTGTGCGGCTGCTGCTGACCGTGCAGCTGCCCGCGATCCTGCCCGCCGTCGTCTCGGGGCTGCGGCTCGCGCTGGCCCAGGCATGGCTGTTCCTCGTCGCGGCCGAGTTGCTCGCCTCCTCGATGGGCCTGGGCTTCCTGCTCATCGATTCGCAGAACAATGGACGGACGGACCGGCTGCTGCTGGCGATCGTGCTGCTCGCGATCCTCGGCAAGGTGACCGACGCGGTGCTGGGCCTCGCGCAGCGGGCAGCGGAACGGACATGGGCATGACGGACGGAGTGATCGAGATGGACGACGGGGTGCGGACCGGCCTGACCGCCGAGGACGAACGACGCGGGGACGTCGTCAACCCCGCCCACGAGGGCGACGAGGCACGCGTCGCGTTCTGGGAGCGGCAGGCGCAGCGGCTGGACTGGGCTCAGCCGTGGCACACGGCGCACCGGTTCGAGCCGGCGGCCGCCGTTGCTGGACAGGTGACGGACGACGGCGAGCCGGTCTACGCCCCGCCGGTCATCGAGTGGTTCGCCGGCGGCAAGCTGAACGTGGCGTACAACTGCGTCGACCGGCACGTCGAGGCCGGCCGCGGCGGCCACGTCGCCCTGCACTTCGAGGGCGAGCCCGGCGACCGGCACACCTACACGTACGCGGACCTGCAGCGGGAGGTCAGCCGCGCCGCCAACGCGCTCGAGAAGCTCGGCGTCGTCGCGGGGGACCGGGTGGTCATCTACCTGCCCGTCATCCCCGAGACCGTCATCATCACCCTGGCGTGCGCCCGCATCGGCGCCGTCCACTCCCTCGTGTTCGGCGGGTTCTCGGCCGAGGCGCTGCGCTTCCGTGTCGAGGACACCGGGGCGAAGGTGCTCGTCACGTCCGACGGGCAGTACCGGCGCGGCGCCGCCGTCCCGGTCAAGGGATTCGCCGACGCCGCCGTCAGCGGCACCAACAACATCGAGCACGTCGTCGTCGTGCGCCGCACCGCCAAGCCCGGCGCCGCGAGCGGTCGACCCGGCGTCGTCCCGATCGGCGCGCGCGGCGCCCGGTCGACCGCCGAGAGCGCCGTGCCGTGGACCGAGGGCCGGGACGTGTGGTGGCACGAGCTGCTGGCCACCGTGCCGGACACCCACACCCCGATCGCCTTCGACGCCGAGTCCCCGCTGTTCATCATGTACACCTCCGGGACCACGGGCCGTCCGAAGGGCCTCGTGCACACGATGGGCGGCTACCTCGTGCAGACCGCCTACACGCACGCGCTGCTGTTCGACCTGCTGCCTGCGGCGGTCGGTGCAGCCGGGGAGAGGAGGGTCGACGAGCTCTCCACCGCCGTCGATCCCGTGCGGCGGGACGCCACCGTGCACTGGTGCACCGCGGACCTGGCCTGGGTCACCGCCCACACGTACGAGATCTACGGGCCGCTGGTCAACGGCGTCACCGAGGTGATCTACGAGGGCACCCCCAACACCCCGCACTTCGGGCGACACCCGGAGATCATCGAGCGGTACGGCGTCACGAACTACTACACGGCGCCGACCCTCGTCCGCTCCCTGATGGGCGCCTTCCCCGACGGCGTCCCGGCCACCTACAACCTCGACTCGGTACGCCTGATCGGCACGGTCGGCGAGGCCACCAATCCCGAGGCGTGGCGGTGGTTCCGGCAGCACATCGGCGGCGGCGCCGCGTCGGTGATCGACACGTGGTGGCAGTCCGAGACCGGATCGACCATCCTCTCGCCCCGGCCGCACGACGCCGCGTTCGACCGGGAGGACGGCGAGCCCGGCGGCCCCAAGCCCGGGTGCGCGACCCGCGCCCTGCCCGGCGTCAACGCGTCCGTGGTCGACGAGGACGGCAACCGGTCCGCCCCCGGCGCGCAGGGCTTCGTCGTCGTCGACGCGATCGGCCCGTCGATCGCGCGCACCGTGTGGAAGGACCCGCAGCGCTACGCCGACTCCTACTGGCGCCAGTACGCCGACCGGGGCTGGTTCTTCGCCGGCGACGGCGGCCGGTACGACGAGGACGGCGACATCTGGATCCTCGGCCGGGTGGACGACGTCATCAACATCTCGGGGCACCGGCTCTCGACGATCGAGATCGAGTCGGCGCTCGTGACCCACCCGGACGTGATCGAGGCGGGCTGCGCGCCCATCGGCGACCCGCTCACGGGGCACGCGGTCGCCGCGTTCGTCGTGCTGCGGGCGGGGTCCGCGGTCGACGCCGACGAGTTGCGGGCGCACGTCGGCGCGGTGATCGGACCGATCGCCAAGCCGAAGATCGTCGTCGCCGTCCCGGACCTGCCCAAGACCCGCTCGGGGAAGATCATGCGGCGCCTGCTGACCCAGCTCTGGGAGGGCACGACGCTGGGGGACACGACGAGCCTGCAGGACGAGTCGTCGGTCGACGGGATCGCCCGGGCGGTCGCGGACCAGCAGGGGCGCTGATTCCACTCGTCGACTATTCGATTTCTGGGCTCTCCCGCGCGGTAGAGCCCAGAAATCGAATAGTCGACGCGCCAGCGGGCACGCCCGCCCTCACATCAGGGCGCTGGTGAGCCGGCAGACGTTGTCGAGGAACTTCACGGCGAGCGGGCGGTTCCGCCACTCGTCGAGATCCAGAGTGGAGCTGTTCTCGCGGTACCGGGCGACGACGGCGTCGAGGGCGCTCACGAAGTCCTTGCCGTGCACGAGGGTGGAGACCTCGAGGTTGAGGGCGAACGAGCGCATGTCCATGTTCGAGGAGCCGACGACGGCCACCGCGTCGTCGATCACGATGGCCTTGGTGTGCAGGATGGTCGGCGACCGGTACAGATAGATGCAGACCCCGGCTTCGAGCAGTTCCTCGTAGTACGAGCGCTGCGCGTGGTAGACGAAGAACTGGTCGCTGATCTCGCTGACGTACAGGTTGATCCGCACCCCGCGCTGGGCGGCGCTCGTCACCGCGGACAGCGAGGACTCGTCCGGCACGAAGTACGGGCTGACGATGTCGACCCGGTCGAGCGCGTGGTAGAGCACCGTGTTGATCATCCGCAGGTTGTTCTCGTTCTCGAACCCCGGACCGGAGGGGACCACCTGGGTCATCAGCCCGCCCGACGCCTCGGTCGGCAGCGCGTCCTGCGCCTCGTGGATGAGCAGCTCGTCCGTCTCCGAGTACCAGTCGGTCACGAAGAGGGCGTTGAGGGCGTCCACGACGGGCCCGATGCCGCGCAGCCACAGGTCCTCCCACTGCAGGCCCCGGCGGCGGTTGCGGCGCTTGTTGTAGGAGCGGTCGATGCAGTTCTGCGACCCGGTGAACGCGACGTCGCCGTCGATGACGACGATCTTGCGGTGGTTGCGCAGGTCCGGCCGCGTGTACTCGAGCTTCCACGGCCGGAACGGCAGCATGCGGGCCCACTGGATGCCGGACGCGTCGAGCCGGCGCACGAGCTCGGGGTAGCCCGGGTAACCGGCGGAGCCGAGGTGGTCCAGGAGGAAGCGGACCGTGACCCCGCGGGCGACGGCCTCGTCGAGCGCGTCCAGCAGGGGAGCGGTGGTCGCGTCGTCGGCGGCGATGTAGAACTCCACGTGCACGTACCGTTTCGCGTGCCGGATCTCCTCCGCCATGGCGGTGTACGCGGTGTCGTACCCGTCCAGCAGGGTCAGCTCGTTGCCGCCGATCATCGGCAGGGCGCCGAGCCGGTCGTTCAGGACGGCGGCCGAGCGGACCCAGACGGGCATCGGGTGGCCCTCACCGATCACCGCCTCGGTCGGGGAGTTCTGCCGGATCAGCCGGTTCATCTCGCGCTGCTTCTCCCGGCGTGCCTTCGGCAACCGGTAGCTGCCGAGCAGGAGGAAGAGGATCAGCCCGACGAACGGGATGAGGTAGATCGCCAGCAGCCAGCCCAGGGCCACGGAGGGACGGCGCTTGTGCGGCACGATGCCGAGCACCGCGATGCGGATGACGAACTCGAGGGCGGCAACCGCGATCGCCCAACCCAGCGGCAGCGCGTTGAGGTTGACGACCGACAGATCCACAGCCGCAGTGTATCGGCGGTGTCATGGCGGACAGGGCGATTGACACTTCCTGTGAGACAGGTCACGCTGGGGCATCATCACTCTGGTCTCACCCCTCGGAGGTTCCGCGTGCTCCCACGACCCCTGCTCTCTCCACGCCTGTCTCGCGCTGCCCTCGCGGCCGCGCTCACGACGGCGCTGACCGCGACGACGCTGCTGGGCGGGACGGCCGCGCAGGCCGCTCCGCCGCCGTCGCCGTCCGACCTCGCCGGGCACTCCCTGCGGGCCCCCGTCACCAACGAGAACTTCTACTTCGTGATGGCGGACCGGTTCGCCAACGGGACGAAGGCCAACGACACCGGCGGCCTGGGCACCGACCGGCTGGTCTCGGGCTTCGACCCGACGAACAAGGGGTTCTACAACGGCGGCGACCTCAAGGGCCTGACGTCGAAGGTCGACTACATCAAGGGGCTCGGCACGACGGCCATCTGGTTGACGCCGAGCTTCAAGAACAAGGCGGTGCAGCTCGAGGACGGCCCGTCGGCCGGCTACCACGGGTACTGGATCACGGACTTCACGCGGATCGACCCGCACCTGGGCACCAACGACGACCTGAAGACGCTCATCGCCGCCGCCCACCAGCGCGGCATGAAGGTCTACTTCGACATCATCACCAACCACACGGCCGACGTCATCAAGTACGCCCCGAAGCCCCGGCCGGACTACATCACCAAGGCGCTGTTTCCCTACAAGGACGCCAACGGCACCGCCTTCGACGACAAGACCTACGCGGGCACCGACACCTTCCCGGCACTGGACCCGAAGGTCTCCTTCCCGTACGTCCCGATCCTCGATCCCGCGGACACGCACCTGAAGGTGCCGGACTGGCTCAACGACGTCACGAACTACCACAACCGCGGCAACACGACCTACCAGGGCGAGAACTCCACGTACGGTGACTTCTCCGGCCTCGACGACCTGTTCACGGAGAAGCCGCAGGTGGTCGACGGGATGATCAGCATCTACGAGAAGTGGATCAAGGACTTCGGCGTCGACGGCTTCCGCATCGACACGATGAAGCACGTCAACGACGAGTTCTGGCAGAAGTTCGGGCCACAGGTGCTCCAGTTCGCCCACGAGGCCGGCAAGAGCCAGTTCTTCATGTTCGGCGAGGTCTACGACACGACCCGCGACTTCACCAGCCGGTACACGACGACCAACAAGATGCAGTCGGTCCTCGACTTCCCGTTCCAGGACGCTGCCCGGAACTACGCGTCGAAGGGCACGTCGGCGGCGGACCTGAAGGCGTTCTTCGCCGGTGACGACTGGTACACGGACGCGGACTCGAACGTCTACCAGCTGCCGACGTTCCTCGGGAACCACGACATGGGCCGCATCGGCTCGTTCATCGAGGCCGACAACGCCGGCGCCGGCGACGGCGTGTGGCTGGCCAAGGACCGGCTCGCGCACGAGTTGATGTACTTCTCCCGCGGCAACCCGGTGGTCTACTACGGCGACGAGCAGGGCTTCACCGGCCCGGGTGGCGACCAGTCCGCACGGCAGACGATGTTCGCCTCGAAGGTGCCCGAGTACCTGACGGACGACCTGATCGGCACGACGGCGACGCACGCGACCGACAACTACGTCACGACGCACCCGCTCTACCGCTCGATCGCGGAGCTGTCGGCGCTGACCAGGAAGTACCCGGCGCTGCGCAACGGCGCCCACCAGAACCGGTATGCCGACTCGGGTCCGGGCATCTACGCGTTCTCCCGGATCGACCGGGCGACGCAGCGCGAGTACGTCGTCGTGCTCAACAACGCGACGACGGCGAAGACCGCGCCGGTCACGACGTTCCTGCCTCGCAGCTCCTTCACCCGGATCTACGGGTCGGGCCCGAAGCTGGCGTTCAGCGACGGCGGCGGCACGGTGCGCGTCGGTGCGCCGGGCCTCTCGGCCACGGTCTACGCGTCGAACGGCCGGATCCCCCCGTCGCACGTCGCACCGTCGGCGCAGATCAGCGCCGTCGAGACGGCCGGGGCGGACCACACCCGGCTCAATGTGCGGGCCGACGTCCAGGGCTCCTCGTTCTACGAGGTGACCTTCCAGGCGCGCACGCCCGGTGGCGACTGGCACGACATCGGCACCGACGACACCGCGCCCTACCAGGTGTTCCACGACACGAGCGCGCTGACCCCGGGTTCGTCGATCGAGTACCGGGCGCTGGTGCTGGACAACGCCGGCCACGTCTCGACGAGCGCCGCCGCGGCGGGGACCGTCCCGACGCCGGTGACGCCCGCGCCGACGGGGCCGGTGCAGACACCGGAGCCGACGAACGTGGCGGTCGCGGGGTCGCTGGACACCGAGATCGGCTGCGCGGCGGACTGGGATCCGGCGTGCAACCAGGCGCAGATGACGAAGGACCCGGCCACGGGCCTGTGGAAGCTGACGGTCACGCTGCCCGCCGGTGACTACGAGTACAAGGCCGCGCTGAACAAGAAGTGGGACGAGAACTACGGGTCCGGTGGGGCGCCGAACGGCGGCAACATCGCGCTGCACCTGGACGCCGCCCGGTCGGTGACGTTCACGTACGACCACGCGACCCACATCATCTCGAACAACTGACCCGCGCCGGACTCCGTCCCCTTCTCCACCCGCGGGCCGGGGGAGGGGACGGACGTCTGTCTCAGAGGTGCGGGAGCAGACCCCGGACGAAGCCGGCCTGGCCGAGGTGCTGGTAGCAGTCGCCGACCACGCTGGCCAGCCGTACGCCGCGGGTGACGGGCGGGTCCCACCGCTCGTCGATGACCTCGTCGAGCGACTCCGGGGTCAGACTCTCGAGATCGACCAGGGTCTGCCGGTGGACGTCGCGGTGGTAGCCGATGAGCTGGTCGACCGACGTCACCTGGACCTGCGCCACCTCGTCGGCGCTGTGCCCGTACCCGGTATCGCCCTCCGGCAGCCCGAGGGCGAGCTCCGTGCTCCAGCGCTGGGGCCACACCTGCCGGTGGTCGAAGGCGTCGGCCAGGTGGTCGTCCTGCACCCGGGTCAGGTGCCAGATCAGCCAGGCGATCGAGTTCGCCTCACCGAGGGGCTGCTGGTTGACCTGATCGGCGCTCAGGCCGCCGACGGTGCGGTCGACCGTCTCGGCGATCGAATCGAAGATCGTGCGGTAGACATCGCGTGCATCCATCGTTCGATCCTTCCGTCCCCTCCGCTGAGTGGTCAATAGATGGGCGTTTTGCCCGGCGCTGATTCGAAGAACACCCGGTAAGTGACCAGTCATCGGAAAAATGTGGACAACGACGACGGCGGAGGAACCGGCCGTCGCAGGATGAGGGGATGTTGCCGCTTCCCGGGGCGATCGCCCGCTCGACGAGTTTCACCGTCGCCGAGGGCCGGGCAGCCGGCCTGACCGACGACCAGATGCGGCGGCTGATCTGGTGCACCGCGGGCCGCGGACTGCGTGTCCAGGCCGGCCACGACCCCGCGCTGGCCGAGCTGGCCGGTCTGCTCACCGCGGTCACCGGTGCTGTCGTCTCGCACGAGTCGGCAGCGCAGCTGTGGGGCTTCCCGCTCGCCCCTCGCCCCGGTGGCCTCCACCTGCTGGTGCCCCTCGGCTCCGCTCGAGTCCGGCGCCCGGGCGTCGTCGTCCATCAAGCGCTGGTGCGCGAGGATGAGGTCGTCGTCACGCCGGTCGGTCCGCTTACGTCCCGGGTCCGCACGTGGCTCGACCTGGCTCAGACGCGCAGCGTGGAGACGATGGTCGTGGTGGGAGACCACCTCGTGCGGGTGCCACGACTCGCGTGGGAGGGCCGAGAGCACCCGTATGCGACGCTCGACGACCTGGAACGGACGATTCGAGCGCACCCGAAGAAGCGTGGGATCGTCACCGCGCGCGCGGCTGTGCCGCTGATCCGTGTCGGAGCCGACTCGCCGCCGGAGACGCGCCTACGACTGCGCCTGGAGGACGCCGGATTGCCCCGTTTCGAGGCCAACCGGGTCATCCGTGATCGGGACGGCCGACGTCTGCATCAGCCGGACCTGTCCAACGAGACCTACCGGGTCGCGGTCGAGTATGAAGGGGCGCACCACGGCGGCGAGGAGCAGATGCTGCACGACGTCCGCCGCTCCCGGCGCGCTGCCGAAGCCGGATGGATCGAGGTCCGGATCACCGCCGCCGACATGCTCGGCACCGGCTACGCGGCAGTTCGCGCGGTCAGGCAGGCGCTGGTGGCCCGCGGTTGGCGTGGCTGAACTCGCGCTCCGCTTCGCGCGACCCGTTGACTGGTCACTCGATGGGCATTACCGCTCAGTACAGAGCGGGAAACGCCCGGGGAGTGACCAGTCAACGTGGGAAAGGGACGGAGACGGGCTCAGGCGAAGTGCGACGGCAGGGTGGCCGACCACGCCTCCCGCAGCTGCGCCAGCGGCAGGGAGAAGTGGCCCTGCACGTCCAGCGACGGGGCCGGGGCCTCGTCCGAGCCGGTGCCGACGGAGTCGACGACGCCGATCCGGATCGCCGGGTAGCCGCGGGCGGTGCACATGTCGGTGAACCGCACCTCCTCGGACCGCGGGACGGCGACGAGCGCCCGGCCCTGCGACTCCGAGAACAGGAGGGTGAACACGTCGACGCCGTCGCGCTCGGCCGCCTCGTCCAGCCCGACCCGCGCGCCGACGTCGTACCGCAGGCACGACTCGGACAGGGCCGCCGCGAGGCCGCCGGTGGACAGGTCGTGCGCCGCGTCGACCATGCCGTCACGGGAGGCGTTGATGAGGATCTCGGCCAGCGACTTCTCCGCGGCCAGGTCCACCGCCGGGGGCCGCCCGCCCAGGTGCCCGCGCAGGCCGGCCCAGGCCGACCCGTCGAGCTCGTCGCGAGTGGAGCCGAGCAGGTAGATCGCCTGCCCGTCCTCGCGCCAGCCGGACGGGGTGCGCCGGGCGACGTCGTCGAACACGCCGAGGACACCGACGACGGGCGTCGGGTGGATCGGCACGCCGCCGGTCTGGTTGTACAGCGAGACGTTGCCGCCGGTCACGGGCACACCGAGGTCGCGGCACGCGTCGGAGAGCCCGGTGACCGCCTGGACGAACTGCCACATGACGGCCGGGTCCTCGGGTGAGCCGAAGTTCAGGCAGTCGGTCACGGCCAGCGGCCGCGCGCCCGTCGTGGCGACGTTGCGGTAGGACTCGGCCAGGGCCAGCCGCGCGCCCTCGTACGGGTCGAGGTAGGCGTACCGGCCGTTGGCGTCGGTCGCGATCGCGACGCCGAGCCCGGTGCCCTCGTCGACGCGGACCACGCCGGCGTCGTCGGGCATCGCGAGCGCGGTGTTGCCCTGCACGTAGCGGTCGTACTGGTCGGTGACCCAGTCCGGGGCACACAGGTTGGGGGAGGACATGAGCGCGACGACGGCGTCGCCGAGGGCGGCGCCGGAGGGCCGGTCCGCGTCCGCGGCTGAGCCGGCGAACCGGTCCGCCTGCGTGGTGTCCTGCCAGTCCGGCCGGGCCTGCGGCCGGTCGTAGACGGGGCCCTCGTGGGCGACGGTGCGCGGGTCGACGTCGACGATGACCTCGCCGTCCCACTCGATGACGAGCCGGCCGGTGTCGGTCACCTCGCCGAGCCAGGAGTACTCGACGGCCCAGCGGCCCATGATCGCCTCGAACGCGGCGACGTTCTCGGGCGCGACGACGGCCATCATGCGTTCCTGTGATTCGCTCATCAGGATCTCGCCGGGCGTCAGGGACGGGTCCCGCAGCAGCACGTTCGTCAGCTCGACGTGCATGCCGCCGTCGCCGTTGGACGCCAGCTCGCTCGTGGCGCACGAGATGCCGGCCGCGCCGAGGTCCTGGATGCCCTCGACGACACTGCCGGCGAACAGCTCGAGGCAGCACTCGATGAGCACCTTCTCGGCGAACGGGTCGCCGACCTGCACGGCGGGCCGTTTCGCCGGCTTGCCGGAGCCCTCGAAGGACTCGGACGCCAGCACGGAGGCGCCGCCGATGCCGTCGCCACCGGTCCGCGCGCCGAAGAGGACGACCTTGTTGCCGGTGCCCGAGGCGTTGGCGAGCCGGATGTCCTCGTGCCGCAGCACGCCGACCGCCAGGGCGTTGACCAGCGGGTTGCCCTGGTAGACCGGGTCGAACACGAGCTCGCCGCCGATGTTGGGCAGGCCGAGGGAGTTGCCGTAGCCGCCGATGCCGGCGACGATGCCGTGCACCAGCCGGGCGGTGTCGGGGTGGTCGATGGCGCCGAACCGCAGCGGGTCCATCACGGCCACCGGGCGGGCGCCCATCGAGATGATGTCGCGGACGATGCCTCCGACGCCGGTCGCGGCGCCCTGGTAGGGCTCGACGAACGACGGGTGGTTGTGGGACTCGACCTTGAAGGTCACCGCCCAGCCGTCGCCGATGTCCACGACGCCGGCGTTCTCGCCGATGCCGACGAGCAGGTGCTCCTTCATGGCGTCCGTGACCTTGTCGCCGAACTGGCGCAGGTGGATCTTGGAGGACTTGTAGGAGCAGTGCTCGGACCACATGACCGAGTACATGGCGAGCTCGGCGGCGGTGGGTCGCCGGCCGAGGATCTCCCCGATCCGCGCGAACTCGTCCTCCTTCAGGCCCAGTTCGGCCCAGGGCAGCTCGGTGTCCGGCGTGGTCGCGGCGTGCTCGACGGTGTCGAGGTTGAAGGCGCGGGAGGTGTCCGGGGCACTCGTCCCGGGGGCCGCGGCGATGTTCTCGGTGACGTTCTCGGCGGTGTCTTCAGACATGGGGGAGTGAAGTCTTCCTCAGCGATGGACGAGCGTGGTGAGCACGGAGGTGAACAGGCCGAGGCCGTCCAGGGACGGGCCGTACCCGTCCTCCACGGCGTGCTCCGGGTGGGGCATGAGGCCGACGACGTTGCCGGCGGCGTTGGTGATGCCGGCGATGTCGCGGCGCGAGCCGTTGGGGTTGACGTCGAGGTAGCGGAAGACGACCCGTCCCTCGCCCTCGAGCTCGTCGACGGTGGCGTCGTCGGCGACGTACTGGCCGTCCTGGTTCTTCAGGGGCACGACGATGCGCTGGCCGGCCTCGAACGCGCCGGTCCAGGCGGTGTCCGTGTTCTCGACGCGCAGCGCCTGGTCGCGGCAGATGAAGTGCAGGTGGTCGTTCTTGATCATCGAGCCGGGCAGCAGATGCGCCTCGGTGAGCATCTGGAAGCCGTTGCAGATGCCGAGCACCGGCAGCGGACCACCGGCGGAGGAGCCGGAGCCGCTCGCGGCGTCGACGAGGCGCTCCATCAGCGGCGCGAACCGGGCGATGGCGCCGGCCCGCAGGTAGTCCCCGTAGGAGAACCCGCCCGGCAGCACGACGGCGTCGACGTCCTGCAGGTCCGCATCCGCGTGGAACAGGGACACCGGGGTGGCGCCGGCCAGGCGCACCGCGCGGGCGGCGTCCCGGTCGTCGAGGGTGCCGGGGAAGGTGACGACGCCGATGCGGGCGTCCGTCAGGACCGGGCCGCCGGCGGCGTAGTCGCCGATCAGGGGCAGGTCGGTCGGGGTGCTCATCGCGTGGCGTCCGCGGCGGCGTCGACCGCGTACACGGAGACGACGTCCTCGATCACCGGGTTGGAGAGGAGCGTCTCGGCGGCTTCGCGGGCGGCAGCCAGGTCGGCGTCCGTCACCTCGCCGTCGACGGTCAGCTCGAACCGCTTGCCCTGCCGGACGCCGCTGAAGGTCTCGATGCCGATCCGGGGGAGGGCGTTCACGATGGCCTTGCCCTGCGGGTCCAGGATCTCGGGCTTGGGCATGACTTCGACGACGATCCGCTGCATGCGGGCGACTCCTGCGGCTGAGGGGGAATCCGGACTTCGGCTCGCTGGAGGGTGCCGTCTCACGCCGGACCGGCGCTCCGCGAGCTTGCCGGGTCAGTCTATCGCCCGAGCGGGAGGCATCGGACGCCGTGTGATCGGGGCGATACCGCGCCCGGCTGTTGACACCTCTGGAATACGACCGTATTCTAAGAATACAAGCGTATCCTACAAAGGAGTCGACATGACCGCTCTTCTGGCCACCTCGGAGCACGGGGACGCGATGCGGTCCGTCGTGTCCCGGGTACGCACCGTTCTGACGGGCGTGGGCCTGGCTCTGATTCCGGTGCTCTGGACGGCCGCGGGCTCCGCGTTCGCACAGATCCTGAATGCCGACGACGTCACGGCGGCCCTGATCGTCGCCGCCGGGGCCGCGGTGTCCGCCGCGATCGGCATGGTGGTGATGCGACGGCGTCGGAGCTCGCCGGTGGCCGGATTCGGGATGCCACGGAACGGACGAGCCGTGTGGTGGGGTCTTCCGCTGGTGGCCACCGTTCTGATGGCGGTGGTCACGCAGGGCCTCCACGTGGCCGGTGCGGTGATCGCGGCGTACGCGGTGCTGGTCTGCGCGGTCGCGGTCAACGAGGAGGTGTGGTTCCGCGGCATCATCCTCGCGATGCTGCGGCGCGGCGGGATGCGGCTGGCCGTCGTCGCCAGTGCGATCCTCTTCGCCGTGCTCCACCTGGCGAACCTCGCCGGCGGTGCGGATGCCCCCGCCGCTCTTCTCCAGGTGGTGTTCGCTCTGCTGTTCGGCGTCGTCGCCGCCGAGGTGGCGATCCTGACCACGAGTCTATGGCCGGTGATCGCCTGGCACGCGGCGTGGGACTTCGCCAACTTCGTCGGAGGAAACGCGACCACCGCCGTCGCTCTGGCCGGGATCGCGGGCGCCTGCCTCGTGATGCTGGCCGTCGCGACGGTGCTGTGGCGCCGACTGTTCCGCGCGTCCGTGGCATCCTGAACGGCGTGGAACTGACCGAGCGGCAGCAGGAACTCGCGGACGCGGCGCTGCGCATCATCGGACGGGACGGCATGCCGGCCCTCTCGTTCCGGTCGGTCGCTGCCGAGGCGGCCTGTTCGCTCGGCTCGGTGCAGAAGGCGTTTCCCTCCAAGGAGCGCATGCTCGCGGCGTCCTTCGCCCGACTGCGCGAGAACGCCGCCCCGCTGCCCCCCGGGGAACCCGGACGGCCGACCCTGCGGGCCTGGCTCGTCTCCCTGCTGCTGGGGATCCTCCCGCTCGATGACGAGCGCCGTGCGGCGCAGCGAAGAGGAGACGCCTTCGCGCAACAGGCGCTCGCGGATCCGGGGATCGCCGGAGCGATCGCCCAGAGCGACGCGCAGGTGCGCGGGCTCCTCGCTTCGCTCATCGGTCGGGCACAGGCCGAGGGGGAGATCCCCCTGCACGTCGATCCCGAGATCGCGGCGTGGTCGATCCTCGCGCTCGCCCAGGGGCTCGCCGCGCAGCTGCTCTACCGCCCGGAGTTCGAGGGGGAGCTCCGGGCACGACTGGACGTCACCGTCGGCGCTCTCCTGGACTGAGCCGGATCAGGCCTCGTACCGGACGCGGCCGCCCACGACGGTGGCGAGCACCGTGGCGTCGCGGATCGCCTCCGGGTGGGCGGTGAGCGGGTCGACGTCGAGCACCGTCAGGTCGGCGACCATGCCCGGCGCCAGGGTTCCCTTGGTGGTGTTCTCCCCGGAGGCCGCCGCCGCCCCTGTCGTGTAGGCGGCGAGGGCCTGCCGGGCCGTGAGGCGCTCCTCCGGCTGCCACGTACCGGGGGCGCCGTCCGGATCCCAGCGCGCGATCGCGGCGGCGAGCCCGTGCAGCGGCCGGGGCGGTTCCACCGGGGCGTCGGAGCCGAACGCCAGTGTCGCCCCGGCGTCGAGCACGGAACGCCAGGCGTACGCGGCGATCGCGGGGTCCGGCACGAGGGTGCGCAGGGCCAGGTCCGGGGCGTAGTGCTGCGGCTGCATCGACGCGATGATGCCCAGCTGCGCGAGCCGGGGCAGGTCCTCGCGCCGGACGAACTGGGCGTGCTCGATCCGGTGCCGCAGCCCCGCGGTGCGGCTCGCGTGCGCGGCGCGGGCGAGGGCGTCGAGCACCTGGGTGTTCGCGCGGTCGCCGATCGCGTGCACCGCGGCGGCCAGGCCGTTGTCGATCAGCCGGTCCAGCAGCGCGTCCAGCGCCGCGGGACCGGTGACCTCGACGCCGTGCGCGGCGCTCGGCTCGACGACGACGCGCGGGTCCCCGGCCGGGAACGGGTGGCTCATCAGGCACGTGTGCGACCCGAGGGCACCGTCGGCGAAGATCTTCACCGGGCCGATCCGGATCCATGGGTCACCGTCGCCGGTGCGGCGGCCGGCGGCGATGTGCTCGTCCAGGGCGGCGACGGGCAGCAGCTTGACCAGCCGCAGATCGAGCTCGCCGCGCTCCCGCAGCCGCTGCGCCGAGGACAGGACCGTCATGCCGTCGACGTCGTGCACCCCGGTCAGGCCCTGGGCGAGCAGGTGCCGCTGCACCCGCGCGAAGCGGTCGTCCGGATCGCCGCCGGCCGGGCCGTCCTGCAGGGCGCGCACGGGGAAGACCGCCGACTCGCGCAGCACCCCGGTCGCCTCCCCGTCGGCGTCGCGCACGATCTCCCCACCGTCGGGGTCCGGAGTGTCACGGGTGATGCCGAGGGCGGTGAGGGCGGCGCTGTTCGCCCAGATGGTGTGCGCGTCCGAGCTGACGAGCGCGACGGGATGGTCCCCGGTCACGGCGTCGAGGCCTCGCCGGTGCGGTGGCTCCGGCGTGTCCCACGCGTTGATGTTCCAGAATCCGCCGAACACCCAGGTCCCCGGGGGCAGCGTGCCGACGTGCCCGGCGACCCGGCGCAGGCACTCCTCCTCGGAGGTGGCCGAGCGCAGGTCGACGCCGGCGAGCTCGTCGGCCAGGTGCGTCAGGTGCACGTGGGCGTCCGTCAGGCCGGGGACGACGACGGCATCGCCCAGGTCGACGGTGCGGGTTCCCGCCGGGGCGTGGGCCGCTAGCTCCGCGGGGTCGCCGGTGGCCAGCACCCGCTCGTCCTGGACCAGGATGCCGCGGACGGGTGGGGCGGCGGCCGGGCCGGCCAGGGTGTGCACGGTCGCCGCGGTGTAGAGGGTCGCGCTCATGATGCCTTTCGCCGGTGGACGGTCACTCTCACCCCATCCTGCCGGGATCACCGCCGGGGTGCGCGACTACGCTGATCGCATGGGTGAGGAATCGAAGTCAGCGTTGCCGTTCATCATGGCCGGCGCCGTCGTCGTCGGACTCGGCGGGATCCTGTTCTCCCAGGCGCGACGCCAGCGCGAGGACGAGCGCCGCCGCCGGGTGCAGGAGTCGCTGCGGGCGGCCCAGGAACGGCACGGCGAGCACCCGCTGCGCCGGCCGGACCCCGCGACGCCGTCCGCCACGGACCGGCCGGTCTGAGCGCAGCCCGCCTGACCCGGATCAGGCCGTGCCGGCCCACCGGTCGAGCTCGGCCAACAGGAGGCGGCGCAGGTCCGCGCCCCGGTCGGCGAAGCCGCGCTGCGCGGCCACGTACTCGGCCTTGCCGGCGGCCGTCTCGATCTGGATCGGCGCCAGGCCGTGCGCGGTGAGATCGTACGGGGAGGCCCGCATGTCGACCTCCCGCACGTCCGACGCCAGGTCCAGCGCGGTGAGCACGAGTTCGCTCGGCATCAGCGGCAGCAGCGAGAACGCCCACTTGTAGAGGTCCATCGTCGCGTGCAGGCAGCCGGGCTGTTCGAGGTCCGGTTGCCGCTCCCGCGTGGGCGTCAGCTCGTTGCGGCCGGTCGCCTCCGGGGTGAAGAAGCGGAAGGCGTCGATGTGCGTGCACCGCAGCCGGTGGCCCTCGACGACGGCGTCGGTGCCCTCGGCGCCGAGCCGCAGCGGCAGCTGCTCGTGCCGGCGGTCGTCGGCGCCCTGCCGGTACACCATGGCCCACTCGTGCAGGCCGAAGCACCCGAACTGGCCGGGTCGCGACGCCGTCGAGGCCAGGAGGCGCGCGGCGAAGGCGACGGTGGCGGACCGTCGGGCGAGGAACCCCTCGACGTCGGCGGTCACGGCCGGCTCGTCCGGTGTCAGGCCCAGCCGCTCCCGCTCGGCGGCGTCGAGGGTCCGGTGGTCCTTCCACACGGCCCGCTCCAGTGCCGCCGGCCCCGTGAGCACGGACCCGGCCCCGGGGTGCCACCGCTCGAGCCTGCCCGGGCTGAGCGCGTAGTAGGTGAAGAGGAAGTCCTCGACGGGGTGCTTGATCCCGGCCGATCGCCGCGCACGGAACGGCTCGGTGTACCGGGCGGCGTGCGCGAGATGGCGGTCCGCGCGGTCGGTCGCGTCCGCGGCGGGCAGGACGACGAGCGGCACGCCGGCGCGAGCGCGTTCGGGGGACGGGGCGGTCATGAGGGGCTCACGGGTGCCGGCACGGCGCGGGGCGCCGCGGAGCGAGGACGACGGCTCAGCGGCCGGTGCCGCCGTAGACCGTCGCCTCCGTCTCGCCGTCCAGCCCGAACGCCTGGTGCACGGCGCGCACCGCGTCGTCGAGCGAGTCGGCGCGCGTGGTGACGGAGATGCGGATCTCGGAGGTGGAGATCATCCCGATGTTGACGCCGGCCTTCGAGAGGGCGGAGAAGAACTGGCTGGAGACGCCCGGGTTGGAGCGCATCGCCGCGCCGACCAGCGACAGCTTGCCGATCGAGTCGTCGTACGAGAGCGACTCGAAACCGATCTCCTCCTGCGCCGCCTCGAGCGCCTCGACCGCCGTCGTGCCCTGACTCATGCCGAGGGTGAAGGAGATGTCGGTGCGACCGCGCGTGGTGGAGACGTTCTGGACGATCATGTCGATGTTCACCGCGGCCGCCGCGATCACCTCGAAGATGCGGGCGGCCTTGCCGGGCACGTCCGGGACGCCGACGACGGTCAGCTTGGCTTCGGAACGGTCGTGCGCGACGCCGGAGATGATGGGCTGTTCCAAGGTGATTCCTTCACTGATGTCGTGCGCCGTGGCGGGGTCGGGGATGACCCAGGTGCCCTCGTGGTGGCTGAACGAGGAGCGGACGTGCAGCGGCAGCCCGAAGCGGCGGGCGTACTCGACGGAGCGCAGGTGCAACACCTTCGCCCCCGACGCGGCCATCTCGAGCATCTCCTCGCTGCTGATGCGGCCGATCTTCTGCGCGTTCGGCACGATGCGCGGGTCCGCGGTGTAGATGCCGTCCACGTCGGTGTAGATCTCGCACACGTCGGCGTGCAGGGCGGCGGCCAGGGCGACGGCGGTGGTGTCCGAGCCGCCGCGACCGAGCGTGGTGATGTCCATCGTGGTGCGGCTCATGCCCTGGAAGCCGGCGACGATGGCGACGTTGCCCTTGTCCACGGAGGTGCGGATCCGGTGGGGGTCGACCTCGACCAGACGCGCCCGACCGTGCAGGCTGTCGGTGATCAGGCCGGCCTGGCTGCCCGTGAAGGACTGAGCCTTGGCGCCGAGGTCGGTGACGGCCATGGCGAGCAGGGCCATGGAGATCCGCTCGCCGGCGGTCAGCAGCATGTCCATCTCGCGGGCCGGCGGGGCCGTGGTGATCTGGTCGGCGAGGTCCAGCAGTTCGTCGGTGGTGTCGCCCATCGCGGACACGACGACGACGACGTCGTGCCCGGCGCGCTGCGTGTCCACGACCCGGCGGGCGACGCGCTTGACGCCCTCGGCGTCGGCGACGGACGAACCGCCGTACTTCTGGACGATCAGGCTCACGGGTGTGGCGCTCCTGCCGGGCTGACGGACACGGGACGGGTCACACGCGACGGGCGCGCGGACGCCACGGAAAGTGTAGTCCGCGGGCATGAGCCGCTCTCAATTGCGTCCGCAGTGTGGCCGGTGGGCCGACGACGCCGTGCGGCCGGGCGCTCAGAGGGTGCGGCGGCCCTCGAAGGCGCGGCCCAGGGTGACCTCGTCGGCGTACTCGAGGTCGCCGCCGACGGGCAGGCCGGAAGCGAGCCGGGTGACGCGGATGCCCAGGGTGGCGAGCATGCGGCCGAGGTACGTGGCGGTGGCCTCGCCCTCGAGGTTCGGGTCGGTCGCGATGATGACCTCGGTGATCGTGTCGTCCGAGAGCCGGTTGAGCAGTTCGCGGATGCGCAGCTGCTCGGGGCCGACGCCGCCGATCGGGTTGATGGCGCCCCCGAGGACGTGGTACCGGCCGCGGAAGGCGCGGGTGCGCTCGATCGCCATGACGTCCTTGGACTCCTCGACGACGCAGATGGCGCTGGGGTCGCGGCGCGGGTCACGGCAGATGGAGCAGGTCTCGGACTCGGAGACGTTGCCGCAGATCGAGCAGAACTTGACGCGTTCCTTGACGTCGGTGATGGCGGTGGCGAGCCGGCGCATGTCCGCGGTGTCCGCCTCGAGGATGTGGAAGGCGATGCGCTGGGCCGACTTGGGGCCTATCCCGGGAAGGCGTCCGAGCTCGTCGATCAGCTCCTGGACGGCTCCTTCGTACACGCTGTCACCTTATCCTTCGGGTCGTGCGGGACCGGTGCGACCGGCCGGTGGGTGGATCGCGCCGGGTGGTGGTCTGTGCTGGTGGTCCTTCACCGTGGACCGTGCGCTGCGGTGCTGCCGTCAGTCGCGCAGCAGTTCGCGTTCGTCGATGAGCTGCGCGCCGAGCACCCGCTCGGCCGCAGCCCGGCCGGCGCGGCCCGAGTCCTCGAGCACGAGGTCGTCCTCGCTCGGGATGTCCTCCATCGGCGTCGGGACCGTGGCGGGTGCCGCCGGCGTGGGACTCGGTGCCGCGGCCGACGGTTCGGCGGCCGGAGGTTCCGTGCCGTCGGAGGCCGGGGCGGCATCGACGGCGGCCGGCCGACGGCCGTTGGTCCCCGGCGCGGGGCGGCCCTCGGTCTCGGTGACGATACCCGGGGCAGGCCGCGCAGGAGCGTCCGCCGACGCGCCGGGCGCCGGGCGCGCCGGAGCGTCGGCCTGATTCGTCGAGCCCGGGGCCGGGCGCGCGGGAGCGTCGGTTCCCCGGGATGCACCCGGGGCGGGGCGCGCGGGAGCGTCGCCGTCGCGGAGCCCTGCAGGTGCGGGACGGGCGGGGGTTCCGGCTGCGCCGGGTGCGGGGCGAGCCGGTGCGTCGGCACCGCGAGACGCACCCGGGGCCGGACGTGCCGGTGCCTCCCCCGCCGGACTGCCTGCGGCCAGACTGCTCTGAGCTGGGCGCGCCGCCCGGGGACGCGCTGGCTGCTGGTCGCCGGCCGGCATCGAGGCTTGACGACCCGGCGCGTGCCGGCCTGCCCCGACGTACTCGTCGTCGGGGAACGGTGGCTCGTCGAGATCGGGCTCGTCCGGCAGGGGCGGTTCGTCGTCCCACGGGAAGGCGGACACCGCGGTGGCCGGTGACTGAGCGGTCGGGCGACCGGCGCTCTCGCGGTTCGAGCCGTCGGCGCGGTCGGTCGCCTCCCGCTCGGCAGCGGACTCGGTGGACGCTTTCCCGCGCGACCGATCGGCGGGCTCATCGGGGGCATCCGCCCGGCCGGTACCCGTGCCGGACGACGACGGACCCGAGTCGCTCGAGCTGGTCGCCGCCGTGCTGGGCCCGGTGGCCGGTGACGGCTTCGAGTCGGGCTGTGTCGAGTCGGACGGTGTCGGGCCGGTCTGTGTCGAGTCGTGCTGGGGCGAGGACGGCTGTTCCGACGTCGATCCCGTCGAGGTCAGAGTCGAGGTCGAGATGGAGGTCGCGTCAGCGGGTCGCGACGGGCTTGACGTTGACGGAGCCGCTTCCGGCGCGCCGGACTGTGCCGGCGCCGACTCCGAGGAGCGGGGCGTCGGCTGCGCGGACGACGACGCGTCACGGGGTGCCCCCGGTGCCGGTGCCGGAGTCGGACCGGAAGGGGACCACACGCGCTCGCGCGGATTCGCCCCGGCGGTTCCGGCGGGCGTCCCGTCGGAGGCCGCGTTCCCGGACTGCACTCGATCAGACTGCGCTGCTCCGGACTGTGCTCGATCGAACTGTGCAGCACCGGACTGGGCCCGGCCCGACTGCGACCCGTCGTCATGCGATGCCCCGGACTGTGCTGCCCCGGACTGGGCTCGATCAGACTGCGCTCGATCCGGCGGTGCTGCAGCAGTCGCTGATCCGCCGTCTCGCGCCGTCGACGGCGAAGCGGGCGCGGCGCCGCCGGAGCCGGCGCGCCCGGGATCGGCCGGACGCGTGGGGCGGCCGGCGGACTCAGCGGGTGCTTTTGGGCGGCTGCCCCCAGCGGCGGAGTCGGCTCCGGCGCGGGATGCCTCCGACGGCGGCGCGGAACCCGGGTGGACCGCGACGATCCGCGCCTGCAGGCCGAGAACGGAACCGAGGGCCTCGCGCAGGTGCTCCTCGTGGCGGCCGAACTGCTCGGCGATGCCGGGGGTGGGGAACTCGAGATAGAGGGTGTTCTCCCGCAGCGCGCGGACCGTGCCGTTCTGCGAGACGAGGATCCAGGCGACCTTCCTGGTGCGGCCCAGCGCCTCGAGGACCTCCGGCCAGGCTCGACGCACCATGTCGACGTCGGACGAGCCACCGTCCGAAGGTGCGGGCGTGGGCGTGGGTTCTGCGTCGGACGACGGGGCGACGGCGTCACCGGGCTCGTCGTCCTCGGCTGCGGCGTTGCCACCGGGCTGCCGGGACGGCGGGGGCTCGGGCAGGTCCTCCGGGTCGACGGGGGCGGCCGCGACCGGCGACTCGTCGTGGTCGGTGGGCACGTCCCGGTCCTCGGTCGGGTCGCCCGGGGCGGTCCGATCTGTTCCGTCGACGGCGTCGGACACGTTCTCGGTGACCGCAGCATCGCCGGCGGTCTCCTCGTCGACGCGAGCGGGTGCCTCTGCCGCGCCGTCACCCGCGACGTCCGGCGTCGGCGGATTCGCGAGAGAGGGCCGCGACGGAGCCGGCCGGGCAGGCTCGGGGGCGGAAACGGCGGCCGACTCGTCCGTGGACGCCGGTGCCGGGCGGGCGGGCGCGGGCCGGGCCGGCGTGGGACGGGCTGCACCGTCGGTGGCCGGAATGGGCCGGGCAGCAACGGGAGACGGCCCGCGAGCCGGCCGGTCGCCCGCGTCGTCGGCTTGCGGGCGGTCAGAACGATCAGCACGCGCACCGTCACCACGCGAGGCGTCGGTGAGTGCGCCGTCGGTCGCCGCGGCCGTGGGCGCTCCGGCGGCGGGCGTCAGACCGACGTGCTCCACGCCGTGCTCGACGGCGCCCGAGATCGCCGAGGCCGGTCCGCGTCCGGCGTCGGGCGCCGCGTAGTTCAGCCGCCGTTCGATCCGGTCGACCCGGGCAGCGACCCCACGCTCCCCGGCGTCCGCGCCGGGCAGCAGCAGGCGCGCGCACAGCAGCTCGAGGTGCAGGCGCGGCGAGGTGGCGCCGGTCATCTCGGTCAGCGCCGCGTTGGTGATGTCGGCGGCCCGCGAGAGCTCCGCACGGCCGAGCTGGCGCGCCTGGTTCTGCATCCGGGCGATCGCGTCCTCGGGCACCGCGCGCAGCACGTGCCGAGCCGATTCCTCCATCGCGCCGACGATGATCAGGTCGCGGAACCGCTCGAGGAGGTCCTCGACGAAGCGGCGCGGGTCGTGACCGGTCTGTATCACCCGGTCGACCGCGCCGAACACGGTCGACGCGTCGCCCGCGGAGAGGGAATCCACGACGTCGTCGAGCAGCGAGGCATGCGTGTAGCCGAGCAGGTCGATGGCCATCTCGTAGCTCAGGCCCTCGTCCCCGGCCCCGGCCATCAGCTGGTCCAGGACCGAGAGGGTGTCGCGGACGGAGCCGCCACCGGCGCGGATGACCAGGGAGAGGACGCCGGGCGCCACCGGGACGTTCTCCTCGGCGCACAGCCGCTCGAGGTAGGCGAGCAGCGGCTCGGGCGGGACGAGCCGGAACGGGTAGTGGTGCGTGCGGGACCGGATGGTGCCGATCACCTTGTCCGGCTCGGTGGTCGCGAAGATGAAGAGGATGTGCTCGGGCGGCTCCTCGACGATCTTGAGGAGGGCGTTGAACCCGGCCGAGGTGACCATGTGGGCCTCGTCGATGATGAACACCTTGTAGCGGTCCCGCACGGGGGCGAACGTCGCCCGCTCACGGAGGTCCCGCGCGTCGTCGACGCCGCCGTGGCTCGCGGCGTCGATCTCGATCACGTCGAGGCTGCCGGACCCGTCGCGGGCCAGCTCGACGCAGCTGTCGCACACGCCGCACGGGGTGTCCGTGGGGCCCTGCGCGCAGTTGAGGCAGCGGGCCAAAATCCGGGCCGAGGTCGTCTTGCCGCACCCGCGGGGACCGGAGAAGAGGTAGGCGTGATTGACCCGGTTCTTCCGCAGCGCCGTCATCAGGGGTTCGGTGACGTGCTCCTGACCGATGACGTCGGCGAACGTCTCGGGACGGTAGCGGCGGTAGAGGGCGGTGCTCACGGATGAAACCCTATCGACTGGCACTGACAGAACTGGCCGGCCGGTGCCGAGCCCGGACGGGACCGGCACGGGCGCACAACGTAGAGACCCCTCGTACACCCGCCAGAGCCCGTTTGCCCTTGCTACCTTCCGGTCCTGGGGGAGTTCAACAGGATGACGCCGCACGAGGGGCTGGTCTCGAGTCTAGCGGATCAACCGCCCCCTCTCACGCCGCCCTCATCCCGGCCCGACGTCGACCCGGAGCTCTGGTCGGGCCCGCACCGGGTGGCTAGTCTGCGAGGGAGGCCGTCGCCAGGGAGAGCGCGTGGACTGCCGCACGGTGCTGGATCGCGGTGGTCGGGAGCGCGGTGGCGAACGACCTCGGAACCGCGTTGCCGGGCCGGACCGCACCGCGGAACACGGCGGAGAAGGAGACGATCGTGAGCACCCCGAACGACCAGAACGACCAGACCGACCAGCCCCGCACGGATCTCGACGACGTGCTGGAGCCCGAGGACGATGCCCTGCCGCGACGCGACCGCAGCTACCACGGCGGCGCGAAACCGGTCGACGACGAGGAGCTGGACGAGCTCGAGGAGGCGACCGAGGAGGAGCGGGTCGACGCCGGGATCGCCGACTACGCGCCGAGCGAGGTCCCGCCGGCCACCGACCCCCTTCCGGAGGAGGCCTCGCCCGAGGCCGACCGGGCCCAGCGCGGCCTGGACGAGCCGGGCGCCGAGGAGCCCGAGGTCGACACCGACCGGGGTTGATCCCCCGAGCGAGCAGCCGTCCGGCACGCCGGACGGCGCGACGGGCGGCACGCCTAGACCCGAGCGCTTCCCGATGCCGTTGTGCTTCGCGCGTCGATTGGCTCGGTGGTGCGGCCATCGGGTAGCCTGAGGTCTGCTCGTTCGCGAGCAGCACCAGGAGGATTCGCCTAGCGGCCTATGGCGCACGCCTGGAACGCGTGTTGGGTTCACGCCCTCGGGGGTTCAAATCCCCCATCCTCCGCAGATCGGTGTCCGCACCGACGCACGAAGAGCCTCTCCCCGTCCGGGAGGGGCTCTTCGCGTCGGTGGACGACGTCGCGCACTGTCGGTGCGCGGGCCTAGGGTGGGATCACCTCGTCCCGCGTCCCGAAGGACTTCGATGCACCTGATGCCCCGCGAGCAGGAGAAACTGCAGATCGTCGTCGCCGCCGACCTCGCGCGCCGCCGGCAGGGCCGCGGCCTGAAACTCAACTTCCCCGAAGCGGTGGCGATCATCAGCTACGAGCTGATGGAGGGCGCCCGGGACGGCCGCACGGTGGCCGACCTGATGAGCTGGGGCACCACGATCCTCACGCGCGACGACGTGATGGAGGGCGTGCCCGAGATGGTCGCCGACGTGCAGATCGAGGCGACCTTCCCCGACGGCACCAAGCTCGTCACCGTCCACCACCCCATCCGCTGACGGAGGACGCGATGATCCCCGGCGAGTACGTGCTGCGCGACGAACCGGTCCTGATCAACGAGGGCCGCGAGACCGTCGAGATCGAGGTGACCAACACGGGGGACCGCCCGGTGCAGGTCGGCTCCCACTTCCACTTCTTCGAGGTCAACCGCGCACTCGCGTTCGACCGCGCCCTGACCCGCGGCTTCCACCTCGACATCCCCGCCGGCACCGCGGTCCGCTTCGAGCCGGGCGACCGGAAGTCGGTCCGCCTCGTCGCGATGGCCGGGGCGCGTGCCGTCCACGGCTTCACCGGCGCCGTCGACGGCCCCCTCGACTGAACGCTTCTCTCGACTGAATGTCCCCTCGACTGATCCGTCACCGCGCGGAAGGACACCCATGAGCTTCTCGATGAGCCGGCGCCAGTACGCCGACCTGTACGGCCCGACCACGGGCGATGCCGTCCGCCTCGCGGACACCGACCTGTTCCTCGAGATCGAGGACGACCTGACCGCCCACGGCGACGAGGTGGTCTTCGGCGGCGGCAAGGTGATCCGCGACGGCATGGGCCAGGACGGCACCGCGGTGCGCGACGGCGGCCCGGACGAGGCGCCGGTCGCGGACACCGTCATCACCAACGTGATCGTGCTCGACCACACCGGCATCTACCGGGCGGATCTCGGGCTGCGGGACGGCCGCATCCTCGGGATCGGCAAGGCCGGCAACCCGACCATCATGGACGGCGTCGACATCGTCATCGGCCCCGCGACGGAGGCCGTGGCGGGCGAGGGCCGCATCGTCACCGCCGGCGGGATCGACTCGCACATCCACTTCATCAGCCCCGACCAGTTCGTCACGGCCCTGACCTCCGGCATCACCACGATGATCGGCGGCGGGACCGGGCCCGCGGAGGGCACCAAGGCCACGACGGTGACCCCGGGCCGCTGGAACCTGGCGAACATGCTCCGCGCCGTCGAGAACGTGCCGATGAACGTCGGCTTCCTCGGCAAGGGCCACGCGGCGACGACGGAACCTCTGGCGGAGCAGATCCGTGCCGGGGCGATCGGCCTGAAGATCCACGAGGACTGGGGTGCCACCGCGTCGTCGATCGACAACGCGCTGCGGGTGGCCGACGAGTACGACGTGCAGGTGGCCATCCACACGGACACCCTCAACGAGGGCGGCTTCGTCGAGGACACGATCCGCGCGATCGACGGCCGGGTGATCCACACGTACCACACGGAGGGTGCGGGGGGCGGGCACGCGCCGGACATCATCCGGATCGCCGGCCTGCCCAACGTGCTGCCCGCGTCGACCAACCCGACGCTGCCGTACACGCGCAACACCGAGGAAGAGCATCTGGACATGCTCATGGTGTGCCACCACCTCAACCCGGACATCCCCGAGGACGTGGCGTTCGCGGACTCGCGGATCCGGCCCGAGACGATCGCGGCCGAGGACGTGCTGCAGGACCTCGGCGTCTTCTCCATCACCTCGTCCGACTCCCAGGCCATGGGCCGGGTCGGCGAGGTGGTGCTGCGCACGTGGCAGGTCGCGGACAAGATGAAGAAACAGCGCGGCAAGCTCGACGGCGACACCGAGCGCGGCGACAACGCGCGGCTGAAGCGGTACATCGCCAAGTACACGATCAACCCCGCCCTCGCGCACGGCATCGCCGACGAGGTGGGCAGCATCGAGGTCGGCAAGTTCGCCGACCTGGTGCTGTGGGAGCCGGCGTTCTTCGGGGTCAAGCCGGCCCTCGTGCTCAAGGGCGGGCAGGCCGTGACCTCGGTGATGGGCGACCCCAACGCGTCCATCCCCAAGCCGCAGCCGCAGCTGATGCGCGAGTCCTTCGGCGCGATGGGCACGGCCGTGCACGCCTCGTCGATCACGTTCCTGTCGCAGGCCGCGGTCGACGCCGGGGTGCCCGAGCAGCTCGGGCTGCGCAAGCAGATTCGCGCCGTCCACGGCATCCGCACGCTGCGCAAGTCCGACCTCGTGCACAACGGCGCGACGCCGGACATCGAGGTCGACCCGGAGACCTACGAGGTGCGGGTCGACGGGGAGCGCGTCACATGCGACCCCGTCGACGTGCTGCCGATGGCCCAGCGGTACTTCCTGTTCTGATGCACCGGGGCGTTCCGAGGCAGGGCAGCGGATGACGACGAGCAAGGAGGAGAGCACAGCGTGATCGTGGAGCAGATCGCCGGCAACCTGGCCGAGCTGACCGACGAGGAGCGCGCCGGCGTCCACGTCGAGCGCGTCGTGCTGCCGAGCGCCGCCCTGGTCAAACGCATCCAGCGGGTCACGACCGACCACGGCCGCGAACTCGGGCTCCGGCTGCGGGCGGCGCCGGGGCCCGACGGCGACCTCAAGGACGGCGACATCCTGCTCCGCGACGACGCCGGCCTCGTCGCCGTCGCGGTGCTGCCCACGGACGTGCTCGTGATCGCTCCCGAGTCCGTGCTGCAGATGGGCGTCACCGCGCACGCCCTCGGCAACCGGCACCTGCAGGCCCAGTTCTTCGGGGCCGACTCCGGGTACGCCGCCGACGTCATGGTCGTCCAGTACGACCACACGGTGCAGGGCTGGCTCGAGCAGCACGGGGTGCCGTTCGACCGGCAGGAGCGGGTGTTGCCGGTCCCGTTCCGGCACGCGGAGCACACGCACTAGTGCCCGCGCTCGACGACGACGATGCCGGCGGGTTCCTGCCCGTCGGCGCCCTGCTCGCCCTGCAGCAGCTGAGCGACTCCGCGCTGCCCACCGGCGCCTTCGCCCACTCGTTCGGCCTCGAGACCTACCTGCACCGCGGCACCGTGACCGACGAAGCGACCTTCGCCGCGTGGCTCACGCGCTTCCTCGACCTGCAGCTCGTGCACGCCGACGGGCTCGCCGTGCGGCTGACGGCCGAGGCGGCGGAATCATCGCGGCAGGGGAGCGGCGGCGAGGGCACCGTCGACGTGCCCGCGTCCCTCACCGACCGGCTCGCGGAACTGGACGACCTGATGCACGCGCAGGCCCTGCCCGCCCAGATCCGCCAGGCCGGTGTGACCATGGGACGGCGGCTCGTCGAGATCGGCCGCGAGGCGCTGCCGGGACCGCTGCTGGGGGCCTACGCGTCCCTCGTCGCGGCGGGCCGCTGTCACGCCCACCCGTCGATCGCGTTCGCCCTCATCGGCGTGGACCACGGGGCCACGGCGTCGGTCCTGGTCCCCGCCTGGCTGTTCTCGACGCTCGGCGCGCTCACCCAGAACGCCGTCCGCGGCATCCCCCTCGGGCAGAACGCCGGGCAACGGGTGCTGGCCGGCATGGGTCCGGCGGTCCGGGCGGCCACGCAGCGGATCGGGCAGCTGACCGGCGACGACCTCGGGGCGGTGCCTCCGGGCCTGGAGATCGCCCAGATGCAGCACGAGATGCAGCGGGCCCGCATGTTCATGAGCTGACGACCACCGCGCACGACGGCGAGCACCCACAGAAGCAAGGGAAGGACACACCATGACACCGGTGAAGATCGGCATCGGCGGACCGGTCGGGGCGGGCAAGACCGCGTTGATCGAACGCCTCACGCGTGCGCTGAGCGAGGACATCTCGATGGCCGCGATCACGAACGACATCTACACGATCGAGGACGCGAAGATCCTGGCCCGGACGAGCGTCCTGCCGCTGGACCGGATCGTCGGCATCGAGACTGGCGGCTGCCCGCACACCGCCATCCGCGAGGACACCTCGATGAACCAGGCCGCGATCGACGACCTGCAGGCCACCCACCCGGACCTGCAGGTGATCTTCGTCGAGTCCGGCGGCGACAATCTCTCGGCGACGTTCAGCCCCGAACTGGTCGACTTCTCGATCTACATCATCGACGTGGCGCAGGGGGAGAAGATTCCGCGCAAGGCCGGGCAGGGCATGATCAAGTCCGACCTGTTCATCATCAACAAGACCGACCTCGCCCCGTACGTCGGCGCGGATCTGGCGGTGATGGAGGCCGACTCGAAGGACTTCCGCGGCGAGAAGGCGTTCTGCTTCACCAACCTCAGGACCGACGACGGGCTGGACCAGGTGATCCACTGGCTGCGCCACGACGTCCTGATGCTCGACCTCGCGTGAGCGGCCCGGCAGGCGTGAGCGTCGCCGCCGCCCGGGCGCCCGGCGGCGGGGCTCGCGAGCCGGAGCGCTTCCGCGGCGAACTGGAGCTGACCGTGGAGCCCCGGCACGGGCGCTCGGTGGCCGGCCACCAGTTCCACCGCGGCGCGCTGCGCGTGCTGCGCCCGCTGTACCTCGACCCGATCGGACACCCGGACGCGACGGGACAGGTGACCTACGTCGTCGTCAACCCCGGCGGTGCGTACCTGGACGGGGACCGGTACCGGATCCAGGTGACCCTCGCCCCGGCCGCTCAGCTGCTGCTGACCGGCCAGGCCGCCACGAAGATCTACCGGACCCCGCGCACAGGGGCGACCCAGACGCTCACCGCCCGGCTCGCGGCGGGCAGCCGGTTCGAGTACCTGCCCGACCAGCTGATCGCCTACCGCGGCGCGCGCTACCGGCAGGACACCCGGGTCGAGATGGACCCGTCCGCCTCGCTCGTCCTCGCCGACGTCGTCACCCCGGGCTGGTCGCCCGGCGGCGAACCGTTCCGGTACGACGCGCTGCGGCTGCGCACCGCCGTGACCATGGAGGGCCGCAGCGTCGTCGTCGACAACCTGCAGCTGGCCCACGGCGACGGGGACACCGACCCCACCGCGCCGGGCCTGCTCGAGGGGCGCACGCACGTCGGCACCCTGCTCGTCGTCGACCCGCGCATCACCGCCGACGACGTCGACGCGGCCCGCGCCCAGCTGGCGCGCCGTCCCGAACTCCTCGGCGGCGCGACGACCCTCGCGGTGCCGGGTCTCGCCCTGCGGGTGCTCGGCGACTCCACCGGCGCGGTGACCGCAGCGATCCACGCCGTCGTCGACGGGCTGCGGGCCGCCTGGTACGGCCAGGGCCCGGTGGACCTGCGGAAGTACTGATCCGCACCGCGCGGGCCGGGGCGCGAACTGCGGCGTCAGGGCGCCGGTCACACCTCGGCGACGCGCGCGGCGAGGAACCGCGCCGTCGCGACGTCCGGTTCGAGGTCGTCCACGAGGTCCACGGGGTAGGGCGGCTCATCCCGGCGCGGCACGGGCCGCACGTCGACGTGGACGACGTCGTGCCCGTGCTCGTGCAGCCAGTCGGCCATGGCGTAGTCCGACGGGGTGTCCCCGACCGTGTACCACCGCCGCGGCATCGCGCCGTCCTCGCCGAGCAGCGCCAGGGCGCGTTCGGCCCCGAGCGCCTTGCCGGACCGTTCGTGCTGGATATCCGTGGAGATGATGGTCGGCTCGACCCGGACCGGCGTGGCGCCGTGCTCGTCCGGGTGGAACCGCCGGTCGTACACCTCGTGGATCCAGCCGATCCCTTCGTGCGTCAGCGCGGCGAGCAGCTCCGCCTCGAAGTCGGGCTGCACCCGCAGGTAGGCGTCGTTGGACACCGCGGTGGACTGCTCGAGGGAGACCATCGCCAGTTTCGTCTCGTCGAGGAACATGTGCGCGCCGGAGCGGCCCTCCAGCAGGGGCCGCACGAGGGCGGCGACGACGGGGGGCAGCTGGACCGAGGGATCGACGTGCACCGCGTCGTCGGGCTCGATGAAGCTGAACCAGGTGCCCCCCTTCTCACCGACGGCGTGCACGCGTGCCCGCGGATCCAGGCCCGCGTCCCGCAGCGGCGGCACCACCTCGCGCCACAGGAAGTTCGCCGACCGGCCCGTGTTGAACACGACGGGCACGCCGGCGTTGCCCAGGGCGGCCAGGTCGGTGGCGATGCCCGGGACGGCGATGGTCCGGGTGACGGTGTTCGCGATCGGGCCGTCGACGTCCAGCAGAAGCCCGAAGGGCGGGGCGGAGGTGGCGAACGGCCGTGGTGCGGCGCTCATCGAACGGGGCTCGACGCGGAAGTCATGCCACCAGTCTGGCAGCAGGCCGCCCGGGGCGTTCCGGACCATTGCCTAGCATGGTCCCCATGATCTTCGCGGCGGTCGGTGAGGGCCGACCCTATCCTGACCACGGCCTGGCCACCCCGAGGGACTGGGCGGCGGTGCCTCCACGGCAGGTGCGCCTCGACCAACTGGTCACCACCCGGCGGACGCTGGACCTGGAGGCGCTGCTCGCCGAGGACAGCACCTTCTACGGAGATCTGTTCCCGCACGTGGTCAAGTGGCAGGGTCGGCTGTACCTCGAGGACGGGCTGCACCGGGCGGTGCGCTCCGCCCTGCACCGGCGAGCGGTGTTGCACGCCCGGGTGCTCGAGATCGACGACTGAGACCGGACCGCAGGTCCACCGACCCGAAGGCCCACGAACCTGCTGGTCCACGAGCCGAACCGACAGTTGAAAGGCGGATCCTGTGGCGCGACGCCCGATCGACCCCCTGGACCTGCACGGGCTCCACATCGTCACCAACGAGGAACTGGCCCGCACCCTGCAGGCCGACGAGGCCGACCGGGAGCGATTCCGCCATCGCCGCCGGCTGCTGCACGGCCTGGTGCTGATCTTCGCGCTGGTGGTCCTCGCCTCGGCGCTCGTCCTCGTGCTGGCGATGGTGCAGGGATACCGGCCGTTCCCCGCGCCGGCCCGGACGGCGGTCGCCACGGCGAAGCCGACGCCGACCGTCAACGCGGCGGGCTGCCCGACCGTGCCGGTGGTCCCCGCCGCCGCGAACCGGGTGCAGGTGGACGTGCTGAACGCGACGTCGACCCCCGGGCTGGCGGGTTCGGTGGCCGCGCGGCTGCGCGAGCGCGGCATGGTCATCACCGGCATCGGCAACCGGACCGTCGCCGATCCCGCGGCGGTGACGGTCGTCGCCGGGCGGGCCGGCCGGTCCGCGGCGCTCGCCGTCCAGCGGCAACTGCCCGGGTCGGTGTACCGGGAGGACGCCCGCACCGGCACCGCGGTCGACCTGGTGCTCGGCACCGGCTTCAAGCAGGTCGCCGACGCCCGCTCCGTCGACACGACGCGCCCCGGCCGCCTGCGCTGCGGGAAATGACGCCCGAACGCACCGAGGGCCGGTGGCGTGACGCCACCGGCCCTCGGTCCGATCACTCGGCGGTCCCTCCGGGGAGGGACCGCCGAGCCGTACTCACTCGCTCAGGCGGTACCCGGCCCAACCGCCACCGATGATGATGGCGGAGCGGATCGACTTGTCGACCACCGGGTAGTTGCGCAGCTGGCCGCTCGAGTCGATGCCGAGGACGCTCAGCGACCCGGGGCCCGAGAAGTCCGCGCGCGCGACGATCGAGGACAGGCCGTTCCAGCCCCGGCCGACCACCGGACGGTTCTCGGAGACGATGCCGCCGGCGCCGTTGCTCCGGTAGACCAGCAGGTCACCGTTGCTGCGGCGGGCCAGCAGGTCCGTCGACCCGTCCTTGTCCCAGTCGGCGTCGCTCAGTTCGAGCCCCGACCAGCCGCGGCCGATCACGGAGCTCGGCCCGACCGAGCCGCTGGTGTTCGGGTAGTACCGCAGATCACCGTTGGTCTCGACCGTGAGGATGCCGGGAGCGCCGGTGCGGGTCCACTGCGTGGCGAGCACCGTCGCCTTCCCGCCCCAGCCCGAGGCGGCCAGGGTCACCGCGGGGGCGAACCCGCCGCCGCTGCGACCCGGGTAGACGGACAGGTGGCCGTCCTTCCACTGGGCGACGACGTCGAGCACCTTGTCGCCGTTCCAGTCGACCACCGACGTCGACTTGGCGTTCTGCCAGCCGGAGCCGATCTTCGTGCGGGCACCGAGCCTGCCGTTCCCGTCGGCCGGGTAGGCCCACAGGTTGCCGGCCGGGTCGACAGCGGTGACCGTCGAGACGGACGGGATGGACGGCTTCGCCGGCGGGGTGACCACCGTCACCGGCACCACCTGGGCGCGGCCGCCGTCCGTGTCACCGGTGGTCGCCTTGCCGGAGAGGTCACCGGTCGCGTTGTGCAGGTGCAGGAAGAGCGCCTGCGCCGCGCCACCGGAGGCCGACCGCTGGGCCGGCAGGCCCGTGCCCGGCACGTCGCTGAACAGGACGTTGCCGTCCGCGTTGCCGAACGCGACGCTCGGCTGGGTCACGTTGTACGCGATCCAGTTGGTCGAGTCGATCGCCGCGCTGCTGTAGCTGTTGTAGCTGGACACGCGGTACTGGATCGGCGCGGACTTCGTCAGGTCCACCCCGTACGCCGCGGCCTGCACCGGGACGGTGAAGGCGTTGGTGTCGAACGTGTTGGTGTCCACGTTCCCGAGCTGGCCGTTGACGGGCTCCAGGTCGACCTGCTTGCCCAGCGCGCCGTTGACGATCGGGTAGGTGGCGGCCACGGGCAGGTCCACGTCGGGGATCCGCGTCGTGAAGGTGACGAAGTCGGCCGTGCCGTCCCCGTTGGTGTCCACCTCGATGTCGTACTCGGTGCCTCCGGCGATCACCGGGCTGTTGGCCCAGGTGGAGATGCCGAAGTTCACCACGGCGTTGTTCGTGTTCCCGCCCGCGGCGGCGACCGCCGGGACGGAGCTGTTCGCCCCGACGTACTGCAGGTCGAGGACGTCACGCTGCGGCTGGGTCGAGGCGGGCAGCCTGGTGCTGGAGGCACCGAGCTGGAAGCCGCCCACGACGGCGCCGAAGCCGGTCTGCGTGTTGCCGCGTCCCGAGAGCGGCACGAGGGTGCTGGTCGGGTTCGCGCCGAACGCGACCGCGCCGGCCGACATGGCCGAGACGGGCTTGACGGACGCGTACACGGGGATCCGCAGGTTCGGCTTGCCGGCGGCGGTCAGCGTCAGCCGGCCGGCGGCCTCCGCCATGAACTGCCGCGCGATGTCGCTCTGCGTGGCCTCCAGGGACGGGTCCTCCGACTTGGCCAGCGCCTTCGGGTCCGCGATCGTCATCGTGACCGGAACGGTCGCCGAGCCGGAGGCCGGGACGGCCACCGTCGCGGGAACCGCGTACGCGACGCCGGGCACCTGGCTGGACGCCTTGTAGGCGGCCGAGTAGGTGATCGCGGACGTCGTGTTGTTCCGGACGGTCACGTTCTTCGTCACCGTCACCGGCTGGGTGCCCACCTCTTGGACGCCGAAGTTGATGCTCGTCAGCGTCGGGTCGTTCGCGGCGAACGCGTACGTCGGCGTGCTCAGCGCGTCGAGGGCGTCGACGCGGCCGGAGCCGACCCGGTTCGGGCCGTACACCGCCCCGTCCGCGGTCACGACGTCGTGGTTGGCCGTGTTCATCACGACCGCCTTCGTCTGCGTCGCGGTGAGGAAGGGGTACTTGCCGCGCACCAGCGCCGCGATGCCGGCCACGTGCGGGGTCGCCATCGAGGTGCCGGTCTTGACATTGGGCTTGTTCCCGCTGCCCACGGCGACCGACCCGATCAGGGTGCCGGGAGCCGCGACGTCGGGCTTGATGATGCCGTTCGAGCCGTGGACCCCGCGCGAGGAGCTGGAGTTGAGCTGGTCCAGCTGGCCCGACGGGCCGTCGGCGGTGCCGATGTAGTCGGGGCTCAGCCGCACCTGCAGGGTGCCGGCGGTGGCCGCCGCCCGCAGCTTGTCCGAGGAGGTCCGGTTCAGCTGGACGCCCGGGATGGTGGCGTTACCGGAGATGCCGGCGTCGAACACGTCCCGCGGGGAGTCGAGGACGACACCCTTGGCGCCGGCGGCCGCCGCATTGTTGAACCGCGCGACCGAGCCGCACGGGAACGCGCCGTTCTCCTCCCACGTCAGCCAGACCCACTTGCCCTTGAGGGTGCCGTTCGGGTCGTTGAACGCGGTGCAACCGAACTTGTTCGTCGCGACGTCCGGCGGCAGCACCACGGTGCCGGTCAGCTGCGCCTGGGTGACCGTCGAGGCGTTGTAGTCGAAGTTCACCGAGTACTGGCCCTGGACCTGGCCGGCCACATCGGACGGCGCGAGCACGTCGATGCGGTCGAGGGTGACCTTCGAGCCGATGCTGTTGGCGACGGTCAGCGAGGACTTGGCGTTGCCCGGGGAACCTCCGATGTCGTAGCTGTCGCCGGCGTTGCCGGAGGCCACCACGGAGAGGATGTTCTGGTCCGTCAGGTTGTCGACGATGGCGTTCTCGGGGTCGTCGGTCGGGGACCAGTCGCTGCCGAGGGACATGTTGACAATCTGGGCGCGGTCGCTGAAGTCGCCGTCACCGTTCGGGTCGAGGACCCGGTCGAGGGCCTCGCCCACGACGTCGGACGACCCGTTGCAGCCGAAGACGCGCAGCGAGACCAGCTTGGCCTTCGGGGCCGAGCCGGGGCCGATCCGCATGCCGTTGACCGTCGCGGCGTTCAGCGTTCCGTAGTCGCCCGTGAAGGTCGAGCCGTCGTTGTTGACGCCGTACCCGGCGGCGGTGCCCGCCACGTGCGAGCCGTGACCGTTGCAGTCCAGCGGGTTCTCGTCGGGCTTGGGCACCGGCTGGTACGTGGCCGAGCTCGGATCGGCGTCGTAGTCGTCGCCGACCAGGTCGTAGCCGCCGGCGAACTTGTTCGGGTCGAACAGGCCGGCCGGGATGGTCGGGGACGCCTTGGCCTGGGCGAAGGCCGCCGAGGTGCCGGGGCCGCCGAAGTCGGTGTGCGTGTAGTCCAGGCCGGTGTCGATCACGGCGATCGTGGTGCCCTGACCGGTCGCCTTGGTCTGGACCCAGGAGTCCAGGGCACGGGTGTCGATGTCCGTACCCTTGTTGTCGACGTGCTTGGTGACCAGCGGGGTGATCTTGACGACGTTGGCCTGCTGGGCGAGCGCGCGCAGCGCGGCCGCGTCGCCGCGGAGCGCGACGCCGGGGATGGTGTTGGTCGTGGTGTAGAGCGTGGTCGCCCGGGCTGCCCCGGCCGCGGCCCGTGCCGCCGTCTGGATCGACGCGCGGATGGCCTTCACCTCGGCCACGTTCGCGACCGGCTTCTGGGCGCCGCTCTTGACCGCGGCAGGCTGGGTGCGGTCGAATGCGCCCTGGCCGGTGAACTGGACGTAGACAGAAATCTGCCCCGACGCGCTGGCGAGCCGGGGCGAGATCTTGGAGGCTTTCACGGGCTGGGACTTCAGTCCCTGCGCCGGGCTGGTCGGGTCGGACTTCTGGTCGGCCATGGCGGGTGTCGCGAAACTCGTGACAAGTGCGGCACCGGTCAAGGTCGCCAGCAGCGCCCGTCCCAGGGCCCTGTTGCGCGCTCTATTCATGGTTCTCCTCGAAGAGGGCGAACAGAACATCGCGCCGTGTGTCCGATCGGGACGCAGCGACGCGACGGGGAAGTCCTGCTCGCATGCGGTGATGACCCGGAAGAGGATCCGGTGGCCACCGTCGATCGACAGTGGTTGAGACAACCCTCATGTCGAATCGGTCACATGTCAACGAGGCGTGGCCAGATCTTGACCATGCCGTGACCCGCCGCGATGCTGAAAGCAAGCCTACTGTCAATATCCCATCCGGCAGCAGGCCCGGTTCCGAAGCATGGACACGGGGACCGGCGAGTGCCCGGCGCCCCCACCGGCCCGGCCGGGCCGGTGACGACGGAAGGAACAGCTTTGACCGAGATCACCGCTCACCACGGCCTGTTCAAGGACACCGACCTGCACGTCGACGACACCGGTGGCTCCGGCCGCCCCGTCGTCCTGATCCACGGCTGGCCGCTGTCGGGGGAGTCCTGGGAGCACCAGGTCGGCGCCTTCGCCGACGCCGGCTACCGCGTCATCACCTACGACCGCCGCGGCTTCGGCCGCAGTGACAAGCCGCTGACCGGGTACACCTACGACACGCTCGCCGAGGACCTGAGCACGCTGCTCGAGGCGCTCGACGTGCGGGACGCCACGATCGTCGGCTTCTCGATGGGCGGTGGCGAGGTCGCCCGGTACCTGGCGAAGCACGGTGGGGAGCGGGTGCGCAGCGTCGTGTTCGCGTCCGCCGTCACGCCGTACCTGATGCAGGGCTCCGACAACCCGGAGGGCCCGCTGACCAAGAAGCAGGCCGCCGCGATGACGGCTTCGCTGACCGCGAACCAGGCGGCGTTCTACGACCAGTTCACCACCGAATTCTTCTCCGTCGACGGTCAGCTGAAGGTCTCCGAGGAGGAGCGGCAGAAGGCCGTCGCCCTCGCCCTGCAGGCGGACAAGAAGGCGGCCCTGGCCTGCATGACGGCCTTCGGCACGACCGACTTCCGGGACGACCTGTCCGCCGTGACCGTGCCGACGCTCGTGATCCACGGCGACGGCGACGCGACGGTCCCGTTCGAGGGGTCCGGAGCCCGTACCCACGCCGCGATCGCCGGCAGCGAACTGCACGTCGTGGCCGGCGCCCCGCACGGCGTCAACGTCAGTCACGCCGACGAGTGGAACCGGGTGGTGCTGGACTTCCTCGGCCGCTGAGGCGGCGCTGTCCTAGCCGGCGGCGCTGTCCTCAGCCTGCGGCGCCCTGCCACACGGCGTCGAACGGGGCGTTCGACGTCATCCGGCCCTGGATCGACGCGGTGACCAGCGACTTGGCCGAGCGGGCCGCGGTCAGCGGGTCGGCGCCCTTGCCCAGTTCGGCGGCGACCGCGGCCGCGAGGGTGCAGCCCGCACCGCTGACGGCCACTTCGCCGATCTTCGGGGCCGTGAGCACGTCCACCCGGCTGCCGTCGTAGAACACGTCCTGCGCCTGGTCGCCCGAGAGCCGCACGCCGCCCTTGGCGAGGACCACGGCACCGCTCGCCTCGTGGATCCGGCGGGCGGCCTCGGTCAGGTCCTCGATCGAGGCGATGCCGTCCACGCCCGAGAGCTGCTCGGACTCGAAGTGGTTCGGCGTCACGAACGTCGCGCGGGGCAGGATGTGCTGCTTGAGCGCCTGGTCGGTGTCCAGGGCCGCGCCGGGCTCCTGGCCCTTGCAGATCAGCACCGGGTCCAGCACCACGGTGCGCGGCGAGTTGTCGGCCAGCCAGCCCGCGACGACCTCGACGGTCGCAGGGGTGCCGAGCATGCCGATCTTGACCGTGTCGATCGGGTACGCCGCCGTGATGGCCTCGAGCTGGTCCGCGATCACCTGCGGATCCACCGGCACGAAGCGGTGGTTCCAGTTGTCCTTCGGGTCGAACGAGACGATGCAGGTCAGGGCCGCGATGCCGAACACCCGGGACTGCTGGAACGTCTTCAGGTCGGTCTGGGCGCCGGCACCGCCGGTCGCCTCGGATCCGGCGATGGTCAGGACGACGGGCGGACGCCCGGGTTCGGAGGAGTCGGGCGTGGACGCGTCGGTCGAGGGAGTGAGCTGTGCCATGGGCCCATTCTTCACCTCGGCGTCGGCCACCGCTGTGCGGCCGTCCGCGCTCGTCCGGCAGTCGCGCGTCTGTCCGCCTCCGGCGTTCTCGCCGCTGTGACCGCCGCGTGAAACAATAACCCTGCCCGTGACACGGGCGTGCACCGGCCGGGTGGCAGGCGGTCCGGTGCCCGCGAGCGTCGACGCATCCGGTCCGGGAACCACCCCGACGGCGTCCCCTCGCATGCGGGTGGTCGTCTCGGCACGGGTGCCGCCGTCGTCTCGCCGTCGGACCCGTCGTCCGGCGCGGTGCCGACGTCGACACTCACCGCCCCCATCGTCATCCACCTCGAGAGGCCTGCCATGAGCGTCGCCACGCCGCATCGCGCCGCGTTCGCCACCCGGAACCGCCGCTACTTCGACATCATCGTGGCGCTGTTCTGCGTCATCCTCATCCTGTCGAACATCGGCGCGTCCAAGGGTGTGCTGATCGGGCCGGTGTTCGGGGACTTCACCATCGTCACCGACGGCGGCTTCTTCCTGTTCCCGCTGGCCTACGTCCTCGGTGACGTGCTGAGCGAGGTGTACGGCTTCGCGGCCGCCCGTCGCACCGTCATCACCGGGTTCACCCTGTCGCTGCTCGCCTCGCTGGCATTCGTCGTCATCATCGCGCTGCCCGGTTTCTCGGACGACTACGGCATCGCGAAGCAGTCCGCCCTCGAGGGGGCGCTCGGCCAGGTGCCGCAGATCGTGCTCGCGAGCATGGCCGGCTACGTGGTGGGCCAGCTGCTCAACTCCTGGGTGCTCGTGCGCATGAAGGAGCGCGCCGGGGAGTCCGCGCTGTGGGGGCGGCTCATCGGCTCCACCGGGGTCGGCGAACTGGCCGACACGATCATCTTCTGCTCCATCGCGACGCCGGTGATCGGCATCGCCGACGCCGGGCAGTTCGTCAACTACGTCATCACCGGGTACGTGTACAAGTGCCTCGTGGAGATCGTCGTCAGCCCGCTCACCATGGTCGTCATCCGGGCGATCAAGGCCCGCGAGCCCGACTACGCGACGCCGCCCGCGGCCTGACGCTACCCTGAGCCTGACGGCCGCCGCCGTCCTGGAAGGGTGACCGAGAGGAGAGCGGCATGGAGATCCTCACCGGCGCCGGACTGGCCGCGTCGTCCGGCCTCAACGCCTACATCCCGCTGCTCGTCCTCGGACTGCTGGACCGGTTCACGAACGTGGTCACCCTGCCGTCGGGTTTCGCGTGGCTCTCCAACGGGTGGGTGCTCGGGATCCTCGGGGTGCTGCTCGTGCTCGAGGTGGTCGCCGACAAGATCCCGGCCGTGGACTCGGTCAACGACTGGGTCCAGACCGTCGTCCGCCCCACGTCCGGCGGCATCGTCTTCGGCGCCGGATCGGCCTCGCAGACCGCGACGGTCACCGACCCGGCGTCGTTCTTCACCAGCCAGCAGTGGGTGCCGATCGTCGTCGGCGTGGTGACCGCGCTCGCCGTCCATGTGGTCAAGGCGACCGCGCGGCCCGTGGCGAACGCCGCGTCGGTCGGCACCGCCGCCCCGGTGCTGAGCACCGCGGAGGACGCCTCCGCCGTCGCCCTGTCGGTCGCGGCCGTGCTCATCCCGGTGCTCGTGCTCGTGGTCCTCATCGTCGCCGCGGTGGGGCTCGGCTTCCTCTACCGCAGCTTCCGGCGACGGCGGCGCGCGCGGTCCGTGGCCTGACCGCCCCGCTCGCCCGCCGCCGTCGCGGCATCCTGCCTCAGCCGGCGGGCGTCGTCGCGCGCGTGCCGTAGTAGCGGCCCAGCACCTCGGTCTTGAGGTCGAAGAACGTCCCGTCGTCCAGCGCCCGCCGCGCGTCGTCGACCATCCGCACGACGAACCGCTCGTTGTGGATCGAGGCGAGGGTGGCGGCGTTCATCTCCTTGGCCTTGAACAGGTGTCGCAGGTAGGCGACCGTGTAGTGCGCGCAGGTGTAGCAGTCGCAGGTCTCGTCGATGGGCGTGAACTGGCGCTTGTACCGCGCGCCGGCGAGGTTGATCCGGCCGTCCCGGGTGTAGACCGCCGAGGTGCGGGCCACGCGGGTCGGGGAGACGCAGTCGAAGGTGTCGGCGCCGTTCTCGATCGCGGTGAACACGTCGTCCGGCTCGGAGATGCCGAGCAGGTGCCGGGGCCGGTCCTCGGGGAGCACCTCGGCGCACCAGCCGACGATCGTGCCGAGGTTCTCCTTCTCCAGCGCGCCGCCGATGCCGTAGCCGTCGAAGCCGTGGCCGGCGTCGTCGGCCGTCGCCGCGCGCATCTCCGCCAGATCCGCGCAGGCCTTCCGGCGCAGGTCCTGGTACTGGGCGCCCTGGATGACGCCGAACAGCGCCTGGTAGGGCTTGCCTTCCCGCTCCGCTGTCAGCCGGGCGTGCTCGTCGAGGCAGCGCTGCGCCCAGCGGCGGGTCCGCTCGAGGGACTCCTCCTGGTAGCCGCGGGAATTCATCAGCGTGGTCAGCTCGTCGAAGGCGAACATGATGTCCGCGCCGAGCTGGTGCTGGATGCCCATGGACACCTCGGGCGTGAACCGGTGGCGGTCGCCGTTCAGGTGGGAGCGGAACCAGACGCCGTCCTCGTCGACGTTCGCGAGGCGCTCCTTGCCGGGGGCGACGGCGTCGTCGGCGCCCTGCTCGCCGGCCGGCAGGTCCATGGTGATGACCTTCTTGAAGCCGCTGCCCAGGCTCATCACCTGGAAGCCGCCGGAGTCGGTGAACGTGGGGCCCGGCCAGTTCATGAAGCGGCCGAGCCCGCCCGCCTCGTCGACGATGTCCGCGCCGGGCTGCAGGTAGAGGTGGTAGGCGTTGGCGAGGACGGCCTGGCCGCCGAGGTCGGCGATCGACTCCGGCAGTACCGCCTTGACCGCCGCCTGCGTGCCGACGGGGATGAACGCCGGGGTGCGGATCTGGCCGTGCGGGGTGTCGATGACGCCCGTGCGCCCCGCCGCCGTCGACGACGTCGTCTCGTTCAGGCGGGCGGTGACGCGGAAGGAGAAGTCGTCGTGGGGCACCGGTCCATTCTGCCAGCGGGCCGACGGCGGGGGTGGTGGCTGGCGCGGGGGAGGGTGGGCGCGGAGGCGTTGATCATGGCGGATGTGCTGTTCGGCTCGGATGCGTTGACTATTCGATCTCTGCGATCACAGCGGCGTTTGAGCCCAGAACGTGAATAGTCAACGCTCGGAAGGGCGGCACGACGAGCGGCGAAGCGTGCTGGTGGACGCCGCTGCTGGACGGAGTTGTCCACAGCGGCGACGGACGACGTCCCGGCGAGGCCGCCGTCGGGCAACGATGGGCGCATGGGATTGGTGCGGTGAGGAGCCGCAGGCCTTTGCCGTCGTCGTTGGCCGGCCGGGCGTTCTCCGTGCGCGAGGCGCTCGTCCTCGGCGTGACCGCAAGCCGGCTCCAGGATCCGGGCCTGGCATCGGGAATCACGGGAGCGCGTCTCGCGCCGGAGCTGACCATGTGCGCGCTTCACCGGGCATTGGCAGCGACGGCGGCCATGCCTGGGTCGGTGATCAGTCATGCGACAGCGGCGATCGTCTGGGACCTGCCCCTTCCGCGTCGGTTGCAGGAGCGCGACGCCGTGCACGTCACGCATGCCGCGGTGATGACCCGGACGACCGCTGCACGGCGGCGGGGTGTCGTCGGCCACCTTGCGGCCCTTCCGGCGACGGATGTGACGGAACGCCACGGCGTGCGGGTGACCACCCCTGCACGGGTGTTCCTCGACCTCGCAGGCTGTCTCACTCCCGACGAGCTCACCGCACTCGGGGACGCGATGGTGTGTTGGCATCCCGATCCCCGGGGATTCGAACCGGCCGAGCCACTCGTCCGGCTCGCGGTCCTGCAGCGGAGGGTCGATGAGGTGCGCCATGTCCGCGGCATCCGCACGGCGCGCGCTGCGCTCGACCTCGTGCGCGTCGGCGCCGACTCGGAACCCGAGACACGCCTCCGTCTGATGCTCGTTCGCGCAGGACTGCCCGAACCGGAGCTGAACATGTGGATTCATGTCGGTGGCCGGCGTCAGGTCGTGGAGCCCGATCTGGGATACCGCCAACAGCGCATCTCGGTCCAGTACGACGGCATCCACCACGGCAATCCGCGTCAGCACGCGCTCGACATCGAACGGGCTGACCTCACCGCGGCAGCCGGGTGGCTTGAGGTCCGCGTCGCGGCGGCGGATCTGACCAGCCTCGTCGTCTTTCCTGCTCTCGGGGTGGTTCCTCGAGCCGTGGCCAAGATCGCGGCCGCTCTGAGCGCACGCGGCTGGTCGCCGCGCTGAGCAGCCTCTTCCCCGATGGTCACGTCCAGAACGGATGGTCGGGTCCAGATCGCCGGACGCTCATGTCGCCGTCGCCGTCGCCGTCGCCGTCGCCGTCGCCGTCGCCGTCGCCGTCGCCGTCGCCGTTGCGGCGCGCTCGCTGCCATGACTATTCACTTTCTCGCTCTCTGAAGGCCTTGTGGCACAGGAATCGAATAGTCAACGCGGAGAACGACGTCGGCGGTGTGAGATCGGAGACGGGAACGGCCGGAACCCGGTCCGGGCGGCCCGGATGTGATGTGCTGGACGGCGTGGCAGGTGTGCGCGAGTTCTTCCGGTTCGGTCCCGCGCAGGCGGACCATCTCTCCGCTGCCCGGATCGCCGTCGGCGTCGCCGTGCCTCTGCTCATCGTGATGCTCCTCGGACGCACCGACCTGGCCGTGTTCGCCGCCTTCGGCTCGTTCACCGGGATCTACGCGAAGCGGGAGACGCTGCGCCGCCGCATGTTCCACCAGTCCCTCGCCGGCCTGGTCATCCTCGTCTGCCTCGCGATCGGCCTGGGCTGCGCGCATGCGCAGGTCAGCGGGCCGACCATCGTGCTGGTCGGTTCCGTCGTCGCCGCCGTCGGCGCGGTGATCGCCGCGAACGTCGGGTTCAAGCCCAGTGGCTCCGTGTTCTTCGTCTTCGCCTTCACCTCGATCGCCGCCCTGCCGACCCCACCGTCGTTCCTCTCCGGCATGGTCGTCGCGGCCACCACCGTCATCTTCTGCGTGGTCCTCGGCGTGCTCTCCCGCGTCCTGCCCGGCATGGGGGACGGCGTCGCGATGCCCGGCGGCTCGTTCAGCCCGGCCCAGCTCGCGTGGCACGGCAGCCAGTTCCTCGTCGTCGCCCTCGTCGCCGGCTTCCTCGGTCAGCTCTCCGGCGCCGGCCACAGCAACTGGGCGATGGTCGCGGGCATCGCCGCGATCGCCGCGCCGGACGCGCCCGCACGGGTGAGCCGAGCCATCCACCGCGTCGTAGGCACCCTGGCCGGTGTCGCACTGACGGCGGTGATCCTCGGCGTCCACCCGGGGCCGTGGCCGCTCGCGATCGTCGTCGTCGTCCTGCAGTTCCTGGGTGAACTGTTCGTCATCCGGCACTACGCGACGGCGCTGATCTTCATCACCCCGCTGGCCCTGTGCATGGTGCAGCTGGGCAACCCGATGCCGGTCGAGCAGCTGGTCTTCAGCCGGGCCGTCGAGACGGTCATCGGCGCCGCCGTGGCGGTCGTGGTCGTCGTGCTGCTCAGCCCCGTCGTCGAACGGATCCGGCAGCAGCGGTCAGCCACGAACTGAGGTCAGCGGCCCCAGCCGACGTGGGCCAGCGCCTGCCGCACGAGGTTGCCGCGGCCGCCCACGAACTCCGCCTGCACGCCGTCGCTGAGGCACTCGTCCGGCGTCAGCCACGACAACTGCAGGGCGTCCTGCCGCGGCGTGCACTCGCCGGTCACCGGGACCACGTAGGCGAGGGCGACGGCGTGCTGCCGGTCGTCCGTGTAGGGCGACGGCGACGGCGACGGGAAGTACTCGGCGATCGTGAACGGCACCGGCGACGGCGGGATCTGCGGCAGGGCGAAGGGTCCGAGGTCCTTCTCCAGGTGCCGCAGCAGCGCGGCGCGGATCGACTCGCGGTACAGCACGCGGCCGGAGACGAAGGTGCGCACCATCTCACCCTCGTCGCTCGCGGTCAGCAGCAGCCCGATCTCGGTGACGTAGCCCAGGGTGTCGACCCGCACCGGCAGCGCCTCGACGTAGACCATCGGCAGCCGCTGGCGTGCCTCGTGCAGATCCTCCGGGGAGAGCCATCCGGGGTACGGGTCGGGCGTGCGCACGTTGCTCATGTCCTCTGTTCTATCCGATCGAGGGCCGGGCGCCCCACCGCCACGCAGCCTCCTCCGCGCCGGGCGTGCCCCGAGGTGCGTGGCCTAGTCTGCCCTCATGGCCTCCACCGCACCGATCCGCCGGCATCCGTTCTCGTTCGCCGAGCGCTTCGCCGAGCCGCCCGTCCCGGGTTCACGGCGGACCCGGCTGATCGTCGCCGCGGTCCTGCTGGTCGTGGGCCTGCTGATGTTCACGCGCATCTGGGACTGGTGGACCCACAAGGAGGACCTCTCCCGCTGGGACATCCCGCTGCTGGCTTGGCTGCTGCAGCACCGCATCCCGCCGTTGACGGTGACGCTCGAGGTGATCACCACGATCACCGCCCCGACCGGCATGATCATCATCAGCCTCGTCACCGTGGTGGTATGGCTCGCCCGCAGCCGGCACTGGTGGCGGCCGGTGCTCCTCGCCGGGGCCATGGCGGTGGCCGTCGCCTGCATCGTCGGCATCAAGTCCATCGCCGGGCGGGGACGGCCGCCGGTGGCGGACATGTTGATGGGCGCGGACGCCTCCTACTCGTTCCCGTCCGGGCACACCCTCGGGACGGCGACCTTCACCTTCGTGCTCGTGTACCTGCTGTTCTTCCGGCCGGGGACGACGGCACGACGCGGTGCCGCTCGGTGGGTCGCGGCGGCCGGGGCGCTCGTGGCGGTCTTCGTCGTCGCGTTCAGCCGGCTCTACCTCGGCTACCACTGGCTCACCGACGTCACGGCCTCCGCGCTGCTGGCCGTCGCGATCCTCGGCGTCGTGATCGCCGTCGACACGTGGCGCCCGACGGCGCGGCACTCGGTGGAGCCCGGGGTGGGCACCGGGCCGAACCGCAGTGCCGGTCGGCCGTCGGCACCCGCCGGTCCCGGCGCCTGACGCCTCCGGGCGCCTGACGCCTCCCGACGCCTCCCGCTGACGCCTGACGTCGCCCGTCAGGCGCCCGGCGTCCCGTCGGCGCACACGGCCGCCGCCTCCAGGGCCATCCACGCCTGCAGCTGGGTCGACAGCTCGACGGGCGCCCCCGGCGGGTAGCTCGTCGCGGCGTCCACCCGCGGATCGGGAGAGAACACCAGTGCGCCGGCGTCCGGCCCGCCCGCCGCGACCGACGGCGACTCGTCCGCTCCGACCCGCCGCCGACCCGACCAGAACGCCTCGGCCGTCTCGGCGACCAGCCGGGCAGCCGTCGACCGTGCCGCCGGATCCAGCCGAACGTCCGTCGCGGCGACGGCGAGGTACCGCGTGAGGATCCCGGTGAACAGGCCGCCGTCACCGTCCCCGTGGGTGATGAGCACCCGGCTGTCCCCGGTGCCCGAGGGGTGGGTCAGCTCGGCGTCGACGGCGTGGACCAGCCGCGCCGCGGCGGCCAGGTCGTGCGGCTCACCGAGGGCGAGCAGCGCGCCGAGCACGGGGCCCTGGTTGTACGTGTAGCGGTCGCGGACCGTCTCGATGCCGCCGCGGCGCAGCCGCAGCCCGTCCAGGTAGAGGCCGGAGTCGGCGTCGAGGAGCTTCTCCCGCAGCCAGTCGGTGAGCGCGCGGGTTCGCTCGAGCCGGCCGGCCCGGGCGAAGAACAGCGCCGCCGGCGCCGTCGCCGGCGTGTTCTTGAAGTTGCGCCGCGTGTTCCAGTAGACCCCGCCGCCGGCGTCGTCGGTGCTCGCGCCGACCAGGCGCGGCCCCAGGGCGGAGACGACGGCGCGGCAGCGGTGCCCGTCGTCGCCCGTGACCGCCCGGGTCAGGCCTTCCAGGCGCTCCGCGGCGAGGGCGAGCCACGCCATGTCGTCGTAGAAGTGGTTGGGGTAGCGGAACAGGTTGCGCAGCCGGATGCCGAGCAGCAGCTCCTGGCCCCGGTGCAGGGACTCCGGGGGCAGCCCCGCCCGGTGCTCGCGCCAGCCGGCATCGACGAGGCAGTCGAGGTAGTGCGCCTGCCACCAGTAGTGCCAGGGTCCGTGCAGGTCCGACGCCCGGCCGCGCGGCCAGCGCACCGCGGCCAGGTGCGTGCCGGGCAGGTGCAGCAACCGGTGGCCGAAGAGGGTGGTGACGGAGCCGGCGGCGACGGCGGCGCGCACCGGGGCAGGACTGCTCGCGGGCTCACTCATGGGGCCAGCCTACGGACGGCGGCCGGCGACGGCGTCCGCACGGGGCCACGCCCGCCCGGCGTTAGGCTGACAGCGATGGGCGGCCCCGGTGGCCGTGCCGCGACCGGCGCCGCTGGGTGGCCGGGTCACCGACATCGAAGGGGATGGCATGCAGATCGAGGGTTCCGTCGCGCTGATCACGGGGGGTGCGTCCGGTCTGGGCGCCGCGACCGCGAAGGTCCTGTACGACGCCGGTGCCGCCGTCGTCCTCGTCGACCTGCCGACCTCGCGCGGGGTCGACGCCGCCGCCGAGCTCGGCGAGCGGGCCCGCTTCGTGGCCGCGGACGTGACCGACGAGGCGCAGGTGAGCGCCGCGATCGCCGCCGCCGGGGAACTCGGGTCGCTGCGCATCGTCGTCAACTGCGCCGGCATCGGCACGCCCGGCAAGGTGCTCGGCAAGGAGGGCGTGCTGCCGCTGGAGCGGTTCACCCGGGTCATCCAGGTCAACCTCATCGGCACGTTCAACGTCATCCGGCTCGCCGCGGAGGCGATGACCGCGATCGAGCCCGTCGACGGCGAGTTCGGCCCGGAGCGCGGCGTCATCGTCAACACGGCCTCGGTGGCCGCATTCGACGGGCAGATCGGCCAGCCCGCGTACTCCGCGTCCAAGGGCGGCGTCGCCGCGATGACGCTGCCGCTGGCCCGCGAGTTCGCACGCTCCCTGATCCGCGTCATGACGATCGCCCCCGGCGTCTTCGAGACGCCGATGGTGGCCGGCCTGCCGCAGGCCGCCCAGGACTCGCTCGGCGCGCAGGTGCCGCACCCGTCGCGGCTGGGCAAGCCGGCCGAGTACGCGGCCCTCGTCGAGCACATCGTGGGCAACGCGATGCTCAACGGCGAGACCATCCGGCTCGACGGCGCCATCCGGATGGCGCCGCGGTGAGTGCCGGCGACGGCGACGTCTCCCGACTGCAGCCCCTGATCAACCGCCACCCGCTCGGTACGGTCACCGAGCGCGAGGGCGGAGTGGTGCGCCTGGAGTTCGAGCGGGACTATCTGCACGACGTGCACGAGGTGTGGCGCCTGGTCACCGATTCCGCCCACACCGTGCAGTGGTGGGCGGAGACGCGCGGCGAGGCGCGGGAGGGCGCGAGCTTCGACCTGCGCTGGCTCAACGGCCGGCCCGATCCGCTGCCCTGGTGGGAGGGTCGCGTGCTGACCGCGCGCCAGGACGAGATGTTCGCCATCACCAACAGCGAGCACGGCCGGCTCGAGTTCGATCTCGCGGCCGCGAACGACGGCGGGTCCCGGCTGCGGTTCACGGACGAGGTGGTCCTCGCGCCGCTCGAGGTGGCCACGATCATGGCCGGCTGGCACCTGCACCTCGAGCACCTGCACGACGCGCTCGACGGTCATCCGGTGCGGTGGGACACGTGGTGGGACGAGTGGTACCCGCTGTGGGAGCGGCTCAACGCCCGCTACGAGAGCCGGTTGCTGGCGGGCTGACGGACGCGGGGCGTTGCTCCAGGGGCCCCGCTCGTTCCGGCTCGCCCGGCTTTCCACGTCGCTGCTGTGCGCTCGCTGCCTGAAACAGCCGTTCTGCTGGGTTTCCGGGTCAGGCGGGTCGGCGCCGGCGGGTGGTCAGTCCGCGCACCAGGGCCGTCCACCCGAGGATCAGCACGGCCGCCGCGATCGCGGTGACCGCGGTCGGCGTCGAGCGCAGGGTGCCGTCGAGCCGGGAGACGGCGATCCACGCGAGCCCCCACGCGAGGGCGAGGGCGGGCGTGACGCGTCCGTCCCCGGACAGGGCGAGGCCCGCACCGACGACGGCGACCACGGCGATGACGAGGATCGCCCACCAGACGGCGCCGCCGTCGAGGTCGAGGCCCGCCGCCGCGAGCGGTCCCGCGAGGGCCGCGGTGACGTTCGCGGTGGTCGCGACGCTCACCCACCCCAGGTACAGGCCGAAGGTGCCGTCGACGAGGACGGCCTCGAGCGGCCGAGGGTTCGGGCCGGTGATGAGCCGCCGGTACAGGACGACGAGCACGACGAGCAGCGCCACGATCACGGGGACGGTGAGCGGCAACCAGCCGGCCTGGGCGACGAGGATCCACCCGGCGTTCAGGAGCATCGAGACGGCGGCCGTGTAGCCGGTGTCGCGCTGCCGGGGGTTCGTGCGCTGTCGCGGCAGTGCCTGCCAGACGGCGTACAGCGTCAGCCCGAGGTAGATGACGCTCCAGATGGCGAAGGCGGGCCGCGCGGGGGCGAGCAGGGTGGCGTCCGGGCCGAGGGCGCCGCTCGCGGCGTTCTGGATGCCGCTGCCGCCGAAGGCGCCGGACCCCCAGGCGGAGCCAGCCAGCGCCAGCACCAGGCACACGAGCACGACCACCTGCCGGGTGACGTCGGACCGGCGTCGGCGGCGGGGCCGGCCGGGATCCGGGCGATCGGTGCTGCGCGCGGGGGCGGGGTGCCGAGCTGGCGTCGAGCTCATGGCACGAGCGTATCGGCGGGATGCGCCCGCCGTCGTGTCATGGCTGCGCGGTATCGTCGCGCGCGGTGTCGTGTCGGTCGGTGTCATGGCGGCCGGTGTCGCGCGCGGCGTCGTGCTGACCGGACGGGACGGGCGACGCGCCACCGGATCGCACGCCGGCGCGATCGCCGTCGTGGGAGGTCACCGGGCGCGCACGCCGTGTTCGCCAGGCGAGGACGGCCGCGATCAACGCACCGCTGCTCAGGCCGATGACGCTGCCGAGCAGGGCGCCGGCCCACGTGGGCAGGTCCGCCGTGCTGCCGGTGACGAAGCCGAGACCGACGGTCCACACCGCCCACAGGGCGGCGCCGACGGCGTCGAGCAGGATCACCCGGCGGGTGGCCACCCCGCTGATGCCGGCCGCGGCCATCGACGCGGTGCGGCCCCCGGGCAGGAAGCGGGCGGCGATGAGGGCGGCGTCGGTCGCGGATCGTCCGGCGCGGGCGATCGCCGCATCGAGCTGCCGCTGCACGGCGCGGCCCCAGCGCCACCGCACCAGCAGCCCGGTCAACCGGCGGCGGAACAGGATGTAGACGGCGAGGTCGCCGGCCCAGCAGCCGAGGAACGCGGCCAGCCACCCGAGGCCGAAGTTCGCATCACCGTGCGCGCTCATCGCCCCGGACGTGATGGTCAGGACCTCCGCGGGCAGCGGCGGGATGAATGCGTCGACGGCGACCGCCAGGAAGATGGCCGGGTACAGCACGGGGAGGAACGACGCCAGCACACCCGGATCCACGGTGACGACTATAGGGCCGCGAGCTGGGGACTCGTCAGGAGGAGAGGGTGCGTCGGCTGGTGTAACTGACGTCCCGGCCCGTGACCGGGTCGGTGAACGCGATCGACCGGGCGAGCAGGCACAGGGGCCGGGCGTGATCGTCGGGCGCCTCGTCCTGCAGCACCGGGTAGTACCGGTCGCCGCGGATGCCGAGCCCGAGGGACGCCATGTGCACGCGCAGCTGATGGGTCTTGCCGGTGTGGGGGAGCAGCCGGTACCGGCCGACTCGGTCCTCGCCGCCGCGATCCCCGGGCCCGTGACCTGCACGAGCGTCGAGGATCTCCGCGAGCTCGACGACGGTCTCGGCGTTCGGCGGCCCCGGCACCTCTCGGGCGAGCAGATAGCTGCGGGACTTCTCGATGCGGCTGCGCACCGTCACCGGCAGCTCGAGGTCGTCCCGCACTCCGGCGAGGGCCTCGTACTCCTTGCGCACGTGCCGGCGCTCGAACAGCACCTGGTAGCGGCCGCGGGTCGCGGGATCCTTCGCGAAGAGGACGACGCCGGCCGTCATCCGGTCCAGCCGGTGGATGGGGGTCAGGTCGTCGATGCCGGTGCGCACCCGCAGCCGGACGAGGGCCGACTCGCTGACGTAGCCGCCGCCCGGCGTCGTCGGCAGGAAGTGAGGTTTGTCGGCGACGAGCAGGTGCTCGTCCTCGTGGAGGATGTCGACCTCGAAGGGGATCGGCGTCTCGGTGGGCAGGTCCCGGTAGTACCAGATGAAGGTGTGGGCGTTCAGCGGGGTGGCCGCGGTGAGCCGAGTGCCGTCCGCAGCGGACACCTCACCGGCGTCGAACCGGGCGCGGATGCCGTCCGGATCGACGTGCCCCCACCGGTCCAGCAGGTAGTCCAGCGCCGTGGTCCAGGGGCCGTCCGCCGGCAGCCGCACGCGGGTGGCGTTGACGCCGTTGCGCACGGGCAGCGGCGAGGACATCACCGGTCCATCCTAGGCGGCACGCCGTGCGCCGCCGTCGGTGGGGTCGCCCGTCGAGTGCTCGAACAGGGCGGCACCCGCCTCCGTCGGTGCGGTCTTCGGCGGCTGTCAGTCCTCGGCCGGGATGACGGCCTCCCCGGGGTGCTCGGGCACCGGCTGGCAGCGCGGGCAGAAGTAGTACTCCCGCACGTCCAGGTCGGTGTTGCCCACCTCGGCGCGCACGATGGGCGTCCGGCAGCGCCGGCAGGGCCGCCCGGCCCGTCCGTACACCCAGTTCTCCTCGCCGCGCCGCGTGTTGCCCGTGGTCACGATGGCCACCGCGCTCTCCCGGTTCAGCTGCAGCAGCCGGTACGCGCGGTCGACGAGGCGGGGCAGGTCCTTGACGTCGTCGACCGCGGTGAGCGGGTGCACGCCGGTGAGGAAGCACACCTCGCAGCGGTAGATATTGCCGACGCCGGCGAGGTTGCGCTGGTCCAGCAGGGCCTGCCCGATCGTGCGCCCGGGCCGGGACCGGAGCCGGGTCAGCGCCTCGTCGGCGTCCCAGTCCGGTCCGAGCAGGTCGGGGCCGAGGTAGCCGACGTGGTCCTCCTCCTCGGCGGTGGGGAACACCTCGAGCTTGCCGAGGGAGAAACCGACCACCGTGGCGGTGGCGGTCCCGAGCACCGCCCGAGCCGAGTACGCCGGGCGCCGCCATCGCCCGTCGACGGGGTAGAGGTGCCAGGACCCCTCCATCTTCAGATGCGAGTGGATGGTCTGGTCGCCGATGCGCATCAACAGGTGCTTGCCACGGGAGACGATCTCGTGGACGGTCTGCCCGGTCAGGTCGACGGTCGCGACGGACGGGACTCTCAGGTCGCACCGCGTGAGCACCTGCCCGGCGAGCGCGCGGTTGAGGTTGCGGGCGCTGCGCCACACGGTGTCGCCTTCAGGCACGGATCCTCAATCCTCGCGGTGTCGAGTAGAACCCGGCCTCGGCCAGCGCCGAGCCGGTGGGCGTGTCCAGCACGGACCTGCTGTTGACCTTCTCGATGGCGAGCTTGTCCACGGCGCCGCGGCGGACGACGGCGACGAGCGCCCGCGCCGCCAGCGCGAGGGCCTCCGGCTCCTCGTCGAAGACGAGCAGCGTCTTGCCGCCGCGTTCGACGTACAGCACGAGGGTGCCGTCGACGAGAGCGACCAGGGCGCCGGCCTTCCGCCCGGGCCGGTGGCCCGTGCCCTCCAGGGACGGCCACGCCAGCGCGGAGCCGTAGGGGTTGGCCGGGTCGGTGGCCGCCAGGCACAGCGCCACCGGGTCGCGGCGGGACACCTCGGTCTCCTCGGAGAAGGAGCGCAGCCGGTCCACCGTGGCCGGCACCGAGAACTGGGCGGCGCCGAGCCCGTCGATGAAGTAGCCGCGGCGCGCCTGGCCCATCTCCTCGAGCCGGCTGAGCACCTTGTAGACGGTGCCGAAGCCGCCGGGTGTGCCCTCGACCGCCACCGAGCCGCGGGTGAGCACCCCGTAGCGGTCCATCAGCAGTTCGGCCATGGCGTGGGCCTGCACCGTCGCGTCGAGGGAGGACTCGGGCAGCAGCGACCAGCGGCCGGCCGTGGTCGGCAGGGCGGCGGGGCGGGACGTCTGGTTGCGGATGGCGGAGGAGCGCAGGTCCGGTCCCCGGCCGAGCGTCGACTCGCGTCCCGCGGCGGCCAGCCCGTCCCGGCCGGGACGGTGCCCGGACAGCCGGGCCCGCCCGAAGCGGCCGCCGCCGCTGCGGGCCCGTGCGGGCGCCCGCTTGGCGGTGTGGGCGGTGTGGCCTCCGGCCAGCAGGGAGCGCACGGGAGCGTAGGTGTCGTTGCCGACGACCCCGGCCCACACGAGTCCCCACAGCGCGGCGGCGACCTCGTCGTCGGTGGCCGGGCGCGCGGGTTCCGCGGTCCCGCCGGTTTCGCCCGAGTCCGCCGGCGGTGGGACGGCCACGCCACGGACGGCGTCGGCGAGCTGCCGGAAGAACCAGGCACCGCCGCGGGCGAGAAAGTCGATGATCGCCTGCTGCAGGCCGGTGGGCACGAAGAGGGGCTGCCGGGTGAGGGTCAGGTCCGCCGACTCGGCCAGGTGAAGGCTGAGCCACCCGTCATTGCCGGCGAGCTCCCCGGCGCCGCTGACCAGCACGTCCCCGGTGGACATCAGCTCGTCCAGCATCGCCGGGGCGTAGTCGGAGACCCGGCTCGCGAGCACGAGCGGCTCCCACGCGCTGGCGGGAACGGGCACGCCGCCGAGCTGGTCGACCACGGTGAGCACGCCGTCCAGCCCGCGCAGGCTGCCGCGGTCCGGGCCGATGTGCTGCCACGCGGGCAGGAACCGCGCGTACACCTCGGGCGTGACGGGTTCGATGTCGTGGCGCAGCGCCGCGAGCGAGCGGCGACGGATGCGCCGCAGCACCTCGACGTCGCACCACTCGGTGACCCCGGCGGACCCGGTGGGCTGCAGCGCCGCGGGACGGAACTCGCCCTCCGCGACGCGGCCCTCGGTGGACAGGCGCTGCAGGGCGGTGACGACGACGGCGACGCCGAGGCCCAGCCGGTGCGCGGCCTCGGCGGCCAGGAAGGGGCCGTGGGTGCGGGCGTACCGGCCGACGAGGTCGCCGAGGGGGTCGGGTACCGGTTCGATGAAGGCGGTGGGCACCCCCATCGGCAGGGGGACGCCCGCGGCGTCGCGGAGCCGGGCGGCGTCCTCGACGGCCGCGTAGCGGGCGACCCCCGCGATCGACACGGCGAGGGCGCGGTTGGCCCGCACCAGCTCGTCGGCCCAGGCGGTGACCGTCTCCACGGACGCGGTCGGCGTGGGCGGGGCGGCCGAAGGTTCCGCGTCCTCGGACGGGTCGGGGCTGGACGGGTGAGCGCTGGTCGATTCAGCATCGGCCGTCGAGGCGCCCGGTGCGGACCGCTCGAGGGCGGCGACGTCGGAGTCCGCCGCGGCGAGCGCGGACCCACCGGCCGTGGACCCTCCGACCGCTGTGGCCGTCGCGTCCGGATCCTCGGTGCGGGCCGCGAGCTCCTCGGCGGTCAGCGGACCGAGCAGGCGCAGCAGGTCCGCGACGCCCTCGACGCCGCGCATCCGCCAGCCCGGCGCCACGTGCTGCAGCTGTGCCTCGGTCTGCTCGATGACGCCCGGGTCGAGCAGCTCCCGTAGTTCGGCGCGGCCGAGCAGCTCGTTGAGCAGGGTGGGATCCAGCGACAGGGCGGCGGCGCGGCGCTCAGCCAGCGGGCTGTCGCCCTCGTAGAGGAACCCGGCGATGTACCCGAACAGCAGGGACCGGGCGAACGGGGAGGGCTGCTGCGACGTCACCTCGACCATCCGCAGCTCCCGCCGCGCCACCTGCGCGCTGATGTCCTTGAGCGCCGGGACGTCGTACACGTCCTGCAGCACCTCGCGCACGGTCTCGAGGATGATCGGGAACGTCGGGTACTTCCGGGCGACGTCGAGCAGCTGGGCCGAGCGCTGCCGCTGCTGCCACAGCGGGGAGCGCTTGCCGGGGTTGCGGCGCGGCAGCAGCAGGGCACGGGCGGCACACTCGCGGAAGCGGGACGCGAACAGGGCCGAGCCGCCCACCTCGGCGGTGATCAGGCCGTCGAGCTCGTCCTCCTCGAACAGGAACAGCTCGGCGCCGGGCGGGTCGTCCTCCATCATCGGCACCCGCAGCACGATGCCGTCGTCGCTGGCCATCGCGGCACCGTCGAGGCCGTACCGTTCCTGCAGCCGTGCGCCCACGGCGAGGGCCCACGGGGCGTGCACGGGCATGCCGAAGGGGGAGTGCAGCACGATCCGCCAGTCGCCGAGCTCGTCGTGGAACCGTTCGACGACGAGGGTGCGGTCGTCGGGGACCTGGCCGGTGGCCTCCTTCTGCTCGCCGAGGTAGGCCAGCAGGTTGTCGCACGCCCACGCGTCCAGGCCGTTCCCGGCCAGGCGCTCCCGAGCCTCCTCCGGCGGTGCGGCGGACAGCTCCCGGACGAAGGCGCCGAGGGCCCGGCCGAGCTCGACCGGCCGGCCGAGGGAGTCGCCCTTCCAGAACGGCACCTTGCCCGGCTGGCCCCAGGCGGGGGAGACGAGCACCCGGTCGTAGGTGATGTCCTCGATGCGCCAGCTGGTGGCGCCGAGCGCGAACACGTCGCCGACCCGGGACTCGTAGACCATCTCCTCGTCGAGCTCGCCCACGCGGCGCGGGTTCTTGCCGGTCTCCTCGCCGACGATGAACACGCCGAACAGGCCACGGTCGGGGATGGTGCCCCCGCTCGTGACGGCGAGCCGCTGGGCGCCGGGCCGGCCCGTGATGGTGCCCTCGGTGCGATCCCAGACGATGCGGGGGCGCAGTTCGGCGAACTCGTCCGACGGGTAGCGGCCGGCCAGCAGGTCGAGGGTCGCGTCGAACGCGGAGCGCGGCAGGGTGCCGAACGGGGCGCTGCGGCGGACGGTGTCGAACCATTCCTCGACGTCGATGGTGCCGAGCGCGGCCGCGGCCACGGTCTGCTGAGCGAGGATGTCCAGCGGGTTGGCGGGGATGGTCAGCGACTCGATCGCCCCGGCGACCATGCGCTCGACGGTGACGGCGCTGTTGACGAGGTCGCCGCGGTGCTTGGGGAACAGGACACCGCGGGAGATCTCGCCGACCTGGTGCCCGGCACGGCCGACGCGCTGCAGGCCGCTGGCCACCGACGGCGGGGACTCGACCTGGATCACCAGGTCCACGGCCCCCATGTCGATGCCGAGCTCGAGCGAGCTGGTGGCGACGACGCAGCGCAGCCGCCCGGACTTCAGGTCGTCCTCGATCTCGGCGCGCTGGTCCTTGCTCACCGAGCCGTGGTGTGCGCGGGCGAGCACGGGTGGGGCGCCGGAGGTGGACCCGGCCTGGGCCATCAGCTGCGCGGGCGGTTTCGTGGCGGTGCGGGTGGAGGCGGTGGCGGGCACCGGTTCGCCGTCCGTGCCGGTGGCCCACACGTCCTCGGCGTCGCCCTGCTCGAGCAGCAGCCGGTCCGCATGGATCTCGTTCAACCGCGCGGTGAGCCGTTCGGCCAGGCGCCGGGAATTGGCGAAGACGATGGTCGACCGGTTCGCCTCGATGAGGTCGACGACCTTCTCCTCGACGTGCGGCCAGATGGAGGCCTGCGGCGTCGTGCCCGCGGACGAGCCCACCATCACCGGGGCCGGCCCGAGCTCGGTCATGTCCTCGACCGGCACGGTGACGGTCAGGTCCCACGACTTGCCCGACGGCGGGGCGACGATCGTGACGGGGGCGTTGCCGCCGAGGAAGCGCGCAACCGTCTCGCGCGGCTGCACGGTCGCGGACAGGCCGATGCGCTGCGCCGGCCGCTCGAGCAGCGCGTCGAGCCGCTCCAGCGTCACGGCCAGGTGGGCGCCGCGTTTGGTGCCGGCCACGGCGTGCACCTCGTCGACGATCACCGTGTGCACGTCGGTCAGGGTGTCCCGTGCCTTCGACGTCAGCATCAGGTACAGCGACTCGGGGGTCGTGATGAGGATGTCCGGCGGATTGGTCAGCAGCTGCCGGCGATCGGCGGCGGGGGTGTCGCCGCTACGCACGCCCACACTGATGTCCGGGGGCGTCTCGCCGCGGCCGCGGGCCGTCTGGGTGATGCCGATGAGCGGGGCCCGCAGATTGCGTTCGACGTCGACGCCGAGCGCCTTCAGCGGCGAGATGTAGAGGACACGGGTGCCCGTGCGTCCCTCGCCGTCGTCGTCGGTGTCCGGGCCCGTACGGCCCCGGGCGGCCGCCGGCGAGCCGGCCGTGCGGCCGAGGAACGAGTCGAGAGCCCAGAGGAACGCGGCCAGGGTCTTGCCGGAGCCGGTGGGGGCGACGACGAGGGCGTGCTGGCCCCCCGAGATGGCCTCCCACGCGCCCTCCTGCGCGGCCGTGGGCGCCGAGAATGCACCGCGGAACCAGATGCTGGTCGCGGGGCTGAACCGGTCGAGGACGTCCACGGGTCCATCATCCACCCCGCCGCCGACAGAACTCGCCGACGGGGTGGAGGACGGGCTCAGCCGAGCGGCTGGAAGGCTCCGACGTGCAGCAGGACGATCTTCGGGTTGCCGCAGGCGTTGGCGGTGTAGGGCAGGAACAGCGCGTCCGTGGCGCTCGGCGGGTAGACCCGGAAGCCGTCGGCGGGCTGGATGTTGCACACCTGCCCGTAGTTCTCGGCGCGGGTGATCTGCAGCCGGGCGCGGGCGCTCTGGCCGGGCTTCAGCGTGATCGCCACGGGGGCCTGGGTGGTGTCCCGCTGGGCCGGCACGCCGATCTGCTGCCCGGTTCCGCCGCCGACGAAGGCGACGCCCGGGTAGCCGGAGAGGCGGCACGCGGCGTCGGACGTGTTGCGCACGGTGATCCCCGCGTAGACGCTGCCGGCGGCGCCACCACCGGGCAGGGCCGCGGCGGTACCGGAGAGCTTCGACGCCGTGCACAGAGGGGCGTCCCCGGCGGCCGGGGTCGACGGGGCGGCGGTCGCGCTCGCCGACGCGGACGTCGAGGGGGAGGAGGACGCGCTGGAGGACGCCGGGGCCGGTGCGCTGGACGACGACGGCGCCGACGCGCTCCCGGAGGCGGTGGAGGACGTGCTGCCGGTCGCCGCCGGGGCGCTGGCGGAGGCGGACCCGGAGGACGCCTCCGCACTGCCGGAGGAGGCCGTCGTGCTGGTCGAGCTGGGGGCGCACGCACTGAGAGCCAGGGCGACCGCGGTGATCCCCAGAACCACCGCGGACGTCGACTTCTTCGATGTCATGGGTCCAGTGTTCTGATCCGGGGTACCCGGGTCAACGACCCCCGCGTGTCGTTATCGGATGTTCATGCAGGTCGGACGGCCCTCACCCGAGGTCGTTGGGACGGCCCATGAGCCAGTCCGGCAGGAACCGGATACCGGGGTCCAGCCGGAGCGCGCTGAATCCCAGCTCGACGAAGAACGCCTTGCGGGTCTCCTGCTCCTCGAGGGAGTCGCTCGCGTCGGGGCGGACGATGACGGCGCTGCAGCCCGCGGCGATCGACTCGCCGACGAAGTGCCGTACCAGGGCCGCGCCGATGCCGGTGCGGCGGTGCGCCGGGTGGACGAACAGCTCGGCCAGCCAGGATCCGTCGGTCCCGGCGAGGTGCCGCAGGTCGACCAGCGCGTTCCAGTCCCGGAACCGGTGGTGGCCCGTCAGGAAGCCGACCAGCCGGCCGTCCAGTTCTGCGACGGTCGCCGGCAGGTTCGGCGTCTGGGGCCCGAGCGACGCCGTCTTGCCCGGCTTCCAGCCGGCGAGCAGGTCGGCCAGTTCGGGGATGTGCCGCGATTCGGGATGAAAGAGGTGCGGCCCGTCGGCCATGGGTCTCCTCCGTGTCGGTGCGTCGTCCCCCGATTCTGCCCGGTGGCCCGGACCCGCGGACGCGGACCCGGGCGTGCGGTCAGGTCGCGGTGAGCTGGTGTCGGAGGCCGTCGGCCAGTTCGCGGGCGAGGAATCCGATGGGGCCGGCCTGCCGGGCGATCCGTTCTCCCGCCGCGTTGTGCAGCCAGGTGGCCCACATCCCGGCCGTCTGCGGCGAGGCGCCGCGGGCGAGCAGCCCGCCGGCCGCGCCGACGAGCACGTCCCCGCTGCCCGATGTGCCGAGCCCGGGGCCGCCCTCGCGCACCTCGACCAGCCCGTCCGGCCCGGCGACCACCCCGCCGCAGCAGACGACCGCGTCGAACCGGCGGGCGGTGTCCCGAGCCCCGGTCGCGTCGTCCTTCGGCGCCTGACCGAGCAGAAGCTCGACCTCCGTGGAGTTGGGGGTGAGCAGCAGCCGGCCCGCGACGGGCTTCGCCAGCTCCGGATGGTTGGCCAGGGCGCCGAGGGCGAAGGCGTCCAGGGCGACGGTGGTGTCCGCCGAGAGTCGCGGCAGCAGCCCCTGGAGAAGGGCCGTCGTCTGGTCGATGTCGGTCAGTCCCGGCCCGATCACGATCGCGTCGGCGTCCTCGGCGAGCAGCGTGTCTGCGCAGTCACCCAGGGGGGAGCCGTCGGCGTCCTCGGGCAGCCCGACGACGCCGGCCTCGGGGAAGGAGACGGCGACGGCGGGGGAGACGGACTCGGCCATCGCCAGGGTGAGCCGTCCGGCCCCGACGCGCAGGGCGGCCAGGCCGGTCAGGGCGGCGGCACCGGGCGTGCGGCGGGAACCGCCGACCACGAGCACGGACCCGCGCTGACGCTTGCCGCCGCTGGCGGTCGGGAGCGGGTGGCGGCGCAGCAGCCGCGGCGTGACGGGGTCAGGGCGTCGTGTCATCGGATTCTCCACTGTGGCGCGTGACCGCGGCGTCGTGCCGGTCCAGGTGGGTGACGTCGTTGACCAGGACGGCCCGCCACTCCGGTTCGGCGCCGGTCGCGGCGTCGACGCGCTCGAGCACGGTCACGGCGGCGTTCGGCATCGGGTTGACGCGGGCGTCCTCGAGCAGGTCTGCCTCCTCGATCCGCTCGCACACGTACCGGATGAGGGAGATGACGGCGTCGTGGCACACGATCAGCACCGTCTGCGCGTCGGTCGCGTCGACGTCGGCGAGGACCGAGCGGACCCGCAGGGCGACGTCCGCCCACGACTCACCTCCCGGCGCCCGGTAGTAGAACTTGCCGAGGTACTGTCGGCGCTCCGCCTCGTCGGGGTGCAGGTTGCGCACGCCGCGGCCGGTCAGGGCGTCGAGGATGCCCAGTTCCCGGTCCCGTAGCCGCTCGTCGACCCGGGGTGTCAGGCCCAGGCCGGCGGTGTCCAGCGCGATCCGCGTCGTCTGCCGGGCCCGCACGTAGGGCGAGACCCAGATGGCGTCCGGCGTGAGCGAGGCGTCGGCTTCTGTTGCCTTCTCGCCGGGGGCGAGGTGGTGGCCCAGCGCCTCGGCCTGCTCCCGCCCCGTGGGGGAGAGTTCGACGTCGGCGTCCCGGGCCGGGACGGCGATCCGGTCGGCGCCCGCGGCGTCGGCCTCGGCCGCCGCCCGGTTCGCCTCGCTCTCGCCGTGCCGCGCCAGGATCAGCCGGCGTACCCCGGACGGGCCGGTCACCGCCCGCCCTCGATCTTGCGGGAGCGCTGCTCCTGGCCGGGGGTGCCGTAGGGGTAGTCGGGCCACGTGGGGTCGCTCGCGGCGGTCAGCACGCCCAGGTCGTCCTCGGTCAGCACGAGGTCGGCGGCGCCGAGGTTGTCGTGGAGCTGCTCGAGGTGCCGGGCGCCGAGGATGACGGACGTGACGGCCGGCTGCGCGGCGAGCCACGCGAGCGCCACCTGGGCCGCGCTGACGTCGTGATCCTTCGCGACGCGGGTGACGGCGTCGATGACCCGCCAGGTGCGCTCGTCCGCGTTGCGGGCCTCGTAGGCCTCCATGCCGCGCTTCGGGTTCTCCCCGAGGCGGCTGGTGCCCGTCGGCTCGGTGTTCCGCTGGTACTTGCCGGTCAGCCAGCCACCGGCCAGGGGCGACCAGGGCAGCAGGCCGATGCCGGCGTCGAGCGCGGCAGGCACGATCTCCGCCTCGATACCGCGCACCAGCAGGTTGTACTGGGGCTGGAGGGTGACGGGCGGGTGCCAGCCGTGCGCCTTCGCCACGTGCACCGCCTTCGTCAGCTGCCAGCCGGTGTAGTTGGAGAAGCCGGAGTAGCCGATGTGCCCGGCGGTCACGGCGTCGTCGAGGAACTGCAGGGTCTCGTCGAGCGGGGTGATCGGGTCCCACGCGTGCATCTGGTAGAGGTCGATGTGGTCGGTCTGGAGGCGGCGCAGCGAGTCCTCGAGCGCCCGGCGCAGGTGGCGCCGGGACGTGCCGAGGTCGTTGGGACCCTCGCCCATGGGGAAGCGGCCCTTGGTGGCGAGCACGACGCGGTCCCGGCGGGCCTGGTCGGCGGCGAACCAGGCGCCGATGATCTCCTCCGAGACGCCGCGCGAGTAGACGTCGGCGGTGTCGAGGAAGGTGCCGCCGCCGTCGACGTACGCGTCGAGCAGGGCGTGGGAGGTCTCGACGTCGGCCTCCGCACCGAAGGTCATGGTGCCGAGGGCGTAGGTGGAGACGACGGCGCCGCTGCGTCCGAGTGTGCGGTAGTCCATGGGGGTGTCCCTCTCGGTGGTCCGATCACTGACAGCCGGACCCGGGCTTCTTCAGGCCCCGACACTCCTCCCACGCTATACCGTGTCGTCCCGGTCACATCCGGGATCCGGGGATCCCAGGAACGCACGAAGGGCCCCGACCGGCGTGGTCGGAGCCCCTCGGGGATGCGGTCGATGCGACTGCATCACACGGCGGTGACGGTGGGATTTGAACCCACGTTGGCTTTGACACCAAACAACATTTCGAGTGTTGCACCTTCGGCCGCTCGGACACGTCACCAACCCGGATACTGTACCGGCTGGGCGGCTCCGGAGACGAATCGGCGCGGCCGTCACCGGTGCGTGGCGAAGAAGTTCCGCAGCAGGTCGGCGCACTCGTGCTCCCGCACCCGCGGGTAGACCTCCACCCAGTGGTTCAGCCGCGGCTCCCGCAGCACCTCGAACACGGACCCCGCGGCCCCGGCCTTCTCGTCCCACGCCCCGAACACCACGCGCGGGATGCGGGCGAGCACAGTCGCCCCCGCGCACATCGCGCAGGGCTCGAGGGTCACGACGAGGGTGCAGTCCTCCAGCCGCCAGCGGCCGAGCCGGGCCGCCGCCTGCCGGATCGCGAGCACCTCGGCGTGCGCGGTCGGGTCGGCGTCGGCCTCGCGCCGGTTGTGCCCGGCGCCCAGCACGGTCCCGTCCGGGCCGACGACGACGGCGCCGATGGGAACGTCGTCGTGGGCGAGGGCCGCGTCCGCCTCCGCCAGCGCGAGACCCATCCAGGCGTGGTGCTGCTCACGCGCAACGGGGGAGAGGGCGGGCAGGCGCATGAGGCCATTGTGCCCGCTGGTAGTTTTGGCACCATGCGCGTCAGCCACGTCGACCACCCTCTCGTCGCCCACAAGCTCTCCGTGCTCCGCGACGAGAGCACCAACTCGCCCGTCTTCCGGCAGCTGACCGAGGAGCTGGTGACGCTGCTGGCCTACGAGGCCACCCGCAACGTGCGGGTGCACGAGGTCGAGGTGACCACCCCCGTCGCGACCACCACGGGGACCGGGCTGGACAAGCCGACCCCGCTCGTCGTCCCGATCCTGCGCGCCGGTCTCGGCATGCTCGAGGGCATGACCCGCCTGGTGCCCACCGCCGAGGTCGGCTTCCTCGGCATGGCCCGCAACGAGCAGACCCTCGAGGCCGTCACCTACGCCGAGCGCCTGCCCGACGACCTGACCGGCCGCCAGGTGTTCGTGCTCGACCCGATGCTCGCGACCGGCGGCACCCTGCGCGAGGCGATCAACTTCCTCTTCGCCCGCGGCGCCGAGGACGTCACCTGCATCTGCCTGCTGGCCGCGCCCGAGGGCCTCGCTGCGCTCGAGGAGAAGCTCCGCGACAACGACCGGGTCACCATCGTGCTCGCCTCGATCGACGAGAAGCTCGACGAGAACGGGTACATCGTGCCGGGCCTCGGTGACGCCGGTGACCGCCTCTACGGCGTCGTCGACTGACCCCCCCTCCCGCTGACTGGTCGATAGATGACGGTTCCAGCGGGTGAGGACCGGTCGAAAGCGGCATCTATTGACCAGTCAGCGCGGGGGCCGGTGACAGACTGGGCTCGTGCTCCTCGATGACGTCGTCGCGACGACCACCGCCGTCACCGCCACCCGCTCCCGGCTCGCCAAGGTCGACGCGCTCGCGGACCTGCTGCGCCGCCTCGACCCCGATGACGTCGCGCCCGCCGTCGGGTTCCTGATCGGCCGGCCACGGCAGGGCCGGGTGGGCGTCGGCTACCGCAGCATCGGCGCCATCACCGGCGACCCCGCCGCGGAGCCGTCCCTGACCGTCGCCGACCTCGACGTGTTCCTCGACCGGCTGCTCGCCACGACCGGGTCCGGGTCCGACGCCGTCCGCTCCCGCGACCTGGCCGCGCTCATGGCGCGGGCCACCGCCGCGGAGCAGGACTTCATCGCCCGCGTCCTGCTCGGTGATGTCCGCACCGGGGCGCTCGAGGGCGTGCTGACCGACGCCGTCGCGGCCGCCTCCGAGCACCCTGTCGCCCTCGTCCGGCGCGCCGTCATGCTCTCCGGCGATCTCGGGCGCACCGCCCGCCTCGCGCTCACCGAGGATGCGGACGCGCTCGCCGCCGTCGGCCTCGTCGTGGGCCGCCCCGTGCTGCCGATGCTCGCCGCGACCGCCGCCACCCCCACCGACGCCCTCGGGACGACCGGGGAGGCGTCGGTGGAGTACAAGCTCGACGGTGCCCGCATCCAGGTCCACCGCGCCGGGGACGACGTGCGCGTCTTCACCCGCAGCCTCGCCGAGGTGACCGACCGGCTTCCCGACGTGGTCGAGGCGGTCCGCGGGTTGCCGGTGCGGGACGTCATCTTCGACGGCGAGACCCTCGCCCTCGACGAGGCCGGTGCGCCCCGTCCGTTCCAGCAGACGATGTCCCGGTTCGGCACGATGGCCGACTCCGCGACCGCGCGGGAGACGGTGCTGACGCCGTGGTTCTTCGACGTCCTGCACGTGGACGGGCGCGATCTGCTCGACGAGCCGCTGTCCGTGCGCCTCGCCGAGCTCGAGCGGATAGCGCCGGAGCTGCGGGTGCCCGGGACGGTCACCGACGACGCCGCGACCGCCGAGCGGGTGTCCGCCGAGGCGCTCGCCGCCGGCCAGGAGGGCGTCGTCGTCAAGGCGATCGACTCGCCCTACGCCGCGGGCCGGCGCGGGTCGAGCTGGATCAAGGTCAAACCGGTGCACACGTACGACCTCGTCGTGCTCGCGTGCGAGTGGGGTTCCGGCCGGCGCCAGGGCTGGCTGTCCAACCTGCACCTGGGGGCGCTGGACCTCGACGGGGAGTTCGGCGAGCCGGGCGGGTACGTCATGGTCGGCAAGACGTTCAAGGGGCTGACCGACGAGCTGCTGCGCTGGCAGACCGAGCGCTTCGCCGAGATCGAGACCCGCCGCACCGCGCACACCGTGTACGTCGAGCCGGTCACCGTCGTCGAGATCGCCATCGACGGCGTGCAGTCCTCGACCCGCTACCCCGGCGGCGTCGCGCTGCGCTTCGCGCGCGTCAAGCGGTACCGGGAGGACAAGCAGCCCGCGGACGCCGACACGATCGGCACCCTGCGGTCCCTGCTGCGCGCCTGACGTGCGCGGTCACTCCGGACCACGTCTCTCTCGTCGTCACTTGACGAGTCGCCGGGGATCGGTGAGCGTGGGGGCATGTCCACCAAGGGTGAGTTCGGGGATCCGGTCGTGCTCGACGTCGACGGCTACGACGTGCGCCTCTCCAGCCCCGACCGCGTGTACTTCGCGGCCCGCGGGGAGACCAAGCGGGACCTCGCGGAGTACTACCGCAGCGTGGGGCCCGGCATCGTCCGTGCGCTGCGCGACCGTCCGTGCATGCTGCACCGGTTCCCCGACGGCGCCGCCGGCAAGAAGGTGCACCAGAAGCGGCTGCCGCACGGCGCCCCGCCGTGGGTGGAGACGGTGCGCCTGCACTTCCCGCGCTGGAACCTGCACGCCGACGAGCTGTGCGTGACCAAGCCGGCCGACGTCGTCTGGGCCGTGCAGATGAGCACCGTCGAGTTCCACCCGTGGAACAGCCGCCGCGCCGACACCGAGAAGCCCGACGAGTGGCGCATCGACATCGACCCGATGCCCGACGCCACCTGGGCCGACGTCCGGAAGACCGCGCACGTGGCCCACGAGATCCTCGACGAGCTCGGCGCCACCGGCTGGCCCAAGACCAGCGGCGGTGACGGCCTGCACGTCTACGTCCGTATCGCGCCCGAGCACGGGTTCGGCGACGTCCGCCGCGGCGCCCTGGCCTTCGCCCGTGAGGTCGAACGGCGGCTGCCCGACAACGTGACGACGACGTGGTGGCGCAAGGACCGCGACCCGTCCGCCGTCTTCGTCGACTTCAACCAGAACGCCCGCGACCACACCATCGCCTGCGCCTACTCGGTGCGCGGCAACGACATCGGCACCGTCTCGGCGCCGCTGCGCTGGGACGAGATCGACGACGCCGAGCCGGGCGACTTCACCATCGCGACGATGCCGGCCCGGTTCGCCGAACTCGGCGACCTGCACGAGGGCATCGACGAGGCCGTCTACGACATCGCGCCGCTGCTGGAGTGGGCCGCCCGCGACGAGGCCGCCGGCAAGGAGACCCCGCCGGAGCCCGAGGAGGGCGCGAAGCCCTGACGGCACCGGCATGACTCCGATTGGTTCGGTCGCGAAGGACGAGTTCGGCCGAACAGACGACCGATCAGGTCGCTTTCGACCGACCACGTCCGCCGCTCAACGGGGACCCGGACAACGACAACAGGCCGGTGACGGGCCCCCCGAGGAGGGCGCGAAGCCGTGACCCACCGGCCTGATCGCCGGACGCGTGACCCTACAGCGTCACGTCGTTCTGCTGCGCGTACTCCTCGGCCGACAGCAGTGGGCCCTCCGTCTCGACCTCGACGGTGAACAGCCAGCCGGCGCCGTACGGGTCCTCGTTGACCAGGGCCGGGTTGTCGGCGACGTCGTCGTTGACGGCGGCCACCGTGCCGGTGACGGGGGAGTAGAGGTCCGAGACGCTCTTCGTCGACTCGATCTCGCCGCAGGTCTCACCCGCGGTCACCGTGGCGCCCACCTCGGGCAGGTCGACGTAGACGACGTCGCCGAGGGCGTCGGCGGCGACCTTCGAGACGCCCACCTTCGCGGGCGACGCCTCGGTGTCGATCCACTCGTGTTCGACGGAGTAGCGCAGGCCGGTCTGGACAGAGCTCATGGAGGGGTTCCTCTTCTCGTGCGGGAGACTCGTGCGGGAAAGCGGGGGGAGAGACTACTGCTCGCGCCGGTAGAACGGCAGGGCGACGACCTCGAACGGTTCGGCCTTCCCGCGCAGGTCCACGTCGAGGCGGGTGCCGGGCTCGGACAGGGCGACGTCGACGTAGGCCATCGCGACCGGGTAGCCGAGGGTGGGGCTGGGCTGGCCGGAGGTGACCTCGCCGACCTGCGCGCCGTCGGCCAGCACCGCGTAGTGCGAGCGGGCGGACCGCCGCCCCAGGCCCTTCAACCCGACCAGGCGCTGACCGCTGGTGGCGCCCTCGCCGGCGTCCTTCGCCGTCTGCAGCGCGGCACGGCCGACGAAGTCGTCCTCCTTGGACGCCAGGGCGACCACGCCGCCGAGGCCCGCCGCGAACGGCGTCCGGTCGCGGGAGAGCTCGTTGCCGTACAGCGGCATCCCCGCCTCGAGGCGCAGCGAGTCGCGGGCCGCCAGCCCGCAGGGCACGAGGCCGTGCGGCTCGCCGGCGGTCCGCAGCGCGGCCCAGAGGCCGGCCGCGTCGTCGTTCGCGACGAACAGCTCGAAGCCGTCCTCGCCCGTGTACCCGGTGCGGGCCAGCAGCACGGGCACGCCCGCGGCCGTGACCCGCACGGCCGCGTAGTACCGCAGGCCGGGGACGGCCCGGGCCTGCTCCGCCGGGACGACGGCGCGCACGATCGCCTCGGCGTTCGGGCCCTGCACGGCGATCAGCGACGTCTCCGCGGACACGTCGCTCAGGGTGACGCCGTCCGCGTCGATGCCGGTGAAGGCGGCCAGCCGGGTCGCCAGCTCGGAGGACACGGTCGCCGCGTTCCCGGCGTTCGGGACGACAAGGTACTCGTCCTCCTCCAGCCGATAGACGATCAGGTCGTCGATGATCCCGCCGTCCTCGGCGCAGATCAGCGAGTACTTGGCCTTGCCCACCGCGATGGCGGACAGCCGGCCGACCAGGGCGTGGTCGAGGAAGGCGCCGGCCCGCGGGCCGTGCACCTGGATCTCGCCCATGTGGGAGAGGTCGAAGAGGCCCGCCGTGGAGCGGACGGCGCGGTGCTCGGCGAGTTCCGACCCGTACTTCAGCGGCATCTGCCAGCCGCCGAAGTCGGTGAAGGAGGCGCCGAGGGCGGCGTGGACGTCGTACAGCGCCGTGAAGCGCTGCGTGGTGGTCTCGGTCATGGGGATACTCCGGTCTCGTGAGGTCGGCGTGAGAGGTCGGTGTGAGCGGCGAGGACGTCAGTTCTCGAACGCGCTCAGCGGCGGGCACGCGCAGACCAGGTTGCGGTCCCCACCGGCGCCGTCGATGCGGCCGACCGGAGCGAAGTACTTGTCCTGCGTGCGGGTCGCGCCCGGGAAGGCGGCCTGTTCGCGGGTGTAGGGGCGGTCCCAGTCGCTCGTGACGACGGCGGCCGCGGTGTGCGGGGCGCGGCGCAGCGGGGACTCGGCGACGGCCATCGCGCCGTCGGCCACGGCGTCGATCTCCGCGCGGATGGCGACCATCGCGTCGACGAACCGGTCCAGCTCGGCCAGGTCCTCGGACTCGGTGGGCTCCACCATGAGGGTGCCGGCCACCGGGAAGGACAGGGTCGGGGCGTGGAAGCCGAAGTCGATCAGCCGCTTGGCGACGTCCTCGGCGGTGACGCCGGTGCGGGCGGTCAGGTCCCGCAGGTCGAGGATGCACTCGTGCGCCACCAGGCCGGCCTCGCCGGTGTAGAGGACGGGGAAGTGCTCGTTGAGCCGGCGGGCCACGTAGTTGGCCGCCAGCAGCGCCGACGTCGTCGCCTGGGTCAGGCCCTCGCCGCCCATCAGCTTGATGTACGCCCACGAGATCGGCAGCACGCCGGCGGAGCCGAACAGCGAGGCGGACACGGGGATGCCGACACCGTCGTCGCCGACGTTCCACGTCGCCGCGTCGCCGGGCAGGAACGGCGCCAGGTGCTCGCGCACCGCGACCGGTCCGACGCCGGGGCCGCCGCCGCCGTGGGGGATGCAGAACGTCTTGTGCAGGTTCAGGTGGGAGACGTCGCCGCCGAACCGGCCCGGACGGGCGAGGCCGACGAGGGCGTTCATGTTCGCCCCGTCGATGTAGACCTGGCCGCCCGCCTCGTGCACCGCGTCGCACACCATGCGCACGTCGGCGTCGTACACGCCGTGGGTCGACGGGTAGGTGATCATGATCGCGGCCAGGGTGTCCCGGTTGGCCTCGATCTTCGCGGCGAGGTCGTCGTGCTCGATCTCGCCGTTGTCGGCGGTCGCGACGACGACGACGCTCAGGCCGGCGAGGACCGCCGAGGCGGCGTTCGTGCCGTGCGCCGACGCCGGGATGAGGCAGACCGTGCGCTGGTCGTCGCCGCGGCTGACGTGGTAGCCGCGGATCGCGAGCAGGCCGGCCAGTTCGCCCTGGGACCCGGCATTGGGCTGGATGGACACCCGGTCGTACCCGGTGATCGCGGCCAGGTCGGCCTCGAGTTCGCCGATCAGCTCGCGCCAGCCGGCGGTCTGGGAGTCCGGGGCGAACGGGTGGATGCCGGCGAACTCGGGCCAGGTGATGGCCTCCATCTCGACCGTCGCGTTCAGCTTCATCGTGCAGGAACCGAGCGGGATCATGGTGCGGTCCAGGGCCAGGTCCCGGTCCGAGAGGCGACGCAGGTATCGCATCATCTGCGTCTCGGAGCGGTAGGTGTGGAACACCGGGTGGGTCAGGTAGTCGCTGGACCGCCGGGCCTCGGCCGGCAGGGTGAAGCGCGCGTCGGGCGCGGGGGCGGCGTCGACGTCGGAGCCGAACGCCCGGGCGACCGTCAGGACGTGGGCGCTGATCGTCAGCTCGTCACAGGAGATGCTGACGGTGTCCGCGTCGACCCGGCGCAGGTTCACGCCCTCGCGCTCGGCGGCGGCGACGACCTCGTCGGCCCGACCCGGCACGGACGCGGTGACGGTGTCGAAGAAGCTCGCGTGTGCCACGGTGACGCCGGCGGCGTCGAGCGCCGTGGCGACCTCGCGGGCGTGGCCATGCACGCGCTCGGCGATCGCCTTCAGGCCCTCGGGACCGTGGTAGACGGCGTACATCCCGGCGACGATGGCGAGCAGCGCCTGCGCGGTGCAGATGTTCGACGTCGCCTTCTCCCGGCGGATGTGCTGCTCGCGGGTCTGCAGGGCGAGCCGGTACGCGGGGGTGCCGGCGTCGTCCTTGGAGACGCCCACCAGCCGGCCCGGCAGCTGCCGTTCCAGGCCCTGGTGGACGGCGATGAACGCGGCGTGCGGGCCGCCGTAGAACAAGGGGACGCCGAAGCGCTGGGCGGAGCCGACGGCGATGTCGGCACCCTGCTCGCCGGGGGAGGTGATCAGGGTCAGCGCGAGCAGGTCGGCGGCGACGGTGACCATCGCACCCCGCTCCTTCGCCGCATCGATCAGCTCGGTGGCGATCTCGACGCGGCCGGAGGCGCCCGGCTGCTGCAGCACGATGCCGTTGACGGGGCCCTCGGGAAGGCCGGCGGAGAGGTCGGTGACGACGACCTCGAAGCCGAGCGCCTTCGCGCGGCCGGTGACGACGGCGATGGTCTGCGGGAACAGGTCGGCGTCGAGGACCGTGATGCCGTTCTTCGCGTCCTTGTTCTTGTTCGCCCGGCGCATGAGAAGGACGGCCTCGGCGACGGCGGTGGCCTCGTCGAGCAGGGAGGCGTTGGCGATGGGCAGCCCGGTCAGGTCCGCGACCGCGGTCTGGAAGTTCAGCAGGGCCTCGAGCCGACCCTGGGAGATCTCGGGCTGGTACGGGGTGTAGGCGGTGTACCAGGCGGGGTTCTCGACGACGGTGCGGCGGATGACCGGCGGGGTGACGGTGTCGTAGTAGCCCTGGCCGATCATCTGCACCCGCTGGACGTTCTTGGTCGCCAGGGCCCGGAGGGCGGCGAGGGTGTCGGACTCGCTCAGGGCCGTGCCGAGCTCGAGCGGCTCGTCCTGCTTGATGCTGTCGGGAACGGCGATCGCGGCGAGCGCCTCGACCGAGTCGAGGTCGATGGCGTTGAGCATGTGCTTGACGTGCTCGTCGCGCCGGGCGCCGATGTGGCGGTCGACGAACGCCGCGGGGGTGGACGAGATCATGAGGAACTCCGGAGGTCGGTCAGCCGGCGGGTGCCGGTACGGACGGGTCCCTCCCCGCTCTGTATCGGACCTGAGAGATTCCGCCGGGTCCGGGTGTCGGTCGGGCCGGCTTGCACCGTCGGTGAGCCCGCGAGGGCTGCTTTCCAGAGGTGGCTCGCCACGGCGGTACAGGGGCCTGAGAGATTCCCGGGGAGGAAATTGCTCCTTCGGCGCCCGCAGGTGCGGGACTCTCCCGCCGCGGATCACAGCCTGCCGGACGACCCCCGTTGGCGGCGGGGCGTCCTGCGTCACATCAGGATACTCGACCGCGTGTTTCGGCGGGATGAACGGCGGCCCCGCCCTCCCCGGGGTGGCGCGATCCCGAGACGTGGTGCTCGCACGTTCGGCCGAGAACGACATGGTCGGTCGAACCCTCGACCGAATGTGTCGCACTGGACCGAACGTGCGCGAGCTGGCGGGTGGAGCGGTCAGGAAGTGAGGTCGTACACGGTGACGCCGTCGATCGTCGTCGCCGTGTAGGTCGCCTGCACCCACGCGTCGATCTGGCTGGCCGCGTCGGACCCACCGTTGGCCTGCATCCCGATCGTGCCGGCGATCCAGTAGTGGATCTTCCCCTCCTTCACCAGCTGCTGGAACTGGGCGAGCGTCGGGGCGGGATCGGTGCCGTTGAAGCCGCCGACCGCCATGACGGGCAGCCCGGTGGCCAGCTGGTACCCGGCGGCGTTGTTCGAGCCGACGACGGCGGCCGCCCAGGTGTAGGTCCCGGCGTTCTGGGTCAGGGCCGCGACCAGGGCGGTGCCCGGCGTCGTGGCGTTGAGCAGTCCTCCCATGCCGCCCGCGCCGCCCTGGCCGCCGGGGCCGGCCTGCTGGCCGGTGGCCTGACCCGCACCCGTCTGGCCCGCACCCGTCTGGCCCGCGCCCGTCTGGCCCATGCCCTGCGGCATCGCGCCACCAGGGGCCATCCCACCGCGGCCGCCGAAGCCCATGCCGGTCGACGGGCCGGCGGTCACGATGGCGCCGGTGTGGCCGGTCGAGGCGGTCTGCACCGCGTACGACGCCGGGCCCGCGAGGGCGAGGACGACGGCGACGGCGGCCACCGCCCGCCCTGCGGGCCGGGTCAGGTGCGGCAGCATCACGAGCCCGACGCCGGCGAGCATCCCGCCGAAGAGGACGACCCAGCGCAGCCACGGCAGGAAGGTCGGCGTCCGGGCGAGGAGGATGTACGCCCAGAACGCGGTGATCATCACGGTCGATCCGAGCAGCAGGGCGGGCACCGGGGCCGGCCGCCCGGCGTCCCGCTGCGACCACAGCAGCCCGGCGCTGATCCCGACGACGGCCGCGATGGCCGGGGCGAGCGCCACCGAGTAGTACTCGTGGATGATGCCCGCCATGAGGCTGAACACCAGGCCGGTGACGAGCAGCCAGCTGCCCCAGACCAGCAGCGCGGCGCGGGCGGGGTCGGTCCGCGGCGCCCGCCGGGTCATCCACAGGGCGGCGATCATCAGCACGAGGGCGGCCGGCAGCAGCCAGGAGATCTGGCCACCGAAGGAGGCGGAGAACATTCGCCACAGACCCGTCGTCGACGTCGCCCCGCCGCCGCCGACGCTGCCCACCTCGTCGCCCGTGAGCCGGCCGAACCCGTTGTAGCCGAAGGTCAGCTCGAGGATCGAGTTGGTCTGCGTGCCGCCGATGTACGGGCGGTACTGCGCCGGGGTCAGTTCGACCAGCGCGATCCACCAGCCCGCCGAGACGACGAGCGCGGCCATCGCCCCGAGCAGGTGCAGGAGCCGCCGGCCGACGCGGTGCGGCGCGGCCACCAGGTAGACCAGCCCGAAGCCGGGGACGACGAGCAGGGCCTGCAGCTGCTTGGTCAGGAAGGCGAAGCCGATGAGCACGCCACAGGCGATCAGCCAGCGGGCCCGGCCGCTCTGGATGGACCGGACCGTGGCGTACGCGGCGAGGCTGAGGAGGAGCACCAGCAGCGCGTCCGGGTTGTTGAATCGGAACATCAGCGTCGCGACGGGCGTCACCGCGAGGGCGGCGCCGCCGATCAGGCCGCCGACCCGGCCGGCCACCCGGGTCACCGCGGCGTACACGGTGCCGACGGCCGCGACGCCCATCAGCGCCTGCGGCAGGAGGATGGCGAACGAGTTCAGGCCGAACAGCTTGACCGAGATCGCCATGAACCACAGGGACGCCGGCGGTTTGTCCACGGTGATCGCGTTGGCGGCGTCGGAGGAACCGAAGAGGAAGGCCGTGAAATTCTGCGACCCGGCCTGTGCCGCCGCGGAGTAGAAGGGGTTGGCCCAGCCGGAGGCGTCCAGGCCCGCCAGGTAGAGGACGGCGGTCGCGACGAGCAGCGCGTACACCGGCCAGGTCTGCCGCGTCGGCCGCACCCGGCTGCCCAGCCGGGAAGCACCCCGGGCCAGGCGGGTCCGGCCGGGGTCGCCCGCGACGCGGCGGGCGGTGCGCCGGCTGCGTCGAGCGGACGGGCTGCCGGCCGGGTCATCGGCGTGGGCGTCGGTTCCCCGGCCGGGGCCCGCGGCGTCGAACGTGCCGGTCGAGCCGGCGAGGGAGGTCGTCATGCGTCTTCTCCTTCGGGGAGAGGGGTCCGCCAGCTCGTCGACAGATGTTCGATCGGGCCCGAATCGGAGCACCGGTGAACGTCTATCGACGAGCTGGCGGGAGGTGGGGGTCAGATGGTGGCGGTGGGGTCAGGAGCGCAGGTCGTAGACCGTGCTCGAGCCGACGGTGGTGGCGGTGTAGTTCGCGGCCACCCACTGGGCGATCTCGGACGAGGACGACGAGCCGCCGCCCATCCCTCCGCCGCCGCCCATGCCGCCACCGGAGATGAAGTAGCTGATCTTCCCGTCGCGGACCATCTGCTGGAACTGGGCCAGCGTCGGGGAGGGATCCGAGCCGTTCCAGCCGCCGAGCGCGATCACCGACGTGTTGGACGCGAGCTCGAGATCGGCCGCACCGGTCGCCCCCGAGATGGCCGCGGACCAGGTGGTGGTCGTCTTCTGCAGCAGCGCCGTCAGCTCGGCGTTGGCGCCGCCCGCCTCACCCATGCCGCCGGGTGCCTGCCCCGTCGGTGCCTGGCCGGTGGTACCGCCGGGAGCCTGGCCGGTCGTCCCGTTCTGGCCCGTCGTGCCGCCGGGAGTCTGACCCGTCGTGCCGCCGGGAGTCTGACCCGTCGTGCCGCCGGGTGCCTGGCCCGTCGTACCGCCGGGCATACCGCCGGCCCGAGCGCCACCCATGCCGCCGCCGGCGCTCGCCGGGCCGGACGTCGGGATCGACCCGGAGTGCGCCGACGCCGCCGTCGCGATCGCCCACGAGCCCATGCCGAGGCCCGAGGAGAGCAGGGCCGCGATGATCACGGCCACGCCCATCCGGCGCACCGCGTCGAGCCGGAACACCAGCGCGGTCGCGGTCAGCACGCCGAGCGCGAGCTGCACCCACTTCAGCCACGGCAGCCAGCTCGATGCGGTGGACAGCAGGGCGAAGGACCAGACGGCGGTCGCGAGGATGCTGACCGCCAGGACGATGCGCGGGGCGAGGTACGTCCGGCCGCGCCAGAGCTCGACGGCGCCGATGCCGACGAGGGCGGCGATGCCGGGCGCCAGGGCGACGGCGTAGTACGGGTGGATCGTGCCCTCCATGAAGGAGAAGATGCCGGCGGTCACGATCATCCAGCCGCCCCAGAGGATGAGGGAGGCCCGCGTCAGGTCGGTGCGCGGCGCTCGCCGGGTGAACCAGAGGCCGGCGACGAGAAGGATCACGGCGGCCGGGATCAGCCAGGAGACCTCGGAGCCGAACGCGGAGTTGAACATGCGCAGGACGCCGGTGGAGCCGCCGAAGCCGGTGTTGCCGCCTCCGCCCATGCCGCCGCCACCGCCGCCGTTGCCCTCGCCGCCGAAGATGCGGCCGAGGCCGTTGTAGCCGAAGGTGAGCTCGAGGAAGCTGTTGGTCTGCGTGCCGGCCATGTAGGGCCGCGCATCCGCGGGGGTGAGCTGGAAGACGAGCAGGTAGCTGCCGGCGACGACGAGGATGCCGCCGAGCGCGGCGAGCAGGTTCAGGAGGCGCCGACCGATCCCGGTGTTCGCCGCCCACAGGTAGGCGAGGGCGAGCGCGGGGATGGTGAGGAAGCCCTGCAGCATCTTGGTCAGGAACGCCAGGCCGAGCAGCGCGCCGGCGAGGAAGAGCCAGCGCGCGCCGTGCTTCTGACAAGCCCGCACCACCGCGTAGCCCGCCGCGACGAGGCACAGCGTGAGCAGGGCGTCCGGGTTGTCGAAGCGGAACATCAGGGTCGCGACCGGCGTGAGGGCGAGCGCCGCACCGGCGATGAGCCCGGCCGCGGGGCCGCTCGTCCGTTTGACCGCGGCGTACAGCAACCCGACCGCGGCCACGCCCATGAGGGCCTGCGGGGCGAGCACCGTGAACGAGTTGAAGCCGAACAGGCGGCCGAGCAGGGCCGGGAGCCACAGGGAGGCCGGCGGCTTGTCCACCGTGATGGCGTTGCCGGCGTCGAGGGAGCCGAACAGCAGCGCCGTCCAGCTCTTCGTCCCGGCCTGGATGGCGGCGGCGTAGAAGGAGTTGCCGTAGCCGGAGATCGTCAGGTTCCAGAAGTAGAGGAGCCCGGTGCCCAGCAGCAGGCCCAGGGCGGACGGCCGGACCCGGCGGGGCTGGTCGCCGCCCGTCACCCAGCGGCCGATCCCCCGACCGGCGGCGTGGGACCGGCGGGTCCGCTCGTCGTCAGGGGCGGCGTGCCGGTCCGCGTGCTGCTGCGGGTGATCGATCACGTCCGTCGCGGAGGTCGCGTCCAGGAGGTAGCGGGGCGGGGCGGTGGTCCGGCGCTCCGGGGTGCCGGTCGCGGAGGTCGAGGTGCTCATCGGTTCGTGTCCTTCGTGAAGGCCGGGGAGGCGGGGGAGGCGGGGATCGAGGGGGTGCTGAGGGCCGGGGTCGGCGCCATTCCGGCGATGGCGTCAGCCAGCGGGTTGGCCGGCGCGGTGGTCACGGGAACGTCGGAGACGGGAGTGCCGCCCGTCCGGCTCGCGCCGCGGGAGCCGGGCCGGAACACCCAGAGCCGGAACAGGAGGAACCGGACGAGGGTGGCGAGGAGGTTGGCGCCGACGACGGCGGCCACCTCGACGGCGCGGTGCGGGGAACCGGACGCATGCACGGCGGCGAGGGCGCCCGAGGTGAGGGCCAGGCCGATGCCGAAGACGATCAGCCCCTGCACGTGGTGCTTGAGCGCCCCCGCGGAGCCGCTGACGCCGAAGGTGAAGATCCGGTTCGCGGCGGTGTTGCCGATCGCGGTCGTCAGCAGCGCGATCAGGTTGGCCGCCTGCGGGTCGACCCACAGCCGGAACAGCACGAAGATCCCGAGGTAGGCGAGCGTCGAGGCGACGCCCACGACGCCGAAGCGCACGACCTGGGTGAACAGGGTCGACGTCTGGCCGGGGATGGTGCCGCGCCCGACGGCGGTGCGCAGCTGTTCGACAGGGATCCGCCCGCGGACGAGGTCCCGGCTGATCCGCACGATCCCCTTGACGTCGTCGACGGCCGTCCGCACGATGTCGACCGTCGAGTCGGGATCGTCCGTCCAGTCCACCGGCACCTCGGCGATCCGCAGGCCGCTGCGTTCGGCGAGGACGAGCAGCTCGGTGTCGAAGAACCAGGCGTTGTCCTCGGTGTAGGGCAGCAGCATCCGGGCGACGTCCCCGCGGATGGCCTTGAAGCCGCACTGCGCGTCGGAGAACCGGGCGCCGAGGGAGGAGCGCAGGAGCAGGTTGTACGAGCGGGAGATGAACTCCCGCTTGGCACCGCGCACGACGCGGGAGCCGCGAGCCAGGCGGGTGCCGATGGAGACGTCCGAGTGGCCCGAGATCAGCGGTGCCACCAGGGGGCCGAGCGCCGCGAGGTCGGTGGAGAGGTCGACGTCCATGTAGGCGAGCACGGGCGACGGGGAGTCGGACCACACGCGGCGCAGCGCCCGCCCCCGCCCCTTCTCGTCGAGGTGGACGACTCGCACCTCGGGCAGCTCCCGAGCGACCCGCTCGGCGACCGGCAGCGTGTCGTCGGTGCTCGCGTTGTCCGCGACGGTGATGGCGAAGCTGTGCGGGAACTGGTCCGTCAGGTGCCGGTGCAGGCGACGGAGCGCCGCCTCGATGTCCTTCTCCTCGTTGTACACGGGGATGGTGACGTCGAGGACGGGGACGGGGCCGGTGGTGTCCACGGGTCCCCGCTGCAGGCGCGGCGCCACCGTCGGGGGGTCCGTCGCGACACCGGCGACGAGCAGGGGAGCGGAGATCGGAGCTGTCATACCGACCACTGTCGTGACGCCACTTTTGCCGCTCGTAGCGGGTGGCTGTGCGACGACTGTGGATGTCGGCGAACCCCGGGATGCCCGGCGTCAGCCGGATCGACCGGTCAGCGGACCGTTCCCGGAAAGCAGTCGAGGCTGGCCGCATCGATGATGCGGCCAGCCTCGATCGGTCCGAGCAGCGCTGGGGTGGGGGAGACCCCGGGCTCGGATCACGGGTTCAGAGGTGGGGGATCCCCTGTTCCCGGGTCTTGACGGATCAGCTCACTGGCTGATGGTGGTGCGGATCCAGCTGGCGTCCTGGGACAGCACCGCGTAGTTCGACCCGGCGTGGATGTCGCTGCCCGGATCGGCGGAGTCACCGGTGGAGCACACGCCGACGATGGCGCCGTTGACGATGATCGGGCCACCGGAGTCGCCGTGGTTGGACGCGCCGGTCACGCCGTTGACGTGCTGGGCGATGCCGCGGTAGGCGTCCCGGGTGCGGCCGTTGCGCTGCACCGTGGCCTGGTACAGACCCGTGGAGGGGGTCGCGTCGGCGCGCAGACCGTAGCCCATGATGGTGGCCGTGCCGGTCTTCGTGGGCGAGTAGGAGAGGTTGAGCGAGGGGTAGCTGCTCAGGTTCACCGCGGTGCTCAGGTGCACGAGCGCGACGTCGCCGGCGGGCCCGTAGCCCCACGAGTCCGCGGCGGTGGGGGTGCCGCGGTTGGTCGTGCTGTTGCTGTGGTAGACGTTCATCGCCGTCGTGCCGTCGACGCAGTGGCGGGCCGTGAGGACCCACCGGGCGTTGACCTGCTCGCCGGTGCAGCCGTACGTGCCGGTGCCCTGCTTGAAGATCAGCTGCACGGCCCACGGCGTTGCCGGGGCCTGCTCGCCGCCGACGATCTGGATGGTCGAGCCGCTCGGGGCGCTCTTGCCGTACGGCGCGGCGGAAGCGGCGGGGGCGATGGCCAGGAAGGGTACCGTCGCCAGCGTGAGCGCGGCAGCGAGCTTCGTCAACGTTCTCATGGTCGTGCCCTCTCCTCGAGTGGCACCGGGCATCCGCTCCGGTGCGGGATCACCGGATCAGCGTCGCGCAGATCACACAGGTTTGTCAATCACGCGTGACAACATCCTGTGACAAATGTGTTGACAACTTGTTGTCACATCAGGCGGCTCCGGCCCCGACGGCGGGCCGGCTGCGCGAGACGAGCGGCAGGCGGACGGCGAACTCGGTCCGCCCCGGCCGCGACGATACCTCGATCCGGCCGCCGTGTGCCGCCACGATGGCCTCGACGATGGCCAGGCCGAGTCCGGTGGTGCCGTCGGTGCCGCTGCGTGCGGCGTCGGCCCGGGCGAACCGGGCGAAGATCTGCTCGAGGAACTCGGGGTCGATGCCGGGCCCCGTGTCGACGACGGAGAGGACCGCGTCGCGCCCGTCGCTCGACCGGCTCACCGTGGTCGTCACGGTCGTGCCGGCGTCGGTGTGCTTGCGGGCGTTCGAGAGCAGATTCGTCAGCACCTGCGTGAGCTGCCGGGGATCGGCGCGCACGGGGACCGGGTCGTCGGGCACGGCGATGACCCAGTGGTGATCCCGCGCGGTGACCTGCGCGTCGGTGACGACCTCGACGACGAGTTCGCCCAGGTCGACGTCGGCGAACTCGGGCTGCTGGCCCTCGTCGAGCCGCGCGAGCAGCAGCAGGTCCTCGACGAGCGACGTCATCCGCCGCGACTGGGACTCGACCCGGCCGAGCGATCGGGCGCCGTCCTCGCTCAGGTCCTCCGTCATCCGCACCAGGTCGGTGTAGCCGCGGATCGCCGCGAGCGGGGTGCGCAGCTCGTGCGAGGCGTCGGCGACGAACTGCCGCACGCGGGTCTCGCTGCGCTGGCGGGCGTCGAGGGCGGAGGAGACGTTGTCGAGCATCTGGTTCAGTGCGTGGCCCACCGAGCCGACCTCGGTGTGCGGGTCCGCGAGCCGCGGGGGCACCCGTTGCGCGAGCCGCACCTCGCCGGCGTCCAGCGGCAACCGTGCGACCTGGGTGGCGACGGCGCTGACGTCCTCGAGCGGGCGCAGCGTGCGCCGGATGACGACGACGCCGATGACGCCGGTCAGCGCGAGGCCGCCGAGCGAGACGAGGGCGAAGGTGCCGGTGATGTCCCGGAGGAGGTCGTTGCGGTCGGTCAGTGGCAGCCCGGTGACCACGACGCCGTTGGTGACCTGGGTGGCCACGAGCCGGTAGTCGCCGATGGACAGGTTGCGTTCGGCCGGTTCCGACGTCGTCGGCAGCGAGGCGAGTGCCGAGCGGTCCGACGCCGAGAGGGACTGCCGGTTGCCGTTCCGGTCGATCACGCCGGACGTGTTGACGGCGCCGCCGACGATGAGGGCGTTGAGGGTGCCCGCACCCTGCCCGCGCGCCTGCAGCGGGTCCGAGGCGTCGTGGTCGCCGCCGCCGGGCGGGGGAGCGCTGAAGTTCACGGCGCGCTGGGACGCCTCGTGGAGGCGCCCGTCGAGCTGGTTCGTGACGAACAGGTTGACAGCGGTGAGGGTCACGAGGCCCACCGTGACGCAGATGGTGGCGAGCATCAGCAGCGCGACCGCGATGACCCGGGTGCGCAGGTGCCAGCCGGCCGGGCCCCGGACCCGGGTCGCCGGAGCGCCCGCGAGCGTGCTCATCGTGTCGTGCCTCCGTTCGACGGTGTCGCGCTGTTCTGGGTCGTGCAGTTCTGGGTGGCGATTCGGGGTGGGTGGTCGGGTCGGTCGAGCTCCGGGCCGTGCTGCTCAGGCGGCCGGCTTGATCACGTAACCGGCCCCGCGGACGGTGTGGATCATCGGTTCGCGGCCGACGTCGATCTTCTTCCGCAGGTAGGAGATGTACAGCTCGACGATGTTGGCCTGGCCGCCGAAGTCGTAGTTCCACACCCGGTCCAGGATCTGCGCCTTGGAGAGCACACGTCGCGGGTTCTCCATCAGATAGCGCAGCAGCTCGAACTGGGTGGCGGTCAGCGCGACCGCGTCGCCGCCGCGGGTGACCTCCCGGGTGTCGACGTTCAGGGTGAGATCCCCGACGACGAGCTCGGCGTCGTCGATCGCCGCGACGCCGGACCGCTGGACGAGCCGGTGCAGGCGGATCAGCACCTCCTCCATGCTGAAGGGCTTGGTCACGTAGTCGTCGCCGCCGGCGCTCAGGCCCTGGATGCGGTCCTCGACGTCGTCCTTCGCGGTGAGGAAGAGCGCGGGGACATCGGGAGCGAACTGCCGGATGCGCTGCAACGTCTGCACGCCGTCGAAGCCCGGGAGCATCCAGTCCAGGACGAGGACGTCGGGCCGGAACGAGCGGGCGACGGTGACGGCGTTCTCGCCGTCGTGCACGGTCTCGACGTCCCAGCCGACCATCCGCAGCCCGATGCTCACCAGTTCCGCCAGCGACGGCTCGTCGTCCACGACGAGCGCGCGGATCGGCGAGCCGTCCGGGTGCTCGAGGCGGGGAAGGCTGTCGATCAGGGCGGTGCGCTGCTGGCGTGCGGTCATGACATCGAGTCTCCGGTCCCGGGGTAGCTCCCTGCTGGGCCGAACCTGTGACGGAGCTGTGCGTGTGAGAGAGCTGTGAGGTGGGGATCGACTGAGCTGCACGGCGCATGCGAACGCGGCGTCGCGGCTCCGCTCCGGGCCACAGGATCGTGCGCCCAGCCTAGTCTCGTCGCCGTCCGGCCGGCCCGATCCGCGCCGGGTCGGCGGGGGCGGCTGGATGAGCGACCGCTCGGTATCGCCCGGGGATCCTCATCTGCACCGGCACATCCAACTGCACCGGCACGTCCGACTGCACCGGTCGTCTCAACTGCACCGGTCGTCTCAACTGCACCGGTCACCTCAACTGCACAGTGACGCGTGGGACCGGGCACAGCCGCGACACAGGCCCCGATCGAAGACTCGAGACATCGACGTACCCGGCCTGCTCCGGCAGCCCCACAGGAAGGACCCCCATGTCCGAGCAGTACCCGCATGACCCGCGCGACCCCGAGGCCCGCCGCGCTGCCAGCGGTGCCGATGCCCAGCACTCCGACCCGGGTGCCGGCCCGTCCGCGCTGCCTCCGCTCCCGCCGACCTCCCCCGGCCGTCACACGTCCGGCGCGGCGAACGGCTCGACCTCCGGCTCGCAGCCGTGGGGCTCGGCTCCCGCGTCCGGCCCGTACTCCGGGTCGTACCCCGATTCCTCCACCGGCCCGTACTCGCAGCCCTACTCTGGTCCCGACGGCACGGACGGGCGCGCCATGCCCCCCAGTCAGCCGGCGCATGGTGCGTACGGCGACGGCTGGCAGGGCCGCACGACGTGGGGCGCGCCCCCGTCGGCATCGTCGTCCCGGCCCTGGACGTTGAAGAAGTCCCTGCTCGCGGCCGGCGTCGCGGTCGGCGTCGCCCTCGGCGGCGGGGCCGCGGCGGTCGCGGCATCCTCGGCGACCTCGACGCAGGCGGGTGGCCGCGGAGGTGCGGGCGAGGGGTTCGCCGGCCTGGGCCGCGGCGGCTTCGGCCAGTCCGGCCTCGGCGGCGGACTCGGCACCGGCGTCAGCTCGGAGCTCGGCTCGGCGCTCCACGGCGAGTTCGTCACCTCGCGCAGCGGCAGCACGGTCACGATGCTGCTGCAGAACGGCACCATCACGGCGGCCAGCACGACCTCGATCACCGTCAAGAGCAGCGACGGGTACAGCAAGACGTACGCGATCGACAGCAGCACCCAGATCACCCGCACCTCGCTCGGCGGGGACCGCGGCCAGCAGGGGCTGCAGAACCAGGGCACTCAGCAGGGCCCCGGCGGGATGCAGGGCTCTGGTGGCATGCAGGGTTCTGGTGGCATGCAGGGTTCTGGTGGCATGCCACCGGGTGACCTCGACCAGGACGGGGACGGCCAGGCCGGCCAGAGTCAGTCCGGCCAGGGCCAGTCCGGGAACTCGTCGTCGGGCCAGTCGGGTCAGTCGGGGAGTTCCTCGTCCGGGCTGTCGGCCGGCGACCTCACGACGGGGGCCACGGTCACGGTGGTGGCCACGACGTCGTCGTCCGGCTCCGCGACGGCCACGAGCATCCGGCTGACCACCGTGTCCACCACCAGCCAGAGCCAGAGCCAGAGCGGCCAGAGCTCGAGTGGTTCGAGCTCCAACGGCTCCAGCGGCTCGAGCAACTCCGGCGGCACGATGAGCGGGTCGGACGGCACCACCAGCTAGCACTTGATTTTCGGGTTCGTGCGCGAGTAAGGCGCAGAACGCCGGGTGATCAACATCTGCCCACGTCAGAGGCGTGTGGCGGTGTCGATGCCCGGCGCTCTGCGTTCGTGACGAAAGTGAGATGAGACAACGCGTCTCACGATGTGGACAAAAGAAGCCTATGTTACTTGCACGTACGGTCGATTGCGCGACACAATCGAGACGTGAACAACACGACCGTGATCTCTCGCATCGGTGTCGACCCCACCGTGCGGCGAATGTGTTGTCGACGAATGCCCCGCTGAATCGGTTCATCCAGCCAGCCGTCGCGTCCGCGCTCGATCCGATCGGATCGCGCCCGCATTCCTGAGTCGTTCACCTTCGTCGTCACGTGAGGTTCCCATGTCTGTCGCCTCGTCCGGATACGTCCACATCTCCCTGCGCAACCGCCAGAAGTCCGCTGCGCCGCGTGGTCTCGTCACTCGCCGCCCGCTTCCGCCGACCGGTCCCATGCCCGTCGTCGGCCACTTCTCCGGTCTGCGCTCGGTGCCGTCCGGCACTGACACCGCTGCCGCGCCCGCGCCGGACGAGGTGACGGCCGCCGAGTCCGAGAGCTCGGCCCGCGGCTTCGTCATCTACGTCGGCCTCGACGAGCAGGCGGCCGCCGAGAGCGGCACCAGCCTGGTCAAGCTCGTCCAGGAGCTGCGCGCCCATGTGCGCTCCGTGGTCCCCGGTGCCGACAGCTACGCGGCGGTCGCTCTGGCACCCAACGACGCCGTCGGCAGCGATCTCGAGGTCGTCCGCAGCACGCTCGGCGACCCGACCATCACCGGCGTCCGGTCGCGGCAGCCCGAACCGGCGCCCGTGCCGACCGTCAACCGCCCGACCGGCGTCCTCATCGACCTGTCGCGGCGCGAGGTGTTCCTCGACGGCGAACTGCTGAACCTCACGTTCAAGGAGTTCGAGCTGCTGAACTTCCTCGTGGAGAACGGCACCCGCACCGTCAGCCGGGACGAGCTGCTGACCGGTCTGTGGCGCAACGCCGAGGAGGCGCCGAACGAGCGCACCATCGACGTGCACATCCGCCGGCTGCGCTCCAAGCTCGGCCGGCTCGCCAACACGGTCCGCACCGTGCGCGGCCAGGGCTACCGGTTCTACGACCACCCCGAGGTCGTCGTCTGGGCCGCGCCCGAGTACTCCATCTAGCGATCCGACCCGACCGATCGGGGTTCGTCCGGCTGGATAGACTCGCCGGATGAGCCCCGATCAGCGTCGTCTCCTGCTGCTGCGCCACGCCAAGGCGGCCACGGCGCCCGAGGTGACCGACCATGACCGGCCGCTCGCGGCGCGCGGTCACGACGAGGCCCCGGCCGCCGGCCGCTGGATGCGCGAGCACGACGTCGTCCCGGACTTTATCCTCTGTTCGAGCGCCCTGCGGACGCGGCAGACCACCACCTGGGTGTGCCAGGAGCTGGGGGAGAAGGCGCCGACGCCGCAGCTGCGCGACGACCTCTACAACGCGGGCACGACGGGCATGCTCACGGTCATCAACCACGTGCCGGAGACGGTGCGCACCCTGCTGGTCGTCGCCCATTTCCCGGCGGTGCAGAACGTCGCCCTCCGGCTGGCCTCGCCGGAGTCGGACCAGGACGCCGTGACCGACCTCGGCACCGACTACCCGACCCTCGGCCTGGCCGTGCTGGAGCTGGACCTGCCCTGGGCAGAGCTCGACCGGCGCGACGCCGCCGTCACCGCGTTCGCCGTCCCCCGCTGACGAGTCCCGCGCTGACGAGTCCCGCGTCGTCGCGAGTCAGTCGCGCACCCACCCGCGTACCGCGGCCATGACGACGGCGACCGCGGTCGCGCGGTCCAGTGTCGCGCCGTGGGTGTCGCGGGACAGGCCGGTGAACATGGTCGAGCCCATCAGGGTCACCGCCAGCTGCTCGATCGGGAGGGTGGGATCGACGTCGTGGGTCCCGGCGACGGCCTCGAGCCGGTCCTGGATCAGGCTCAGCAGCCGGCCCCGCAGCGCATTCAGCTCCGCATACCACTGGCTCATCGGGCGCCACATCTCGCTCATCCACAGTCGCGTGAAGGAGGGGTACTCGGTGAGGAAGTCGAGAGCACGTCCCACCATGTCGGCGACCTGGTCGACGGGATCGGCGGTGTCGTCGACGCCGAGCAGCCGCTCCTCCATGAGGTCGACCCCGGATTCGAGCACCTTCGCCACGAGGTCGGCCTTGCTGGAGAAGTTGTAGTAGACCGTGCCCTTGGAGACGCCGGCGGCCGCGGCGATCTCGTCGATCGACACGTTCGCCGGGCCGCGCTCGCCCAGCAGCGTGATGGCCGCCTCGAACAGCTTCGCCCGGGTACGGGCGGTGCGGCCCGGGCGGCTGCCCCGCCCACCGCCGGAACGGACCGCCGGGCCTGAGTCCTCGGCCGGAGCCGGGGCCGGGGCCGTGGCTGGGACCGGGTCGGCGGCGACGGCGCTCACAGCGCGATCTGCGGCTGGAGGCGGGACAGCGTCCAGAACCGGTGACGGCGGGCGGCGAGGGTCGAGAGGCACACTCCGATCATCACGTACCCGAGCAGGCTGAGGAACACCGCGGGCAGGAACGAGAGGTCCGCGCCGTAGATCAGCGTGCGCATCTCGTCGATCACCCGGCCCATCGGCAGCACCACGTGGACGAACTGCAGCGGCGCCGGAACGGTCTGCCACGGGAACGTGCCGCCCGAGCCGACCAGCTGGAGGACCAGCAGGATGAGGACCAGGAACTTCCCGACGGCCCCGAGCAGGGCGATCAGCCCCTGGATGAGGGCGCTGAACGCCAGGGCGGCCGCCAGCATCAGCAGCCACGTGAGCACGGGATGCGCGACGTCCAGGCCGATCGCGAACAGCACGACGAGGTACAGCACGGTGGCCTGCACGACGGCGACGGCGACGAACGGGAGCCAGCCGCCGACGGCGATCTTCCAGGCCTGACCGTTCGACGCCAGGGCGCGCTCGGAGATGGGGCGCATCGTCTGGGCGAGCATGAACAGGCCGATCCACAGGGCGAGGACCATGAAGAACGGGGCGAGCCCGGCGCCGTAGGAGGTCGCCTTGGCCTGGTTGACCGCACCGACGGACACGGGGTCGCCGATCACCTGGGAGTAGTTCTGCTTCTGTGTCGCGTCGGGGTTCGGCACCTGGCCGGCACCGCGGGCGAGCTGGTCGTGCAACTGGGTCGCGCCACCGGCCAGCTTCGTCGCGCCGTCCTTCAGGCTCTGCGCGCCGGAGTCGAGCTGTGCGGTGCCGGAGGCGAGCTTCTCCGCACCGGTGAGGGCGTCGTGCTGGCCTGCGGAGAGGCTGGACGCCCCCGAGGCGAGCTGCCCGGCGCCGGCGTGGGCGGAGGCGATGCCGTCGGTGAGGGCGGGGGTGGCGTCGGCGAGCTTCGCGGTGCCGTCGGCGAGCCGGCCCGCACCGGTGTGGGCGGAGGCGATGCCGTCGGTCAGAGCCGGGGCGGCGGCCGCGAGCTTCGCGGTGCCGTCCGCGAGCCGGCCCGCACCGGCGTGGGCGGAGGCGATGCCGCTGCCCAGGGCTGCCGTCCCGTCCGCGAGTTTCGCGGTGCCGTCGGCCAGCTGTCCCGCGCCGGTGTGGGCGGAGGCGATGCCGTTGCTCAGCGCCGGGGCCGCGTCGGCGAGCTTCGCGGCACCGGCGGAGACCTGACCGGCGCCGGTCGAGAGCGCCTCGACCTGGCCGGCCGCCTGGCCGACGCGCTGCCGGGCGGCGTCCAGTGCGGGCGAGGTCGGAGCGGCGTCGTAGCGGGCGATGATCTGCTTCGCGGTCGCGTCGTCGATCACGCCGTCGGCGCGCAACTGATCGGTCGTGGCGACCATCCGCTGACGCGCGGCGTCGGGCACCGCGTCCAGCTGCTGCGCCATGCCCTGCACCGCGGTGGACAGCGCCGCGTCGCCGGCCGCGACCTGCGCCGCGCCGTCGGCGAGCTGCCGGGTCTGCGCCGGCAGGCCCGCGGTCTGCTCCTGGAGGGTGCCGAGGCCGGTGTTCAGCTGCGCCGCACCGTCGGCGAGCTGCCGGGTCTGCGCGGGCAGGCCGGCCAGTCCGTCCTCGATCGTGCCGAGCCCGGTGTTCAGCTGGGCGGCGCCGTCGGCGAGCTGTCGGCTCTGGGCGGGCAGATCGGCGGTCTTCTGCTGCAGGGTGCCGAGGCCGCTGTTCAGCTGGGCGGCGCCGTCGGCGAGCTGCCGGGTCTGGGCGGGCAGGTCCGCTGTCTTCTGCTGGAGGGTGCCGAGGCCGCTGTTCAGCCGGGTCGCGCCGGTGCTGAGCTGGTCGGTGCCGGCCACCAGCTTCTTCTCGCCGTCGACGAGGGAGACGGTGCCGGTGACGCCCTGGGCGGTGCCGTCCTTGAGCCTGCCCGCGCCGTCCGCGAGCTGCTGGGCGCCGTCCTTCAGCTGCCCGGCGCCGTCGGCGGCCTTGCCGAGCTGGTCGTGGATCGTGCCGATCGAGGTGAGCAGCGCGTCGGCGGTCTTGGTGCTGACCTGCTTGGCGACCGAGTCGTGGATCTGCGTCGTCACCTTCCCGGCGATGGTGCCGAGCAGGTAGTTGTTGGCGTCGTTGGTCGTGATGGACAGCGCGGCCTGCTGCGCGGGTCTGCCGGTCGTGAGGTTGTCGGGCGACGCGAGGCGCGTGCTGAAGTCGGCGGGGATGGTCACGGCGAAGGCGTAGTCGCCCGACTCGACGCCGGCGTTCGCGCGGTCGGCGGACGTCACCCGTACCCAGTCGAAGGTCTTCGAGTCCGTCAGGTTCCTCGCGATCTCGTCGCCGACGTTCTGCTGCTTGCCGCCGATCGTCGCCCCGTCGTCGTCGACGACCAGGGCGGCACGGATGCTGCCGAGATTGCCGTACGGATTCCAGTTCGCGTAGAGGTACATGGCGCCGTACAGGAGCGGGACGAGGATCATCGCGACGAGGGCCAGGCGGGGCAGGCGCCCGCTCGTCATGCGCTTCAGTTCGGACTGGGCCAGTCTCAGGGTGGTCATCGGTCGTCCTTCGCCGTCTCGGCGGTCGGTTCGTGGGTGAGGTCGTGGGTGGTGAGGGGTGCGGTCGCGGGCTCGACCGGCTCGGGGTCGGCCGGTTCGCCCTCGTCCGGTTCGTGCTCGTCCGGGAAACCCGGGACGGGCAGGGCGGTGTCGAGCGCATCGTCCGAGGGTTCTGTGTCATCCGGGCGGCGGCCCTCGTCGGGCTCTTCCGTCGCCGCGCCGATCACGGTGACCGGCCCGGTCCAGCCGTCGGGGACGTCGGTGACGACGGCGATCACGACGAGGCCGCGGGCGGCGAAATCCGTCACGACGTCGAGCCAGGCGGCGCTGTCGAAGGTGAGCCGGTCGGGGCCGTCGAGCACGAGTGCTGAGACCCGGTCGTCGGCGAGGGCGAGGTCGGCCAGCAGGCGCAGCCGGCGCGTCGCGCTCAGCTGGTCGGGCCACTGGTCGAGCAGGTCCGCGTGACCGTGGTCGACGGCCCAGCCGCGCACCGCTGCTCGACGCCGGATGGGCCGGGGCAGCAGGGAGAGGTCCTCGGCGATGACGTCGCGCATCCGCTGGTGCCGCTCGGGCTCGTTGACTCCGGGGGAGTCCACGAGGCCGACGTGCGAGCGGAGCTTGCCGATCCCGTCGTCGTGACCCCACATCACGGTGCCGCCGTCCGGACGCATCCGGCCGCTGAGCGTCAGGGCGAGTGCGGTGCGTTCCTCGGCCGTGGTGGCCAGGACGAGATGGGGTTCGGACTCCAGGGCGGTGAGCGTCGTGGGAGGGAGGAGATCGCTGTGGCGTCCGTGGACGAGGACGCGTCGGGCCGTGAGCACCCGAGAATTCTATTTAGACTGACCGGTCAGTTCAAGTAGGACGTCTCGTGCGCGACGGTGATCTCGGGAACACGGAACCGCCCGGTCCGTCGGGACGGGCCGGGCGGATCCGGTGTCGAGGCGGAGAGGAGGTCAGCGACCCGCCTTCTCCAGCAAGCGCAGCCACACCTCGCTGATCGTCGGGTACGCGGGCACCGCGTGCCAGAGGCGGTCCAGTGGCACCTGGCCGGCCACGGCGACGGTCGCCGAGTACAGCAGCTCGGCGACGTCGGGGCCGGCGAAGGTGACGCCGGCCAGGGTGTCGTCGGCCGTGTCGATCACCAGTTGCGCCCAGCCGGTGTATCCGTCGGCGTGCAGGGACGAGCCGGCGACCGCGATCGGCAGCTCGACGGTCCGCACGTCCAGTCCCGCGTCGCGGGCCTGCTCGGCGGTGCGGCCGACCATCGTCAGCTCGGGGTCGGTGAACACGGCCTGGGGGACCGCGACCTCGTCCGCCGTCGCGGCATACCTGCTGAATCGCCCGGCATCCGGGGTGGAGCCTTCGGCGCGCGCGGCGATGAAGTCGCCCGTCGCGCGTGCCTCGTACTTGCCCTGGTGGGTCAGCAGCACCTTGCCTGCGACGTCGCCGACGGCGAACAGCCAGTCCGAGCCCGCGACCTGCCCGGTGGGGGCGACCTCAGGCAGGCCGCCCTTCGTCGTCAGCTGCACGCCGGCGTGCTCGAGTCCGAGGTCGCCGGTGTTCGGCCGGCGGCCCGTCGAGACGAGCAGCCGGTCCGCGACGACCGGCTCCGCGTCGTCGAGCGTCACGGTGATCGTGCCATCCTCGGCCGCCTCGACCCGCGTGGTCGCCGTGTTCTCGTGGACGGTCAGGCCCTCCTCGCGCAGGGCGTCCAGGACGACCTCGACCGCGGGCCGGGGGAACTTGGCCAGCACGCCGGAGCGGGCGATCACGGTGACCGTCGAGCCGAGCCGGGCGAACGCCTGGGCCATCTCCATGCCGGCGACGCCGCCGCCGAGCACGGCCAGCCGGCCGGGCACCTCGTGCGCCGACGTGGCCTCGCGGGTGCCCCAGAAGTCGACACCGTCGAGGCCGTCGATCGGCGGGGTCACCGGCGTCGAGCCGGTGGCCAGGACGACGGCCTGCCGCGCGGTGATCACCGTCGTCGTGCCGTCCTGCCCGGTGACCGTGACCTCGCGCTCGCCGCTGATCCGGCCGTGGCCACGCAGGAACGTCGCGCCGATGCCCTCGATCCACTCGACCTGCCCGGCGTCGTCCCAGTGCGAGGTGAACTCGTCCCGGCGGGCGAAGACCTTGTCGACGTCGACGGACCCGGTGACCGACTGGGCGGCACCGTCCACCGAGCGCGCGGCGTGCACTGCCGTCAGCGGCCGGATCAGCGCCTTGGACGGCATGCACGCCCAGTAGGAGCACTCGCCGCCGGCGAGATCGGCCTCGACGACGACGGCCGTCAGGCCGCCGGCGATGACCCGGTCGGCCGCGTTCTCGCCGACGGGCCCGGCGCCGATGACGACGACGTCGGTGGTCAGGGTGTTCTGCTGTCCCGCTGCGTCGGACACGGCTCAGTCGTCCGAGACGGTGACGGTGACGGGGATGTTGCCGCGGGTGGCGTTCGAGTACGGGCAGACCCGGTGGGCGGCGTCCGCGAGCTCCTGCGCCTGCTCGTGCGGCAGGTCGGGGATGGTCACCTCGAGCTCGACGGCGAGACCGAAGCCCTCGCCGTCGTCGTTGCGTCCGATCGAGACACGGGCGCCGACGGTGGAGTCGCCCAGGTCGACCTTCGCCTTGCGAGCCACGCCCTGCAGGGCGCTGTGGAAGCACGCCGCGTAACCGGCCGCGAACAGCTGCTCGGGGTTGGTGCCGACGCCGTCCCCGCCCATGCTCGTGGGGATGGAGAGGTCGAAGTCGACCTTGCCGTCCGGCGTCCGGGTGTGGCCGTTGCGGCCGGCTCCGGTCGCGAGGGCTTCGGCGGTGTAGAGCGGTTCCATGGGTTCGCACCTTCCCTGGGGCGGCGGGCGAGCCGGTCGGCCCACCCGTGGCACTCGTCCATCATGACGAGGCCCGTCACCGGTGCCAAGGTGGGCGGAGGAAGGTTCATTCCCGGTCGGGGAACGGAGGTGGCGCCGGCCCGTCGCGGCGTCGTCGGCCGTCGCAGGGCCGTACCGGCCCGGGAACGACAGCAGCCCCGGTCCGCGAGGAACCGGGGCTGCTGTCAGGAAAGTGCGCCCGAAGGGATTCGAACCCCCAACCTTCTGATCCGTAGTCAGATGCTCTATCCGTTGAGCTACGGGCGCGTGGCCCGCCGTGTTGACGCTCCGAACTGGAGGGTGACAACGGCGAACGGGCCGGATAAAACCATACACCGGGGCCGGGTTCACGCCCAAATCCGGCGGGCGTGCGCGGATGACGTGGGATGGCGCGTCCGGCGTCACACGTCTATACCGGTCTACGTGACCTGGATCACGACCATCTAGTCTCCCTCCTAGCGACGGCGTGCCGCCGCCCTCGTGGGACGGCCGACGGCCGCCCGGTCCGGGGTTCGCGCACCAACGGTCCCCCTACGATGAGGGCACCCCAGATCCCAACGAAGGGAAATGCCATGGCCGGTACGGTTCAGGAAACGAGCACGGCGAGTCCGAGCGGCGCGAACGCTGCCGTGAGGGACGCGCTCGAGAACGCGCCGACCACGCACGCCCGGCTGCTCGCCTGGGTCCGCGAGGTCACCGACCTGACCGAGCCGGACACGCTCGTCTGGGTCGACGGCAGCGAGGCCGAATGGACCCGCCTGACCGACGAGATGGTCGAGACCGGCACCCTGGTCCGCCTGGCCGAGGACAAGTTCCCCAACTCCTTCGCGGCGTTCTCCGATCCCGAGGACGTCGCCCGCGTCGAGGAGCAGACCTTCATCTGCTCGAAGGAGGAGCGCGGCTCCGGGCCCACCAACAACTGGATGGACCCCGAGGACATGAAGGCCACCCTGCGCGGCCTCTACCGGGGCAGCATGCACGGGCGCACCATGTACGTCATCCCCTTCGTCATGGGCAGCCTCGACGCGACCGACCCCAAGTTCGGCGTCGAACTGACCGACAGCCCCTACGTCGTCTGCTCGATGCGGATCATGGCCACGATCGGCTCCGCCGTCCTGGACAAGATGACCGCGACGGACGCGTTCTTCGTCGAGGCGCTGCACTCGGTGGGCCAGCCCCTGGACAACGGCCAGGACGACGTGCCGTGGCCGTGCAGCGAGACCAAGTACATCGTGCAGTTCCCCGAGGACCGGGCCATCTGGTCCTACGGCTCCGGCTACGGCGGCAACGCCCTGCTGGGCAAGAAGTGCTACGCGCTGCGGATCGCGTCGGCCATCGCGCACGACGAGGGCTGGCTCGCCGAGCACATGCTCGTCCTGAAGATCACCGACCCGCAGCAGCGGGCGCACTACGTCGCCGGCGCCTTCCCGTCCGCGTGCGGCAAGACGAACTTCGCCATGATCGAGCCGACCGTGGAGGGCTGGAAGGCCGAGATGGTGGGCGACGACATCGCGTGGATGCGGTTCGACGAGTCCGGCACCCTGCGGGTCGTCAACCCCGAGGCCGGCCTGTTCGGCGTCGCGCCCGGCACCGGCTGGTCCACCAACCCCAACGCGATGCGCGCCGTCGCCAAGGGCAACACCATCTTCACCAACGTCGCCCTGACCGACGACGGCGGCGTGTGGTGGGAGGGCATGACCGACGAGGTGCCCGCGCACCTGACCGACTGGCGGGGCCGGTCCTGGACCCCGGCGTCGAAGAACCCGGCCGCGCACCCGAACTCCCGGTTCTGCACGCCGATCAAGCAGGTCGACATCCTTGCCCCCGAGTACGACGACCCGGACGGCGTGCCCCTGTCGGCCATCATCTTCGGCGGCCGGCGCAAGACGACGGTGCCCCTGGTGCACGAGTCGTTCGACTGGGAGCACGGCGTGTTCGAGGGTGCGACGCTGTCCTCGGAGACGACGGCCGCCGCGTCCGGTGCTGTCGGCGTCGTGCGCCGCGACCCCATGGCGATGCTGCCGTTCATCGGCTACAACGCCGGCGACTACCTGGCGCACTGGGTCAAGCTCGGCAAGACCCACGCCGGGCACATGCCGAAGATCTTCTACGTCAACTGGTTCCGGCGGGACCGGGACGGCAAGTTCGCGTGGCCCGGATTCGGGGAGAACTCGCGGGTGCTCAAGTGGATCGTCGGGCGGCTCGAGGGTGAGGCGTCGGGGGAGCAGACGCCGATCGGCATCGTGCCCCGTCCCGAGGACCTCGACCTGACCGGCCTGGACATCTCGGAGCAGCAGCTCGGCGACGCGCTGAAGGTCGACGTCGAGGAGTGGCGCAAGGAGCTGCCGGGCATCCACCAGTGGTTCAACGTGCTGCACGACTCGCTGCCGCCGGAGATGGTGCGCCAGTACCACCGGCTGGAGGTCCGCCTGGAGGTGTGACGCCTCCGGGACACCGGCTCGGCTGCTCGGCCGAGCACTCGGCCCTCCGCCAGAAGGGACAGTTCCTCCCGGCGAGGCGGTGCACGGCACCAGCGGAGTGGGAGGAACTGTCCCTTCTGACGTTGTCACGCAGGTCCCTTATTGTCACGGCGGCCGACGGACGCCGTCGGACTTGTCCACAGGAGCGGACCCGATCCTGTCTCTGGGCGGTCTCTCCTGCGACAGTGTGCGCATGCACGAGATCCGGCCGGCGCCCTCACCTGACGCGTTGGGTCTGCGCTCCAGCCGCACGCTCGAACTGTCGGGGTACCCGCCGAATCGGGTGAGGCGGCTCGTCGATCGTGGCGTGCTGCGACGGGTCAGGCGTGGGTGGTACATCAGCCAGGACCGCTGGCAACGCCTCGACGCCGACGATCGCTACCGCGTGGTGGTCTATGCCGGCGGCTTCTCCTTGTCGGACGCTGCCGTGATCAGCCACCATTCCGCGGCTGCGCTGCATGGTCTGCATCTGCTCGCCGTGCCGGATCAGATGCACGCGCGTGTTGCGGCACCGGTCTCCGGGCGGGGGACGCGCACCGGGGTGTCGTACCACCGGTTGGCCGTGCAGATCGTTCCGACGACGACGGCGCACGGGCTGCACATCAGCGGCCTGGAAGACGTCGTCCGAGACGTGGCGACCGTGGCGTCCCACCGGGAGGCCCTCGTCATCGCCGATCAAGCAGCTCGACGCGGACTCGACAGCGGTGCGCTCCGGTCCTGGATCGCCGACAACCCGGGGCGGCACGGCGTGCGCCGTCTCGCGCTCGTCATCGACCGGCTGGATCCGGCCGCTGAGTCCGCGGGGGAGACCCTGACACGCGTCCTCCTGCACGAATGGGCGGTTCCCCTCCCGGTCAGCCAGTGCTGGATCCCGACGGCCATCGGCGACCATCGCGTGGACTTCGCGTGGCCGGACCGCCGCATCGTTCTCGAATTCGACGGTCGCGGAAAGTACTTCGACTACCGGCCGACCGCCGAGGCCCTCTACGAAGAGCGACGTCGGGAGAAGGCGCTCATCAACGCGGGTTGGCGCGTCATTCGAATCGGTTGGGCGGACGTGACACGGAACACCGAGGCCTTCCGTCGACTCATCACCGTGGCGCTTGCCGCGTCGACGCAACGGCCAGCGGTGGGCTGAAGGGAGCTGCCTGTACGGATGCGGCCGGGCTCCCGGGGATCCACGTCGCGGATGGGACAGGTACTACCGGAAGGGGTGGCATCACCACCACCTCGGCGGGAGTAACAGGCCCAACTGCCGAGGGGGCCGGTCCTGGGGGGCGCCCGAGGGAGAGGACACGCCGCGCCGCGCGCCGCGGCCCTGGCCGGACCGAGGGCGGTGCCGTTACGCCCGGACGAGGGCGAGCACCCGGTCCCGGATCCGCTCCATCAGCGCCCGGTCCGCGGCCTCCCCGTTGTACCGCAGGAACGGCTCAGTGTTCGACGGGCGCAGGTTGAACCACCAGGAGCCGTCGGCCGCGCTGAAGGTCGTGCCATCGAGCTCGTCGACGGTGACGTCGTCGTCGGCGAAGTCCTCACGCACCCGGTCCACCGCCGCGGCCTTGTCCTCGACCGTCGAGTTGATCTCCCCGGAGGAGACGTACGGCTCGTACTCCGCGCCGAGTTCCGAGAGCGGTCGGTCCTGCTCGCCGAGGGCCGCGAGCACGTGCATCGCCGCGAGCATGCCGGTGTCGGCATTGAAGAAGTCGCGGAAGTAGTAGTGCGCGGAGTGCTCGCCGCCGAAGACGGCGCCCTCCGACGCCATCACCGCCTTGATGAACGAGTGCCCCACGCGGGTGCGCACCGGCCGGCCGCCCTCCCGCTCCACCAGCTCGGGCACCGCCCGGGAGGTGATGAGGTTGTGGATGATGACGGGGTGCTCCTCGCCGGCGGCCCGCGAGCGGGCGATCTCCCGCCTCGCGACGAGGCCCGTGACGGCGGACGGCGAGACGGGCTGCCCCTTCTCGTCGATGACGAAGCAGCGGTCCGCGTCGCCGTCGAACGCCAGGCCCAGGTCCGCGCCGTGCTCGACGACGGCGGCCTGCAGGTCGGCCAGGTTCTCCGGCTCGAGCGGGTTGGCCGGGTGGTTCGGGAAGCTGCCGTCCAGCTCGAAGTACAGCGGCACGATGTCCAGCGGCAGGGCGGGGAGCATCGCGTCGCCGAGGACCGCCGGCGTCGTCATCCCCGCCATGCCGTTGCCCGCGTCGACCACGACCTTCAGCGGTCGGATGCCGCTCAGGTCCACGAGGGAGCGAAGGTACGCGGCGTAGTCGGGGAGCACGTCGCTCAGGCCGATCTCACCCCGCTGCCCGGCCGGCTCGATGGTGCCCGCGGCCAGGTACTGCTGGGCGGCGTCGCGGATCTCGTTCAGGCCGGACTCGGAGGAGACGGGCACGGCGCCGGCGCGCGACATCTTGATGCCGTTGTACTCGGCGGGGTTGTGCGAGGCGGTGAACGTGACGCCCGCGGCGTCCAGCGTCCCGCACGCGAAGTAGAGCTCGTCCGTGGAGATCAGGTCCAGCAGCTGCACCTCGGCTCCGCGGGTGGCGGCGCCGTCGGCGAAGGCCTTCGCGAACGCGGGTGAGGAGGGGCGCATGTCGCCGCCGATCAGCACCGTCCGGCCGGACAGGCCGAGGACGTCGACGAAGGCGGCTCCCGTGGCGCGCACCGTCTCCTCCGTGATGGTCTCCCCGACGATGCCGCGCACGTCGTAGGCCTTGAAGGACGCGGAGAGGTCGATCGTCTCGGGCGTCTGCTGATTCACGGGAGTCTGCTGGTTCACGCGACAAGGGTAACGAACCGGCGGCACCGCGCACCCGGGCGCACCGTGGACGGGACGAACCCGAGGTCGGGCTACCGTGGACCGGTGAGCGAGATCGATGACCGCTGAGTTCGCCGGGTACCTGCGGGGTACCCCGGGCTACCGACGCGTCATCGCGGCCCTGGCCTGCGCCGGCGTCGTCACCTTCGCCCAGCTCTACTCTCCGCAGGGCGTGCTCCCGCTCATCGCCGCGGACCTGAGGATCAGTGCCTCCGACGCCGGGCTGACCATCTCGGCGGCCACCGCCGGGCTCGCCCTCTCCGTCGTCGTCTGGTCCTTTGTGGCCGACCGGTTCGGCCGGGTGCAGGCGATGCGCGCCGCCATCGTGCTCGCCACCGTGCTCGGTCTCGCGGTTGCCGTCACCCCGGACTACGGGGTGATGCTGACGCTGCGCGTGGCCGAGGGGGTGGCCCTGGGCGGGGTGCCCGCCCTCGCCGTCGCGTACCTGAACGAGGAGGTCCACCCGTTCCACGCGGCGCTCGCGGCCGGCACGTACGTCGCGGGGACCACGGTCGGCGGCCTGCTGGGCCGGATCACCGCCGGGCCCGTGGGCGAATGGCTGGGCTGGCGTGCCGGGATGCTGACCGTCTCGATCCTCGCCGCGATCGCCGCCGTCGGGTTCGTGCTGCTGGCACCACGGCCCCGCGGTTTCGTCGCCGTCCGCCGGCAGGACCGGGCCGAGGGCGTCGTCGTCCTCCTGTTGATGCACCTGCGCAACCCGCGCATGCTCACCGTCTTCGCCCAGGGCATGCTGCTGATGGGCGGCTTCGTCGCGATCTACAACTACCTCGGGTTCCGGCTCGAGGGGCCGCCGTGGCACCTGCCGCACGCGCTGATCAGCGCCATCTTCGTGGCCTACCTCGCCGGCACCGTCTCCTCGCCCCTGGCGGGCCGGCTCGCGGCGCGACGGGGGCGGCGCACGGTGCTGCTCGGCTCGACGGCGGTGATGAGCGCCGGGGTGCTCATGACGACGACGCCGTGGCTGCCCGTGATCCTCGCCGGCGTGCTCGTGCTCACCGCCGGTTTCTTCGGGGCCCACTCGATCGCCTCGGGCTGGGCCGGGTTCCAGGCGACGACGGGGCGCGCCCAGGCCACGTCCCTCTACAACCTGGCGTACTACCTCGGCTCCAGCGTGTTCGGCTGGCTCGGTGGCGTCCTGTTCGGCTGGTGGGGGTGGTCGGGGACCGTCACGCTCGTCATCGGGCTCGCCGCCCTCGCCGGCGTCCTCGCCCTGCTCGTGCTCCCGCGCGGAGAGGCAAGACCCGCCACCGCCTGACCGGCGGCCTGGACGGGTCTATGCTGCCCGGACAGGCAGCAATCGCAAGGGGGCTTATCGATGACGCAACGACTGGAGACCATCAAGACCCGCATCCCCGGCCGGCTGGACCGGCTGCCGTGGGCGGGCTGGCACTGGATGATCGTCGTCGGGCTCGGCACCGTCTGGATCCTCGACGGCCTCGAGGTCACCATCATCGGCTCGATCAGCGATCGGCTCACGGAGGGCGCCTCAGGGCTCGGCCTGACGGCCGGCCAGATCGGCCTCGCCGCCGCGATCTACGTGGCCGGCGCGTGCGTGGGCTCGCTCGTGTTCGGCTACCTGACGGACCGCTGGGGCCGGAAACGCCTCTTCATGATCACGCTGCTGCTCTACCTGGCGGCCACCGTGGCGACGGCGTTCTCCTTCAACCCGATCTTCTTCTTCATCTGCCGGTTCTTCACCGGTGCCGGCATCGGCGGCGAGTACGCCGCGATCAACTCCGCGATCGACGAACTGATCCCCGCCCGGCACCGCGGCGTCGTCGACCTGGCGATCAACGGGTCCTACTGGCTTGGCGCGGCGGCCGGAGCTGTGCTCTCCGTGGTCCTGCTCAACACCCACCTCTTCGCCGCCGACCTCGGCTGGCGGCTCGCGTTCGGCCTCGGTGCGGTGCTCGGCCTCGTCATCCTGCTCGTCCGGCGGCACGTGCCCGAGTCGCCCCGGTGGATGTTCATCCACGGCCGCAACGACGACGCCGAGCAGCTGGTCGAGGGCATCGAGCACCGCGTGGAGGGCGAGACCGGGGCGACGCTCGAACCGGTGCAGCAGTCGCTGACCATCCACCAGCGGAAGTCGACCGGCTTCGGCACCATCATCAAGGTCGCCTTCGGGCAGTACCCGAAGCGGTCCGTGCTGGGACTGAGCCTCTTCGTGGGGCAGGCGTTCCTCTACAACGCCGTCTTCTTCACGTACGCGCTCGTGCTGACCAAGCTGCTCGGGGTCTCGGGCGGCGCCGCCCCGTGGTTCCTCGTGCCGATCGCGCTGGGCAACTTCGCCGGACCGCTCGTCCTCGGCCGGCTCTTCGACACGCTCGGACGGCGCCCCATGATTGCCGGCAGCTACATCGGCTCGGGCGTGCTGCTCGTGGTGACGGGGCTGCTGTTCCAGGCGCAGGTGCTCAGCGCGGTCGCGTTGACCGTGTGCTGGTGCATCGTGTTCTTCTTCGCCTCCGCCGGCGCCAGTTCGGCGTACCTGACGGTCAGCGAGATCTTCCCGATGGAGACCCGGGCGATGGCCATCGCCTTCTTCTACGCCGTGGGCACGGGTCTCGGCGGCATCATCGGACCGCTGCTCTTCGGCACCTTCGTCGAGCAGGGGATCGGTGCGGTCGCCATGGGCTACTTCATCGGCGCCGGACTGATGATCGCCGCGGGGGTCGTGGAGATCGTCCTCGGCGTCGACGCCGCCCGGAAGTCGCTGGAGGACATCGCGGCACCGGTCTCCTCGCAGCAGCCCGCGGTCTCCCCCCGCCGACGGGCGACCGCCTGACGCGACGACGAAGCCCCGGCACCGTGACGGTGCCGGGGCTTCGTGTCACCCGGATGCGGACGCGGGACCGTCCGGGCTGTGCCGGGCCGGTGTCAGTCGAACTCGGGCCAGGCGCTGCCGCCGGTGCGGAGGGTGCCGTGGTCGCTGTGCGTGGTGCGGAAGTCCTCGACCTGCTGGAGGTAGCGCTCGCGGCGGGCGACGGTGCGGCCGGTGGTGGCCGGCTTGAGCAGCCGGGTCAGCAGCGTGGCGGGGGTGCGCGGGGTGGTGGGACGGACGATCATCAGGGCGCTGGTGTCCAGGGCGCTCATCGGACTTCTCCTTCGGAGGTGGTGGTGGTGGGGATGACGGGCGGATCGAGAATCGGGAACACGTTGAGCTGGAGCTGGACGGCGCGGGCGTCCTCGGCCGGCTCGCGGTTCCGGTAGGGGGCGATGATCGCCTCCACGGCACGGGTCACCTGGTGGCTGATGCGATCCAGCTCCTCGGCGGTGACGCGGACGTTGGCCGCCTCCAGGACGCTCGCCTCGAACCAGGGGCGCGGGAGTTCCTGCTCGCCCCGCTCCTCGAAGGCGGCGAGCAGGGCGGCGCGGTTGCGACCCCACTCGCGCAGGATCACGTGGGCGGCCTCGACGCCGGCGGGGTTGTCGGCGACGGCGAGCGGGTTGACGTTGATGGAGCCGGGGGTGCGCTCCCACCAGCGGTCGCGGGCGTTGCCGCGGTCGGGCACGTCCCGGATGAAGTCGTGCCGGGCCAGCTGGCGCAGGTGGTAGCTGAAGGACCCGCTGGTGCCGCCGAGGCGCTCGGCGAGCGAGCTGGCGGTCTGGGGCCCGAACTGGCTGAGCGTGTTGAGGATCTGCACGCGCAGCGGGTGGCCGAGGGCCTTGAGGGACTCGACGCCGACGTCCCGGACCGGACCGGCCAGCACGGGGAGGGCATCGGTGGGCGGGATCTCGGACATGACCACCACGATAGCATTGCAAAGATATATTTGCAAAGAAAGGTTTGTGATCTGCGACACCCGCATCGACGCGGTGTTTTGTGCAGTCTGACCGGTTCTGGTTACCCTAGGGAGGCTGGTGACAGCGCTGGAGACGTGCCAGAGCGGCCGAATGGACTTCACTGCTAATGAAGGGTCGGGCTAAAACTCGACCGGGGGTTCAAATCCCCCCGTCTCCGCGAACGGCGTCCGCATGGATGCCGGTTGCAGCACCGGGAACGGCCCGGACCCCTCGAGGGTCCGGGCCGTTCGTCGTTTCTGCCTCGTCCTGTCTCGTGCGCCGCGGTCATGGGCACGGTCGCGGAGCGTGGCGCGGGGTGACCGACGGCCATGCTGACATCGAGCTCGGCCCGGTCGATGGTTCAATCGACAGGGCCGCCGCGCACGCGGCGTCCGGACCGGAGGGGGACGCCGATGGCGTGGGAGAAGGTCGACGGAGTCGACTGGCAGGTACTCGAGGACGACGTCGACCAGACCGTGATCGGCTGGACGGTCGCGCACGGGCTGCTCGACGAGACCGCCGCGGACCTGGGCGCCCTGCGGTACGCGGCCGGTGTGCTCCGGCGCGAACTCGGGCGTCCGGTGGAGCTGGGGGCCGGCGACGTGTCCGTTCCCGAGGTCGCCGCGCTGGTCAAGGAGACGACCTTGACCGTGACGGTGCGCGGGCGACGGGACGCCGTCGTGTCGGCATGGGAGCGCCTGCCCGCGGTGGTCGGTGGCCCGGTCGACGGTGCGACCAGTGGTCCGATGGGTGACCTGGCCGTCGCTCCGCACCTGGACGACGACGTCGACCCGGTGCCGGCGCGCGTGTCCGTCTGGGGCACCGACGTGGCCGCGCGCTGTGGCGCCAGTGCTCTCTCCCTGATCTGGCTCGGCGTCACGGTTCCCGACGCGCTCGAACGGGGCCGTGCCCTCCTGCGCCGGCTCTCGCCGTTCACCGGTGAGGTCCCCGGCGTCTTCTTCACCAACGACGCCGAGCTGCCCGGTCGCGTCCTGGCCGGCGGCGCCGACATGCGCTCCCGCGAACCGGTGCGCCGGTCCGACGGGCCGACCGTCGACCGGGCCGGGACGCTGGAGGCCACGGGCGGCTCGGTGCTGTTCTCCGTCGTCGTGCCCCGCGGCCTCGCCGGGCTGGCCGCCGCGGACGTGCTGGCCGGCTGTCTGGCCGAGACCGTCGCCGACGTCGCCGGGACCGACGTGCCCGTGGGCGTGCAGGTGACCGAGCTGCACGAGCACCTGATCCTGACGCTGCAGACCGCCGAGACGCTCACCGGTGAGCCCCGCGACCGGGTGATCGACCGCCTGGCCCTCGCTCCGTTGCCCATCCCGGACCGAGCCGTCGACACGGCCGTCGAGAACCGGGCGCAGGCGCCCTCCCCGGCGTGGCAGCGGGAACGGCGGGTGCTCGGCCTGCCCGAGGAGGCCCCGCCGACTGCCGCCCAGGTGCGGTCCGCCCTCGGGCTGGCCCTCGGTTCCGTGCACCTGGCGCGGGAACGCGGGAGCGAGCCGGTGCCCGGGTTCGACCCCCTGGTGCCCGACCTGCCGACGGAACACCTCCGCTCCTTCAGCACCTGGATCGCCCGGCAGCGGGATCCCCGGGTCGCGGATGCGCCCGCGAAGCTCGGCATCGGACCCACCATGCTGCGCCCCGACTACCACGGGGGCACCCGGCCGGGGGCCGACGCGGGCGTCAGTCTGGCCGACGCCGTGATCGTCGTCGAGGACGATGCCTCCGGGATGACGGTCGTCGACGCCGCGATGCGCCGGGTGTCCTTCGTCGTCGACACGTTCCAGCGCCCGAAGGCGCTGCGCTCCCTGCTCGACCGCCGGTTGAAGGGCGTGCCACGGGCCCGCTCCACCGACTCCGAACGCACCGCGGCCATCCGGGCCCTCGGCCTCCGGTCACGCCGGTGGCTGCGCCCCGTCGTCGTCCTCGCGGTCCTGATGCTCGGCTTCATCGCCTTCATGGCCATCTCCCAGGCGTTCGGCGCGCCCGGTCCCGTGCAGGAACGCGTGTCCGTCGGCGAGACGGTGAAACTCGGGAACGGGTCGACGGTGACCGTGAGGAACGTCGACACCGTCCGATCGGGCGCCTACGGGACCCGGACGACCCTCACCGTCGACTTCTGCGCCGGCGAGGACACCCGGGCCCGCGGTGTGAGTCCGAGCATCCAGCAGCGGGTGGCGCCCGGCGACTTCGTCCTCTGGGGCGGCGGAGCGCTCCGGGCGACCCGCACCGGGGTCGGCTCGGGCGAGCTGGGCACGGTGACACTCGCCCGCGGTCAGTGCACGCAGGGCAAGCTCGCGTTCGACCTGAACGGCGACGTCGGGCAGGGCAGGGTCGCCTACGCCAACGGGTACAACGACGACGTCGTCTGGTACATCCGCTGACGGCAGCCCCTCCAGCCTCCGCCGTCCCGGTGGTCCGCGCGGGGCGTCTGCCTCAGCCGGCGAGCTGTTGCCACAGGAACTGGCTGCTCAGCGCCGCCATCTGGGCCGCCTGCCGGTTGTCCGACGCCGCCGCGTGGCCGCCCTCCAGCGCCTCGTAGAACCAGACGTTCTCGACGCCCATCGCCTCCATCCGGGCGGCCATCTTGCGGGCCTGGACGGGCCCGACCCGGTCGTCGGAGGTGGCGGTGTAGATCAGCGTCGCCGGGTAGTCAGTGCCCGGAACGAGGTTGTGGTACGGCGAGAAGGTGCGGATGAACGCCCACTGCTCGGGGTCGTCCGGGTCGCCGTACTCGGCGATCCAGGAGTACCCGGCGGACAGCTTCGTGTAGCGGCGCATGTCCAGCAGCGGCACGCCGCAGGAGATGGCGCCGAACAGGTGCGGGTACGTCGTGAGCATGTTGCCCACCAGCAGGCCGCCGTTCGACCCACCGGAACAGCCCAGGTGGGCACGGGACGTCACGCCGCGGTCGATGAGGTCCTGCGCGACGGCGGCGAAGTCCTCGTACGCGCGTGGCCGGTTGGCCTGCAGGGCGGCCCGGTGCCAGCCCGGCCCGTACTCACCGCCACCGCGGATGTTCGCGATGACGTAGACGCCGCGGCGACCCTCGGCGGTGCGGCGGGTCAGCCAGCTCCGCCCGATCGCCCCGCTGTAGACAGGCGTGCGGGAGATCTCGAAGCCGCCGTACCCGTTGAGCAGCGTCGGGTTGGCGCCGTCGAGCTCGAGATCCTTCGGCCCGATCTGGAAGTAGGGCACGCGCGTGCCGTCGGCCGAGGTGACGAAGTGCTGCTCCACCTGCAGGTCGTCCGCGTCGAAGAACGACGGCGAGGTCTTCACGGTGCGCGCCGGTTCTCCCTCGCTGCCGGTGCCGCCGAGTCGGCCGCGCTGCAGCGTCGTCGGGGTGAGGAAACCGGAGACGGTGAGCCAGTAGTCGTCGCCGTCCTCCGGGTCCTCGTCGTCGACCGCCGCGGCGTGCACGGTGCTCAGCTCCGGCGCGTCGGGCAGCTCGGTCCCGGTGAAGCCCGCCGACGGGTCGAGGACCAGCACGCGGGACGCGACGTCGGTGAGCAGGGTGAGGATCAGGTGGTTCGCGGTCCAGCTCCAGCCCTGCAGGGACGTCCGCTCGTCCGGCGCGAAGACGGTGGTCAGTTCCCGCTGCCCCGCGAGGAACGCCTCGAGCGGGGCGACGGCGAGCGTGCCGGCCGGCACAGTGGTGCCGTCGTGGTCCCAGTCCGTCTGCGGGCGGAACAGCAGCCACTGCTGGTGCAGGTCGATGTTGACGTCGTCGGGCACGTCGATGTGCTGCCACGTCGGGCCGGACCCGCCGCTGCTCTCGTCGCGCGCGACATGCGTGCGGCTGCGGAAGAAGTCGATGACGTCGACGGCGACGTCCCGCTCGAAGCCCGGCGTGCGGTCGTGCGCGAGGACGGCCATCAGGTGCTCCTCGGGCACTTCCCACAGCACGGGCGCGTCGGTGAGGTCCTGGCCGCGGGTGAGCCGTCGTCCGGTGCGGGGGTAGGACGACGTCGTCATCGAGCCGGGACCGACGTCGGTGCCGACGAAGATCGTGTCCGCGTCCACCCAACTGACCTGCGTCTTCGCGGTCGGCAGATCGAAGCCGCCGGCGACGAACGCCTTGTCCTCGACGTCGAACTCGCGCACCCGCACCGCGTCGCCGCCGTCGGGGGAGAGCTTGACCAGTCCGCGCCGCCAGGGTTCACCGGGTTCGGGACGCAGCAGGTTGGCTCCGGAGAACACCCACGGGGTGCCGTCGGCCGCGGCGAGCGCGTCGATGTCGAGCAGCACGTCCCACTCCGGCTGCTCCTGCTGGTAGGACGCCCACGTCGTGCGCCGCCACAGGCCACGCGGATTCGTCTCGTCCCGCCAGAAGTTGTAGTAGTACGGACCGCGCTTGGTGACGTCCGGGATCTTGGCGGTGTCGTCCAGGACGGCAAGGATCTGCTCGCGCAGGTGATCGTACGCATCGGCATCGAGCGCGGCCTCCGTGCGCGCGTTCTCCTGCTCGGCCCACGCCAGCGGCTCCGTGCCGTGGATGTCCTCGAGCCAGAGGAACTCGTCGGCCGGCTCGGGGGCGATGGTGGCGATCGGGTCACTGCCGGCCGGATCGCTGCTGGTGGTGGCGGGGGTGCTGGACGAGCTGGTGGATGCGGCGCTGGTGGCGCGGGGGTCGCTCATGGAGCCATCGTAGGGCGGCCCTCCGACGGTTCTGCCGCCGGCGGGAAGACGCGGTGCCGCCCGATAGGCTGACCGAATGGGTCAACCACGGGAGGTCACGGTCGCCGTCGTCGGCGCCGGGCCCCGCGGTACCTCGGTCCTGGAACGGCTGCTGGCCCACGCGCGGGTGAACCCCGACGTGCACGTGGACCTCCACCTGATCGACCCCTTCCCGCCCGGCCCGGGGCGCGTGTGGCGCGCCGACCAGTCGCGGCTGCCCCTGATGAACACGCCGTCCCTCTTCCCGACCGTCGTGCCCGACGGTGCACTCGAGGTGCCCGGCGTGGCCGGGTCGACCTTCGACGCCTGGCGCGAACGGCTGACCCGCGAGGGCGAGGACGACCGTACCGGGTCCGGGCTCGACGGGCGCGAGTGGGGCGAGCTGTGCGGGCTCACCTCCAGCGACTTCCCCACCCGGCGGCTGTACGGGCGTTACCTCGCGGCGACACTCGCCGAACTGCGGGCCGCCGCCCCGGGCAACGTCACCGTCACCGAGCATCGCGCGACGGTCACCGGAGTGACCAGGCGCAAAGCCGGCGCGGAGCCGGCCGCCGGTGCGCGACGCTTCTCGCTGACGCTGGACGACGGGGACCGGAACAGGACGGAGGAGGACGGTAGGACCACTGTCACCCTCGAGGCCGACGCCGTCGCCCTCGCCTACGGCCACCAGGAGAGCCGGCTGCGGCCGGACCAGCAGCTGCTGCGCGACGCGGCCGCCACCCACGGGCTGCGCTACCAGCCGCCCGCCATCCCGGCCGACGTCGACCTGACCGACGTGCGCGCCGGGGAACCGGTGCTCGTGCGCGGACTCGGGCTGAACTTCTTCGACCTGATGGCCGAGCTGACGGAGGGCCGCGGCGGGGTCTTCGAGCCGTGGCAGGACGGCGGCCGCACCCGCTACACCTACCGGCCGTCCGGTCGGGAGCCCGTGCTCCATGCCGCCTCGCGCCGGGGGGTGCCCTACCGGGCCAAGGCGGTGCTGCAGACCTACGTGCCGCGCCGGGTGCGGTTGCGGTTCTTCACCGACGACGCCGCCCGGTCGCTGCGCCGGGAGGGCGCCACGCTGACGTTCCGGCACGATCTCTGGCCGCTGATGCGGCGGGACGCCCTCTGGGCCTACTACGCGACGATGGCCGAGACCACGCCGTCCGACCTGCTCGGCGATGGCTCCCGCTTCCTGACCGAGCTCGACGCGCTGCTCACCGAGCCGGCCCGCGGCGACGACCCGGCGTGGGACGACCGGCTGGGGAAACTGACCGCGCAGTACGTGCACGAGCATGCCCGGATCAACCCGGACAAGCTCGCCCAGCCGCTCGGCCGCCGGTCCTGGGAGAGCGCCGAGGCGTTCGACGCCGACGTGCTCGAGTACCTGCACGGGGACGCCGCCGGGTCCGCCCGCGGGGAGGACGACCCGCTCAAGGTCGCGATCGGCGCGCTGAACGCTGGCCGGTACCTGCTCAAGACCGTGGTCGCCGACGGCGGCATCACGGACGAGTCGTGGCTGCGGGAGCTGCGCGGCTGGTTCGAGCCGTTCGTCGAAGGCCTGGCCAGCGGGCCGCCCGTGCAGCGGATCGAACAGCTGATCGCGCTCGCCGAGGCCGGCGTCGTCCACTTTCTCGGGCCCGACCCGCAGTTCGGCGTCGAGGAGTCCGGAGAGGCATTCGTCGCCTCGTCCCCGTGGGTCGCGCGCCCGCCGGTGACGGCGCGGGTCATGCTCGAGGCGACGGCCCCGGCCAACGCGATCGCCCGGGCCGAGTCGCCGCTGCTGACCGGGATGCTCGCGGACGGGCTGATCCGCCCGCGGTCCATGATGGGCGTGACCGGCACCCCCGAGGTGACCTCCGGCGTGGACGTGACCCTGCCGCCGTACCGGGCGATCGACGCGGCCGGCCGTACGGTGGACGGCCTGTACGTCATCGGCCTTCCCCTCTCGTCCGTGCAGCTCGGGACGGCGATCGCGGCTGAGGCGCACAGCTCCGCCCGATCCGGCGGCCGCACCCTGTGGGACGCCGACCGGATCGCCGCCGACATCATCGCGACGGCCGCCGCCACCAACGCCTGACGCCGCCTCGGAACCGCGCCCCCAAACGTCGCCGGGCTGCCCGGGAACGCCACAGGGGCATCCCGGTGTGAACCGGGATGCCCCTGCGAATCGATCGGGGAGCCGTCGTCAGGCAGATCAGCCGCGGACGCGGCAGATGCCGTACCTGATCAGGTCGGCCAGGTACTTCAGCCAGGCCGCGATCCCGCCCGACGTCGGCGGCGTCGGCGGCACGCACTGCTGCCCCGGCGGCGGGGTGGCCGCCTGGACGGTGACCGGCACCGTGACGGTCGTCGACGTCGGCGCCGTGACCAGCCGCAGCGTGCCCGCGCCGGCGGCCGCCTTCGCCGGGACGGTGACCGTGACCGAGGCCGCCCCGTTCGACACCGGGGTGGTGCCGAGCGTCGTCGTGACGCCCTTCGCGTCCGTGAACGTGGCCGTAACGGCCGTGTTCGCCGGGCTGCCGAGCGACGTCAGGTCGAGCGAGGAGAGCGCGATGCTGACCGACGACCCGGCCGTCACCGGACCGGTCGGCAGGCCGGTGGCCTGCACGCCGCGCCGGGCGAAGTCCGGCGAGACCGGGCTGTTCGCCTTGAGGTAGGAGATCCAGGCGTCCCGGTCGATCAGCCCCGAGTCCTTCGTGTTGGTGCCCTTCGTGAAGGCGGTGAAGTTGTCACCGCCCTGCGCCAGGAAGCTGAACGTGCCGACCCGGTAGGACCGGGCCGGGTCAAGCGGCGCCCCGTTGATCCGCACGGAGGTGACGCGCGAGCCGGCCGGCTGCGCCGGATCGACCGTGAACGCCACGTTCTTCGAGACGCTCAGTGCCAGGAACGGCCGGGAGTTGCCGGCCGGCTGCCACTGCTGCTCGAGCAGCTCCTTGACCTGGGTGCCGGTGAGCGACGTGGTCCACAGGTTGTTCACGAACGGCAGCACCGCGTTGGCCTCGGCGTAGGTGATGGTGCCGTCCTGGTTGCCGTCCGCAGAGGCGTAGTAGAGCTCATTGCGCAGGCCGCCGGGGTTGACGACGCTGATCTCGGCGCCGCCGACCGTCGGGTCCTTGAGCCGGTCCAGCAGGGCGTCCGCGACCAGGTGGCCGAGGGTGGACTCACTCGCCCGATCGTCCCGCACCCCGCCGGAGAACGCGGTCGTGATGTCCGCGGTCACCTTGCCGACCGGCTGGTTGCCCACCTCGGCCGCCTTCGCCAGCGCCGCGTCGGTGATCTGCTTGACCTTCGCGACGGCCGGGTAGGTCGCCACCAGCTGATCGGCCGGCGTCGTCGTGCGCGGAACGTTCCGCACGGTGTACCCGCTGACGGCAGAGGCGGCCGGGTCCCAGGCCAGGGCGATCTGGCCGATGTTCTCCCCGTAGCTGCCGGTCTGCAGGATCGGGCGGGTCTTGCCGGCCTGGCCCGGCACGGGCCCGTCCCACGCGTACTGCTTGTGCGTGTGACCGGTGAAGATGGCATTCACCCAGGGGCTGGTGCCGGTGACGATGGACGCGAACGCTCCGCCGGCGGCGATCTCCTGCTCGAGGGTCGCCTTCTCCGGCGTACCGGCGCCCGCACCCTCGTGGTACTCGGCCACGATGACGTCGGCGAGCTTCTGATCGTGCAGCCGGGTGGCCACGCGGTTGACCGCCTCGACCGGGTCCCCGAAGTCGAGGTCGGCGATGCCGCCGGGGCTCACGAGGCTCGGTGTCTCCTGCGTGACGGCGCCGATCACGGCGACCTTCACGCCCTTGACGTCGACGATCCGGTACTCGTCCAGCACCGGGTTCTTCGTGCCCTTCGCGTAGACGTTGGCGCCGAGATAGGTGAAGTCCGCGGCCGTGCGCACCCGGTCCCGCAGGTCCGCCCAGCCCTGGTCGAACTCGTGGTTGCCGACCGCGGATGCTTTCAGGCCGAGAGCGTTCAGGACGTCGATGGTCGGCTGGTCCTGCGCCACGGAGGAGGCGAACAGGGAGGCGCCGATGTTGTCACCGGCGGAGAGGAACACCGTCTGCCCCGTGGGCGCGGCGGCCTTGAGCTGCTCCACGGTGCCGGCGAAGGCGACGGTGTTGCCGTCGATCCGCCCGTGGAAGTCGTTGATGTTCAGCAGATTGATGTCGGTGGTGGCCGGTGCCGGTGGTGCCGGGTTCAGGCCGACCACGATGGGGTCGTGGTCGCTGGACCGGTAGGCGTCGGGCCGGTAGAAGGTCGTCGCGTTGTAGTTCCATCGGCTGTACTCCAGGGCGACCGACTCGTCGGCGTTGATGTCCCAGATGTCGGCGCCGGTGACCGCGGTGTTCGCCTCGGGGGTGGCGAACACGTGGTCGAGGGAGCCGACGGCTCCACCGAAGGCGTAGGTCTGCTTGCCGGTCTTCGCCTCCTGGCTCACGTAGCCCGCCGCGAGGATGTGCTGCACCGGGTCCTCGTGGTCGTAGGAGTTGAAGTCACCGACGAGGAAGAGCTTGCTGACGCCGGTGTCCTTCTTCCGGGCGTCGGCGAAGGCGAGGAGGGCGTCGGCCTGCTTCGTGCGGGCGGCGTTGTACGCACCCTGCCCGTCACCGGAGTCCACGTCCGCCCCGGTGGCCCCCGAGGAGCCCTTGGACTTGAAGTGGTTGCCGATGACCATGAACCGGGACGCGTCCGGGGCGCCGACCGGCTTGAACACCTGGGAGAGCGGCTCCCGGGCGTTGCTGAAGGCGAGGGAGTCCAGGAGCATGACGGACTCGCCGACCGGCTCCACGACGGCCTTCTTGTAGATGAAGGCGGACCGGATGACGTCCTCGTCCGCGAGCGGCGGCACGGCGGCGGGCGACGGGACGTAGGCCCAGGTGTCCGCCCCGGTGCCGGCATTGAGCGCGGCGACGAGGTTCTTCAGGGCGTCGTCGCGGTTCTTGCCGAACTTCGCGGAGTTCTCGATCTCCTCGAGCGCGACGACGTCGGCGGTCAGGCCGTTGATGGCGGCGACGTGCTTGTCCTGCTGTCGCTTGAGGTTGGCCGCGTCCCAGGCGCCGCGGGCGTCGCAACCACCGCTGACCGTGACGGGCTGGCCGTCCCGGTCCGTGTAGGGCTTGCAGCCGGCGAGCGAGTCACCCGTGGTGGTGAAGTAGTTCAGGACGTTGAACGTGGCGATCTTGACGGCACCGCCGACGTTCTTCGGGGCGGCCTGCCGGGTGTCGCTGAAGGTGGCCGGCTGCACCGTGGCCGCGTTCCCGGCCGTCAGCGCGGTGAGCGGCTGGTACTTCCAGGCGTTGTTCCGGTAGTCGAGGACGACGTCGGTGGCGAAGGTCGCCGCCGCCCCGACGCGGATGGACCTCTCCGGCGTCAGGTAGGGCAGGGGGATCGCCTTGTTCGCGGCGCTGCCGAGGAAGTTCGTGGTGGCGCCGTCGTCCAGCGTGACGGTCCTGGCCGTGTTGTCGGCGGCGGCCGCCTTCGCGGCGTCACCGGGCGCGACGGCCGCGGTCGGGTTGACGAGGGGCTTCGTGCCCGGCGTCAGGCCGATCTCGCCGTACTGGTTGAGGCTGTAGTTGTCGGTGACGGTGAAGTCGCCGGCCGGGGCGACGAGCATGCCCTCGAGCGACTCCTTCTGCGCCTCGTCCGTGGGCAGGCCGACCGTGGCGGCCTTGACCTCGGGTGCGGCCTCGGTCAGCCGGGTGAGACCGCCGGCCGCGACCATGAGCTGCGTGAGGCCGTAGTACTCGCCGACGGTGCCGGTGACCTGCACGTAGTCGCCGGCCTTCACGTCGGCGACGGTCGCGGGGGAGTAGACGAAGATCGCGTCCGAGGCCCGGTGCGTGGCCGGGTCGACGTCGCCGCCGGTGCCCGCGGTCTGGATGTAGTAGCCGTTGAAGCCGCCCGTCGGGTAGGCCGCGGTGACGCGACCGCGCGTCGTGACCGTCTGGTTGACCATTCCGCTGGTCGGACCCGTGCCCTGGATCTGGGCGATGGGCGTGACGTCGGCCGGAGCCGTCGGGGAGGCCGTGGCTGTCGGGCTGGCGGTGGCGGTGGCGGTGGGCGATGCGGTCGCCGTGGGGCTGGCGGTGGGGCTGGCCGTGGGCGAGGCGGTCGCCGTGGGGCTGGCCGTGGGCGACGCGGTCGCGGTGGGCTGCGGCGTCGGCTCACCCGTCGACGACGCCGTGTTCTGCGGCGTCACGTCGGACGTGAGGGCGAAGTCGGCGCTGTTGTCGTCGGTGTCCGCGCCGGTCCGGATGATGGACTTCGGGTCGGTGTTCGCGGCGGGCGCCGCGGCGGCCTTCGTCTCGAAGGTGTTGGACGTGCCGTAGCCGAGGACGTCGACGACGCCGCTGGGCCGCTGCGCGCCGGTCACGGAGCCGGTGGGCAGCCCGGAGACCGCGGTCGCCTGATTCGCCAGCACGATCGTGCCGGCGGTGCCGGCGAAGGAGGTGCCGCCGGTGGCGTCGGCGGTCGGTAGGGCCGCGCCGCTGGCGCCGTTCGAGGAGGCGGCCACCAGGTAGTGGCCCTTCGCCGGGATGCTGCCGGTCAGCGGGATGACGCCGGTCGGGGCGGCGGTGCTGCTGGCCGCACGGTACTGGACGGACCAGCCGTCCACGCTCACGGCGGCGTCGGCGCCGTTGTAGAGCTCGACGAACTTGTTCTTGTACGGGGCGTTGGCGCTACCGCCGTTGGTGTAGGCCTCACTGATGACGACGCCGGGCGTCGATGATGTGGCGGGCGCGTCCACCGCCGCGGCGGGAAAGGCGAGCAGGGGGGAAACGATCAGGGCGGTGGCGAGGACGGCGCTGACCGCTCCTCGCTGGAGATCTCGGGCTGATGGGGCTCTCAGGAAGGGCATGTGCAGGGACTCCCGTTCGGGCCCGGCCGGTGATGAGACGGCCGGTGCGAGTGATGGTGGTGCCGGTGTCCCGGAGGCTAGTGGTGACCTCCGACACAACCGTCCGAGGGCATCCCATCAGGGTTGCGTGAACAGGGGATTGCTGCCGGTGACCGGCGGGTAACGGGGATCCGCCGAGCGGTGAGGCGGGGCGGCGACGCGGGGGCGGTGCGTCGTTGCGCGGGACCGAGCGGACGTCCGGTCGGTCGGGAACAACATCATCGGCCGGGAATTCGGCCGAAGATGTCACTCTCGGCCGAACACGAGAGGGAACCGGGCCGGCCGACCTCAGGAGCGGAAGGTGAGGGATTCGAACCCTCGGTACGGGGTCACCGCACACTGGTTTTCAAGACCAGCTCCATCGGCCGCTCGGACAACCTTCCTGGGCCTGCCAGTCTGTCACGGGCAGCTGTGCGGCAACAAAGCGACACCGACGGACCGAAGACCGACGGGGCACAATGGGGCAGATGAAGGCCATCCAGCTGCCCACGTTCGGCGGCCCCGAGTCGCTCGTCCTCACCGACCTGCCGGATCCGGAGCCCGCACCGGGTGACGTCGTCATCGACGTCGCCGCCGCCGGCATCAACCGCGCCGACGTCAACCAGCGCAAGGGCCACTACCCGCCGCCGCCCGGGGAGTCGGAGCTGCCGGGCCTGGAGGTCTCCGGCACGGTCAGCGCGGTCGGCGACGGCGTGGACGGCTTCGCCGTCGGAGACCAGGTGTGCGCCCTGCTCGCCGGCGGAGGCTACGCCGAGAAGGTCGCCGTGCCCGCCGGGCAGGTGCTGCCCGTTCCGGCCGGGGTGGACCTGGTCGACGCCGCCGGGCTGCCCGAGACCGTCGCGACCGTCTGGGCCAACCTGTCGCTGCACGCGCGCCTGCAGGAGGGCGAGACCCTGCTCGTCCACGGCGGCGCCGGCGGCATCGGCACCACCGCGATCCAGCTCGCCACCGCGGTGGGCGCCCACGTCTACGTCACCGCGTCCTCGCAGCAGAAGATCGACGCGTCCGTGAAGCTGGGCGCCGTCGCCGGGATCGACTACACGACCGAGGACTTCGTCGAGCGCATCGGGGAGCTGACCGACGGGAAGGGCGTCGACGTCATCCTCGACGTCGTCGGCGGCGCCTACCTGGACCGCAACCTGCAGGCCATCGCCGCGAACGGGCGGCTCGTCATCATCGCCACCCAGCAGGGCAGCCGCGCCGAGCTGAACATCGGGCGGCTGATGGGCAAGCGCGCCTCGGTGATCGGTACGACGCTGCGCGCCCGGCCCCGGCCGGAGAAGGCGCAGATCATCGCCGCCGTGCGCGAGCACGTGTGGCCGCTGATCGAGTCCGGGCGCCTCGCGCCGCTGATCGACCGCCGGTTCCCGCTCGCCGAGGCAGCCGCGGCCCACGAGTACTTCGACTCCGGCAGCCATATCGGCAAGGTCCTGCTCACGACCTGAGAGCCGCTCGCACGGACCCCTTCCGTGACCGCCGCCACGTTCGGTCGGTGCCCGGGGGTAACCTCGAAGGACGAGCGACGCCGCAGGCCGGGCAGCCTGCGGCGCCACGCGCTCGCCATCATCACGAGCACTCGAGGAGAGGGTCATGGGTTCACACCGCAGTGACGACCGCCCGGACGACGAACGAGACGGCGCGGTGCGCCCGTCGGCGGACACCCTGCAGGCGGACCCCGATCTGCCGCCCGCGGCGGTCGACGCCGACGTGCTCGAGGCGGACCACCGGAAGTGGACGCCGGCCAAGATCGCCCTCTGGGTGGCCATCGCCCTGCTCGGTGGCGTCGCCTGGGTGATGCTCGCCCTCGTGCGCGGTGAGACCGTCAACGCGATCTGGTTCGTGTTCGCGGCCGTCGCGACCTACCTGATCGCCTACCGCTTCTACTCCCGGTACATCGAGCGCTGGATCACGAAGCCCGACGACCGGCGCGCCACCCCGGCCGAGTACAAGGCCAACGGCCGCGACTACATGCCGACCGACCGCCGGGTGCTCTACGGCCACCACTTCGCCGCGATCGCCGGCGCCGGTCCGCTGGTCGGGCCCGTCCTGGCCGCGCAGATGGGCTACCTGCCCGGCACCATCTGGATCATCGTCGGCGTCGTGCTCGCCGGCGCCGTGCAGGACTACCTGGTCCTCTTCTTCTCCATGCGCCGCGGCGGCCGGTCGCTCGGGCAGATGGCCCGCGACGAGCTCGGCGTCATCGGCGGCATCGCCGCGCAGATCGCGACGCTCGTCATCATGGTCATCATCGTGGCGATCCTCGCCCTCGTCGTGGTCAACGCCCTGGGCGAGAGCACGTGGGGCGTCTTCTCCGTCGGCATGACCATCCCGATCGCCCTCTTCATGGGCGTCTACCTGCGGTTCATCCGGCCGGGCCGGGTCACCGAGGTCTCGATCATCGGCTTCGTGCTGCTCATCCTCGCGATCGTGGCCGGCCGCTGGGTCGGGGCGAGCGAGTGGGGCAACGCCCTGTTCCACCTCGACAAGGTGACGCTCGCGTGGATGATCATCATCTACGGGTTCATCGCCGCCGTGCTGCCGGTGTGGCTGCTGCTCGCACCGCGCGACTACCTCTCGACGTTCATGAAGATCGGCACCATCGCGCTGCTGGCCATCGCGATCATCGTCGTCCGGCCCGAGATCTCCGTGCCTGCCTTCAGCGAGTTCGCCAGCAAGGAGAACGGGCCCGTGGTGCCCGGCTCCCTCTTCCCGTTCCTCTTCGTCACCATCGCGTGCGGTGCCCTCTCCGGCTTCCACGCGCTGATCGCCTCGGGCACGACGCCGAAGCTCATCGAGAAGGAGCGGCAGACCCGCCTGATCGGGTACGGCGGCATGCTCATGGAGTCCTTCGTCGCGATCATGGCGCTCGTCGCCGCGATCTCGATCGACCGGGGCATCTACTTCGCGATGAACTCCTCGCCCGCTTCGACGGGTGGCACCGTGCAGGGCGCCGTCGCCTTCGTCAACAGCCTGGGCCTGCAGGGAGTCAACCTGACCCCGGACATGCTCACCCAGACGGCGAACGACGTGGGGGAGCAGAGCATCATCTCCCGCACCGGTGGCGCCCCGACGCTGGCCGTCGGCATGGCCCACATCATGCAGCAGTGGTTCGGCGGCGGCGGGATGATGAGCTTCTGGTACCACTTCGCCATCATGTTCGAGGCGCTGTTCATCCTCACCGCGGTGGACGCCGGCACCCGCGTGGCCCGCTTCATGCTGCAGGACTGGCTCGGCAGCGTGATCCCGCGCTTCCGTGACACCTCGTGGGTGGTCGGCTCGTGGATCGCGACGGCGGTCATGGTGGCCGCGTGGGGCGCCATCCTGATCATGGGCGTCACCGATCCGCTCGGCGGCATCAACACCCTCTTCCCGCTGTTCGGCATCGCCAACCAGCTCCTCGCCGCGATCGCGCTGGCCGTGTGCATGGCGATCGTCGCCCGGCGCGGGGTGGTCGGGAAGCTGTGGGTCGTGGCCCTACCACTGGCCTTCGCGGCGGTCGTGACCATCACGGCGTCGATGTTCAAGATCTTCTCGCCGGTGCCGGCCGTGGGCTACTGGGCGCAGCACGCCCTGTACCGGGACGCGCTGGCGGCCGGGAAGACGAGCCTGGGCACCGCCAAGACGACCGCGGCGATGGAGGCGGTGGTCCGCAACTCGTTCATCCAGGGCACCCTGTCGATCGTCTTCGTGACGCTGTCGATCATCGTCATCGTCGCGGCGATCGTCACGACGGTCCGGGCTCTGCGGCACCGCGGCGGCCCGAACACCGAGGACACCCCGGTGGCGTCCCGCATCTACGCACCCGCCGGGTTCATCACCACGCCCTCGGAGAAGGCGCTGGAAGGGCGCTGGGCCGAGGTGCCGGCCGAGTCGCAGCCGCAGCGAGTGGGCCACTGATGTCCTCCACCCCGTTCCCGGGACCGTCCGCCACGGGCGGACGGTCCTGCGGATCGGCCCGCCGCCCGAGCGGCTGGTGGGCGACGGTGCGCTGGTACGTGCGCGGCGTGATGGGGGAGGACGCCTACGAGACGTACGTGGCGCACCGGCAGGCCACGCACCCGGGTGAACCTGTGATGAGCGAGCGCGACTACTGGCGGGCGCGCAACGACTGGCAGGACAAGAACCCGCAGGGGCGCTGCTGCTGACCATGGCCGGCTTCTTCTCCGGGGGGCGCGCTGCCCGCCGTGACGACGCACGGCTCGGCCGCGGGGTGTGGCGCCGCGCGCACGACCGGTTCCAGCGGGCGCTGGACCGCTACCACCAGGTGATCGAGGAGATCCCCGACGTCGCGACGGCCAACGCGCTCGTCATCACCGGCGACGAGCTCGCAAGCCTGCTGCCCCGGGTGCGCGTGGTCTGCGAGGGGGCGCACCGGGCGGCGCCGAGCGAGGGCACCGACATCCCCGCCTCCGCGCACGGCTGGCTCTCCGACGTGCACCGGGCCCTGACGCGCAGCGGCAACGCGCTGGCCGCGACCGCCGAGGCGGCGGCCATGGTCCGGCTCGGCGCCGGCGGCCTCGACGCCGTCCACCGGCGGGCGGCGGGCGTCGCGGAGTTCGTGAGCGCTGCCGAGGACGCCTTCGCCGCCGGCCCCGGCGAGGACTGAGCCCGGCTCAGCGCGTCGTCGGGAGGCCTGTGACGGCCGAGCCGGGCGCCGGCTCGGACCGCCACACGAGGACCGGGGCCGCCGCCGGCCGGGCGCGGCCGCCCGGTCCAGCGATGCAGGTCAGCGGCTCAGCGGAACGCCGACTCGCCGGTGAGGTGCTGGCCGAGGATCAGGGTGTGCACCTCGTCGGTGCCCTCGTAGGTGCGCACCGACTCGAGGTTGTTGGCGTGCCGCAGCGGCGCGTGATCCAGGGTGATGCCGTTGCCACCGAACACGGTGCGCGCCTCGCGGCAGATGGCGATCGCCTCCCGGCAGTTGTTGAGCTTGCCCAGCGAGATCTGGTGCGGGGCCAGCTGCCCGGCGTCCTTGAGCCGGCCCAGGTGCAGCGCCAGCAGGAGACCCTTGTTGATCTCGACGGCCATGTCGACCAGCTTCTGCTGGGTCAGCTGGTAGCCGGCGAGCGGCCGGTCGAACTGCAGCCGCTGCTTCGCGTACGCGAGGGCGGCCTGGAAGCTGTCCCGGGCGGCGCCCATCGACCCCCAGATGATGCCGTAGCGCGCCTCGTTCAGGCACGTGAACGGCCCGCGCAGCCCGCGCGCTCCGGGCAGCATCGCCGAGGCGGGCAGCCGCACGTCGGTCAGTTCGATGTCGCACTGGATCGAGGCGCGCATCGAGAGCTTGGGCGCGATCGGGGTCGCGGTGAACCCCGGGGCGTCGGTCGGGACGAGGAAGCCGCGCACACCGTCGTCGGTCTGCGCCCAGATCACGGCGATCTGCGCGACCGAGGCGAGCCCGATCCAGCGCTTGGCGCCGTTGATCACCCAGTCGTCGCCGTCGCGCCTGGCGACGGTGGCCATCGAGGAGGGGTCCGAGCCGGCGGTCGGCTCGGTCAGCCCGAAGCAGCCGATCACCTCGCCCGCCGCCATCCGGGGCAGCCATTCGGTCTTCTGCTCCTCGGAGCCGTGCCGGTGGATCGCCGTCATCGCGAGCGATCCCTGCACCGAGACGAACGTGCGCAGCCCGGAGTCACCGGCCTCGAGCTCCGCGGCGGCGAGGCCGTACTCGACGGCGGACCGGCCGGGGCAGCCGTAGCCCTCCAGATGCATGCCGAGCAGCCCGAGCCGGCCGAACTCGGGGACGAGGTGCAGCGGAAACACCGCGTCCTCGTACCAGTCGGCGATGTGGGGGCGGATCGACTCGTCCACGAAGGTGCGCACCCGGTCGCGGAGGTCCCGCTCGTCCTGGCTGAGCAGGGCGTCCAGGCCGATCAGGTCGCCGGGATCGGCCATGGTGCCCATGCCGGCCGACGGGTCGGCGGGGACCTCGGCTGCAGTGCGGGAACTGGAGCTGGAGCTGGTGCGGTCGGTGGTGTCCGGGTGCGCGGTCATCCTGCCAGAATGCCACGCCGACGTGACGACGGCCACGTCGCGCGCGGGTGCCGGCGGACCGGGACGGTACGGGGACGGGCCGACCGCTCAATCCGTGGGTCGGGGAACCGGCCGGGGAAGGGCCGACCGGGTCAGCGGGACAGCGGCGCCGAGAGCGGGTAGTCCTGGTCGTTGAGGATCACCTGGGCGCCCGTGCCGGTGCGCTCGTTGACGACGACGGGGGCGAGGAGGTTGACCGTCGTCGTCGCCTTGCCGGGTGTCGCGACGACGAGCACGCGGGCCGCCTCCCCGGCGGCCAGGCCGAGGCCCTCGGCGGCGTCGGTGAGGTCCGGCGCGTACGCGGGGACGTAGACGGAGGCGTCGAGCAGGAACAACCGCAGGTCGGTCTCCGCGGCGGGGCGGAGGCTGAACAGCCCCGGGGCGCCGGTCACGGCCTCGAGGGTGTAGTCCGTCCACGGATCCAGGCCCGGCATCGGCTCGGTCAGGGTCAGCACGCTCATCGAAGGCAGTCCATCCTCATCGGTGGTTCGTCGTCATCACACCAGGTCCATCATCGTCGCAGAAGACCGAGGATCAGCGCAGGAAATCCATCAGCGTCGGCTGCAGGGTCTTCGCGGTCACGGCGAGCGCGGCCTGGTAGCTGGTCTGCTGCACCTGCAGGTCGAGGACGGCGGTGCCGAGGTCGACGTCCTCGATCGCGGATCGGTTGGCCTCGAGGGCGACCTTGGCCGTCGCGTTGGCATCCTTCGCGGCGGTGAGGCTGGACAGCCTGGCGCCGGCGTCCGCGCGGGCGGTGGTGACGGTCGTGATGGCGGTGTCGAGTTGGGCGAGGCGACCGGCACCGGTGCCGCCGGCGCGCAGCTCGGCGGAGATGGAGTCGAGCAGACCGAAGACGGAGCTGGTGCCGGTGCCGAAGACGGCGGCGCCGTCGGCGTCCACCCGCACCGTCTGGTCCGGGCCGTACCGGCGCTGCACCGTGTCGCCGGCGACGCCGGTGTAGGTCGGCGGGTTGCCGTCGGCGAAGGCGACCGGGGCGTCGGCCGTGGCGGCGAAGATGTTGCGGCCCTGGTGGGTGGTGTTCGCGGTCGCCAGCAGGTCCGCCCGTAGTCCGTCGATCACCTGCGCGATCGCGGCACGGTCGGCGGGGGTGCGGGCGTCGTTGAGGGACTGCTGCACCTGGTCCCGGGCGGCGATGAGCCGGTCCGTGGCGTCGCCGAGGGCCGAGTCGACGCTGGTCAGCCACGCGGTGCCGTTGTCGATGTTGCGCGAGTACTGTGCGTTCGCGGCGGCGTCGGCGCGCACCCGCATCGCCTGCGCGGCACCGGCGGGGTCGTCGGAGGGCCGGGTGATGCGGCGCAGCGACGTGGCCGTCTCCTGCGCGCCGGCGAGCCGGGTCTGCGCGGCGGCGAGATTCCGGCTCGCGGCCGCGGCCATGGTCTGGGTGGTGATGCGGAAGGTCATCAGAGTCCTACGGTCCCGGTGTGGTTGATGAGGGTGTCGAGGGTCTGGTCGATCGTCGTCAGCACGCGTGCGGCCGCCTGGTAGGCATGCTGCGCGGCGAGCAGGGAGACGTTCTCCTCGTCCAGGCTGACGGAGGACGACGAGGTCTGCGCGGTCTTGGCGGCGGTGGCCGAGGCGGCGGTGATGGTCTGCTGCCCGGTCGCGGATCGGGCAGCGGCCCCGAGGGAGGCGACAGCGGTGGCCCACTGCCGGTCGGGGGCGTTCGCGCCGCTGCCCACGCGGGCGACGGCGTCCGCTCCCGCGCCGCCGAGCGGCCCGCTGCCCGCGGCCCCGCTCGCCAGGCCCGACGGGTCGGTGGGGACCACCGTCAGCGCCGCGGCGGCCGGCCGGCCGGGGGTGAGGGCGAAGAAGTCGCCGGCGGGGGCGCCGCTGCTCGTCGTGCCGGCCCGGTGGGCGGCGTTGACGGCATCGGCGATCGTTGTGGCGAGCCCGTCGAGGGTCGCGGCGGCCTCGGCGATCGCGCCGCCGGTGCCGTTGCCGTCGGCGGGGGCGAGCACGCCCAGCGTCGCGGCGAGCCGGCCCCCGGTGAGGGCGACCGGGGTGCCGGGCGCGTCCTGCCAGGCGACGCCGACGGTGCCGCCGGCGGACGGGTCGGTCGGCCCGGTGACGGTCAGGGTGCGGGCGGACGTGCCGCTGACCAGCCAGGTGCCGTTCAGCCGCACGGTCATCCCGCCGTCGGCCTCGACCCGGGCGGTGGCCCCGGCGGTCGACGCGAGGTCCTCCGCCAGCCGCGCCCGCTCGTCCATCAGTTCGCTCGCGTTGCCGCCCGTGGCGGTGGTGGTGTTGATCGCCCGGTTGAGGTCGGCGATGCGGGCGGCGGTGTCGTTGACCTGCGTGGTCATCGTGTCGACGTCGGCGCGCCGGTCCTGCCACTGGGTGGTGACGGCGGCGCGGGCGGTAGAGAGGGCGTCACCGAGATCCCTGCCGGTCTGCAGCACGGTCGCGCCGACCCCGGGCTGGTCCGGGTTGTTGGAGAAGTCGCCCCAGGCGGACCAGAACGCGGAGAGCCGGCCGGAGATCGCCGTCGTCCCCGGTTCTCCGTACGCGTCCTCGAGCGAGCTGTACGTGGTGGCGCGGACGTCGGCGTACCCGGCCGCGGCGGCACTGGTGCGCACCCCGGTGTCCAGCAGCGCGTCGCCGAGCCGGCTGATGCCGGTCACGGCGACGCCGGAGCCGACGGGGGAAGCGAGGGTGCCGAAGGTGGCGGCGGTCGGCGCGACGGCGGCCTGCTCGACCCGCTGCCGGGTGTAGCCGGGCGTCGACACATTGGTGATGTTCTGACCCGTGATCGCCAGCGCCTGCTGGGCGGCGTTGAGTCCGCGCTGGGCGAGCTGGAGTCCCGCGAAGCTGCTCATGGTGCCTTTCGGGTGCTCAGAGGGTCTGGTCGAGGAACCGGGACAGCGACGAGGGAGCCGCGGAGCCGGTGGCGTCGTACGTGCGCGACGACGGGGTCAGGGTCGCCATCGTCTCCTCGGTGGCGCGGGAGGCGGCCCGCAGGAACTGGTCGTTGGCGTCCCGCAGCGACCGGATCGCGGCGGTCTGCTCGACCATGGCGGCCAGGTGGGAGGCCAGGATGTCCTGCCACGCGCCGTCGGGGGCGGCCTCGGCCAGCTCCCGCAGGGTGACGTCAGCGGGCGTGCCCCACTCCTGGGCCAGCGCCGCGACCATCACGGTCCGCTCCAGCCCGGCGACGGCGAGCTGGTCGACGACCTGCTCCACCTCCGCGGTCGCCTGCGGCAGGCGCCGGGTCCGGCCCGCGGTCAGCAGCAGCTGCTCCACCTCGAGGCGGAAGGTCAGCGTGTCCAGCAGTTCGCGCTCGCGCCACAGCTGGGCTGACAGGTCGGTGAACGACATGCCCGGGCTACTCCTTCGTGATCGGCCACCCGGTGACGTCCGCGGAGGCCTCAATGGTCGGCCGATCGCTCGGGCCGACCGGCGCCGTGTGCTCGACGCCGTACCCCTCTCTATTGGCATTGCTCGCCGATGGGTAAGGAGGTTCAGCTGCGGCAATGAGGGCGGCGACGGCGACGGGGAGAAGGCAACGGGAGTCGGGCGCCCCCGGCCGGCCGTTCGCTCTCGGCGTCGGCGGAATCCGTCGCGGAACGCCCTCCGCGACGGATCCGCGCAGCAGAATCGACGGAGATGGTCGCCCGACCAGGAGGAACAGGAATGTCCGGAAAGGAACGCAGGTGGAACTGATCTTCGTGCACGGTGCCCTGGTCCGGGACGGCGTCTGGTGGTGGCGGCCGACCGGCGAGCTGCTCGAGCAGCGCACCGGCATCCGCAGCCGCGCCCTGGCCCTGCCCTCGTGCGGCGAGACGACCCCGGGCGAGGCCGCGGGAGGGCTGGTGGCCGACGCGGCCGCGCTGCGCCGCGAGCTCGACACCCTCGACGAGGCGATCGTGGTCGGCCACTCCTACGGCGGCACGGTCATCGCCGAGGCCGGGCGGCACCCCGCCGTGTCCCACCTGGTGTACGTGTCCTCGTACCTGTCCGAGATCGGGCAGGCGCAGGCCGCCATCATGGGGGACGAGCCCGACCCGGTGGCGGTCGGCGACGCGGGGGACGGGCTCCTGCAGATCGCCGGGTACGACGCGGCCTCGTTCGGACAGCGGTTCCTCCAGGACGCCGACGCCCGCACCCAGCAGGAGGCGTTCAGCCGCGTCACGGCCCAGGCGGCGGGTGCCTTCGTCACGCCGACGACGGCCGCCGGATGGGTCGACGTCGACTCCAGCTACCTCGTGTGCACCGAGGACCGCAGCACCACCGTCGGGTTGCAGCGGGAGCACGCCCGCCGCGCGACCCGCTCGGCCGACCTGCCCACGGGACACCACCCCTTCATCACCCGGCCCGACCTCGTCGTCGAGCAGATCGAGGCCCTGCTCGCCGGCTGAGGGCGGTGCCCGGTCGGGTCAGACGACCGCTCCGGGCTGGGCGGGGTCGATCGGCTGAGGGCCGGGCGTGTCCCGGCCGGCCCACACCTTGTACACGGTCCAGCTGACCGCGGCCACGGGCACGGCCAGCAGCGCGCCGACGATGCCGGCCAGGAAGGCGCCCACCGTCAGGGACAACAGGATGGCCAGGCCGTGGATGTGCAGGACCTTGCCCATCAGGACGGGCTGGAGCACGTGGTGCTCGAGCTGATTCGCCCCGACGAGCACCACGAGGACGATCAGCGCCGGCACCGGGCCGTTGAAGGCGAGGGCCACCACGACGGCGAGGACACCGGCGGCGGTGGCGCCGACGATCGGGATGAACCCGCCGATGAAGACGAAGACGGCCAGGGGCACGGCGAGGGGAACCCGCAGGATCAGCAGGGCCGCGCACACGATGATGGCGTCGATGGCGGCGATGATCGCGGTACCGCGCACGTAACCGCCGAGCACGTGCGTGCTCAGTTCCGCCGCGCGATGGGCCTTGTCCCGCTGGGGCTCGGGCAGGAACCCGAACAGGAAGGCCCTGATCTTCCCGCCGTCCTTGAGGAAGAAGAAGAGGATGACCGCCATCAGCACCCCACCGGCGGCCACCTCGCCGACCGCCCGCACCCCGGTGAGGGCCTCGCTGCCGACCGCCCCGCTCGAGAAGAAGTGCGTCACCTGCTGCCGTGTGTCCTCGATCTGCTGATCGGTCAGCCCGAGTGGGCCGGTGAGGAAGGCGTGGAGTCGGTCGACGCTGCTCACCGCGTTCGACTCCAGACCCCGCCACTGGGCGCGCACGAGTTCGACGACGGCGGTGATGACGCCGGCGAAGATGGCCAGGATGAGCACGAAGGACGAGAGCACCGCGAGCCACCGGGGCCACCGGTGCCGGGACAGCCAGCCGACCAGCGGCGTGATCGCCGACGCCAGGATCAGGGCGAGGATCACGGGGATGAGTGCCAGGGGCACCCGGGTGATCGCCCAGACGATCACGGCGATCAGGCCGACGATCAGCAGCGTCTGGCCGGCCCGGGTGGCGACCCGGCCGTAGTCGTCCTGCCAGAGCAGACGGCGCGGTACGGCGCTCGCGCCCGCGAGGGTCGACGGGGTCGCGTCGGTTTCCTGGGCTGTGCTCGCCATGGTGACCTCCCTGAGAACGATGAGTAAGTCTGCTGACAGTTCTACGCCTCCAGGCCCGGATGTGTTCTCTCATCGGCGTCGCATCGGCTCGTGTCCAGGCAGGACGGGCCGGCGGAGAACTTCTCGACGCCGCGCCTAACCACCCCGTGACCGGTGCCGATAGGTCTGATTGCGAGCCCACGGACGGGCTCAGGCAGTACACGAACACCAATCACGGAGGATGAACCACCATGGCTATGACCATCAACACCAACCTGGCCGCCAACAACGCCTACCTGAACCTGTCCAAGACGCAGACGGATATGTCCAAGTCGATGGCGAAGCTCTCCAGCGGCCTGCGCATCAACACGGCGTCCGACGACGCGGCCGGCCTGGCGATCTCCGAGGGCCTGCGTTCGCAGGTCAACGGCAACAACATCGCCGCCCGCAACGCCCAGGACGGCGTCAACGTGGTCCAGACCGCGGAAGGCGCCCTCAACGAGGTGCACTCCATCCTGCAGCGTGTCCGCGACCTCGCGGTGCAGGCCGGCAACGACTCGAACAACGCGGACTCCCGCAAGGCGATCACCACCGAGGTCACCGGTCTCGTCGACGAGCTGGGTCGGCTCGCCGACAACACCAACTTCAACGGGATCAACCTGCTGCAGGGCGCCACCTCGGGTCCCGCCAACGACGGCAAGCTCACCTTCCAGGTGGGTGCCGGCTCGACCGCGAACGACCAGATCACCGTCGACCTGGGCAGCATGACCGGCGCCGACATCAAGAGCCTGGCGACGAACCTGAAGACCTCCATCGTCACCACCGACGGGTTCGCCAGCTCCTCCGCCGCGCTGACCACCATCTCCACGGTCGACGCCGCGATCAAGGACGTCTCGACGGCGCGCGCCTCCCTCGGCGCGGTCTCCAACCGGTTCCAGCACGCGATCAACTCGCTGAACGTGACCGCGCAGAACCTGTCGGCGGCCCAGTCGCACATCACGGACACCGACATGGCGGCCGAGATGGTGACCTACACCAAGGACTCCATCATCGCGCAGGCCGGTACCGCCATGCTGGCCCAGGCCAACCAGTCCGGCCAGGGCGTCCTGAAGCTCCTCGGCTGATAGCCGGGCCGCCCGCAGGGGCGGCCCCGGTGACCCGGGACGGCGGTGGCCGGCGCGACAGTGCGCCGACCGCCGCCGCCCCCGGGCCACGCAGGCCCCGGTGACCGGGGACGGTACGACCCCTCGGCTACGGAGGAACCATGGCCTCGATCGACGGACTCGCCAGTGGACTGGACACGACGTCGCTGATCAACTCCCTGATGAAGGTGGAGCAGCTGCCGCAGCAGCAGCTCCAGTTGCGCCAGCAGACCGGCCAGACCCTCATCTCGGCGCTGCAGCAGCTCAACACCAAGGTCGCCGCGCTCGCGGACACCGGGCGCACGCTCGGCGGCCCCACCGCCACCTCGGCGCTCACCGCCACGACGTCGGCCCCCTCGGTGACGGCCACCGCCGCCACGGGCGCGCCCGCCGGCACCTTCGCCCTGACCATCGACCGACTCGCCCAGAGCCAGGTCGACGTGACCGGGACGATGACCGCCTGGCCCACCAACGCGGACGGCTCGGTCGCCACGCTCACGCTCGTCGACGCCACCGGCAGGACCACGGAGATCACCCCCGCCTCGACGTCCCTGCAGGACGTCGTCGACGCGGTCAACGCCTCCGGTGGCCCGGCCACCGCGGTCAAGGTCAAGGCCGGCACCGCGGCGGACGGAACGGCCCAGTACCGGCTGCAGTTCAGCGCGACGACCTCCGGTGCCGCCGGCGGCTTCACCGTCTACCGGGGCACGGCCGCCGACGTCACCGCCGGCACCGCGACCGATCTGATGGGCGAGTCCGGGGCCGCCGTCGTCAGCACCGCCCAGGACGCCTCGGCGCGGCTCTATGCCGGTACCGCGGCCGAACAGGTCATCACCTCCTCGACCAACACGTTCACCGGGGTGCTGCCCGGGGTGGACGTGACCGCGACGACCGTGCCGGACAGCCCGGTGACGATCTCCGTGGGCCTGGACAAGGACGGCGTCGTCAAGCGGACGTCCGCCCTGGTGGACGCCGTCAACGGCGTGCTCTCCGCGATCTCGTCCAAGAGCAGCGTCACCACCACCTCGACCACCGGCACGAGCAGCGTGACGTCGGGGGTGTTCACCGGTAACTCGACGGTCTCGATGGTCAGCGACCAGATCGGGGCCGCCGCATACCAGCCGATCAACGGGAAGTCCCCGGCCACGTGGGGTATCGAGCTGAACAAGGACGGGACGTTCACCTTCAACGAGGACACGCTGCGCTCCGCCCTGGCGACCGACCCCGCCGGGACGCAGGCGGCCCTCGCGGCCCTCGCGACGCGGGTGACCGACGCAGCGAACTCCGCGTCCTCCCCGGCGTCGGGCAGCCTGTCCACCATGATCCAGGGCCGGCAGGCGGAGGACTCCGACCTGACCGACCAGATCAGCAGCTGGGACACCCGCCTGGCCGCCCGCAGGGCGACCCTGCAGTCCCTCTACAACGCCATGGAGGGCTCCCTCGGGGCCCTGAAGAGCCAGCAGTCCTGGCTCACCAGCCAGATCTCCAGCCTCCCGTCCACGAGCTACAGCTCCAGCTCCAGCTCCAACTAAGGACCGCGACGATGACCACCCTCCTGCAGGCCCGCCAGCGCGCGCAGTACACCCGCGACGCCGTGCTCTCCGCCAGCCCCGCCCGCCTGCTGACCATGCTCTACGACCGCCTGCTGCTGGATCTGCGTCGCGCCGAGGCCGCGCAGCTCGAGCAGCGGTGGGCCGCCGCCTCCACCGAGCTGCTGCACGCCCAGGACATCATCACCGAGCTCTCCGCGAGCCTGCGCTCGGACCTGTGGGACGGCGCCGACGGCCTGCGCGGCATCTACACCTACGTGCACACCGCCCTCATCACGGCGAACGTGCGCCGCGATGTCGAGCGGACGCGGGAGGCCATCGCCCTGCTCGCGCCCCTGCAGGAGAGCTGGCACATCGCGGCCGACGCCGTCCCCGCCCCGGCCGCTCCGGCCCCGGCTGCGGGAGGGTGGAGCGTTGGCTGAGCCACTCCCCGATCTACTGGGCTCCTACGGGGAGCTCAACACCGTCCGCTGGCTCGCGGTCCTGGATGCGCTCGAGCTCGCGCTCGACGAGGCGGACCGACTGCTCGCGGATCCGTCGGCCGCCGGCTTGGGGGGAACCGGGTCACCGGCGGCCACACGGGGGGTTCCGGTCGGGGGACCGGCACCCACCGGCGCGTCGGCATCGGTGGCTGCCGGTGCCGACGCGTCCGGGCTGCGGCGGGACCCCTGGGTCCCGCCGCCGGGGCTCGGCCCCGTCCCCGAGTACCTCGGCGGTCGGGTGCAGCGCCTGATCACCCGCCAGCGCGCCACGGCCGCCCTGCTGGAGGCGGCCAAGGGCGCCACCGCGCGGCACCTGGCAGCGGTCCATGCGGTCCGTGCCAACACCGCGGTGCACGGGCCCGCGTACATCGACGTCGTCGGCTGACGCCGGCCCGGCAACAGGCGCCGGAACAAGGCCCGGAGCAGGGACCAGAACACGCCTCTGACCACGGCTAACGCCTCTGCGACGACGGCCGATAGTGGCCGGTGAGCACGGATCGCTCACCTCCCGGCCACGGATCGGCCGTCGTTGCTGCAGGACAGGCAGGACAGCCGTGCTCGATTCCGTGACGAACACCGCGCTCGCCAGCGCCCTCGACGGGCTGGCGGCGCGGCAGCGTGCCATTGCGGACAACATCGCCAACGTCGACACCCCCAACTACCGGGCCCAGCGGGTGTCCTTCGAGAGCGCCCTCGCCGCCTCCGTCGACGCCGGCAGCGGCCAGGTCACCCCCACGACGTCCCTGTCGCTCGAGCCCACGCAGCTGAACGGCAACAACGTCAACCTCGACACCGAGACCCTCTCCAACGTCGACACCGTGCTGCGCTACCAGTTCGCGTCCTCCGCGATCGGCAACGAGTCCAACGCGCTGCGCGCCGCGATGAGGACGGCGTCATGACCTTCGACGCGATCGGCATCGCCGGCACCGCCCTGACCGTGCACCGCAAGTGGCTGGACGCGATCTCCGACAACATCGCCAACGTCAACACCGTCACCCGCACCTCCGACTCCGCGTTCCGTGCCCGGTACATCGAGGCGCAGGCGGGGGCCGGCACGAGCGGCGTCTACATCCGCAGCACCCCCGAGGGCGACGCCACGGGCCGCATCGTGCACCAGCCGGACCACCCGCTGGCCGACGCGAACGGCAACGTCCGGTACCCCGACGTGGACCTCAACGAGCAGATGACGTCCCTGATCATGGCCCAGCGCGGCTACCAGGCGAACGCCGCGGTCGTGGACCGCGCCAAGGAGACCTACCAGGCCGCCCTGCAGATCGGGAAGAACTCATGAGCCAGATGGCGATCGGCGCCGTCACCGGCACCGGGTACCTGCCCGCCGCCGCGGGCACGGGCGCGACCACCGGCACGTCCGGCAGCGGGAGCGCCTTCGCCGGCACCCTGTCCGGTGTGCTCGACGGCGTGCAGCAGCAGCAGACGACGTCCGACACCCTCGCCGTGCAGGCCGTGACCGGTGACCTCACCGACATCCACAAGGCCACCATCGCGGCCGCCCGCGCCCAGACCACCATGGAGCTCATCGCCACCGTCCGGAACCAGGCGATCAGCGGCTTCAACGAGATGATGAGGATGCAGGCCTGATGCCTCCCGCCCTGAGCAACCTCGCTCGCCGCTTCTCCGCGATCTGGGGCCGGTTCACGATCGGCCAGCGCACGATCGCCCTGATCGGCATCGCCGTGCTCGTGCTCGGCGGCATCGCCCTGACCAGCTGGCTGACGCGCCCCACCTACAGCCCCCTGTTCTCCGGCCTGAAGGACGCCGACGCGAGCGCCGTCGTCGACCAGGTGCGCAAGGACGGCGTTCCGTACCAGATCGCCGACGGCGGCTCGACCGTGCTCGTGCCCGACGACAAGGTCTACGACGAGCGGCTCAAGGCCGCGGCCGCCGGCCTGCCCGCGGCCCCGGCCACCGGATACTCGCTGCTGGACAAGATGGGCGTGACCTCCTCGGAGTTCCAGCAGAAGGTCACCTACAAGCGCGCCATCGAGGGCGAGCTCGCGGCGACCATCAGCCACCTCGACGGCGTCGAGACGGCCTCGGTGCAGCTGGCCATCCCGGACCAGACGGTCTTCACGGCCCAGACGGCGGATCCCACGGCCTCGGTGTTCATCAAGACCCGTCCCGGCCAGACCGTCAGCACCGACCAGGTGCAGGCGATCGTCCACCTGACCAGCGCGTCCGTGGAGAAGCTGACCCCCAAGAACGTCTCCGTCGTGGACAGCACGGGCGCGGTGCTCTCGGCCGTCGGCACCGGGACCACGGGCACGGTCGGCGCCCAGGCCTCGGACTACCAGAAGCAGACCCAGGCGTCCGTGCAGGCGGTGCTCGACCGCGTCGTCGGGCCGGGCAACGCGACCGTCGCCGTCACCCCGGAGATCGAGACCCAGTCCGCGGACCGGACCACCGAGTCCTTCACGACCACCAAGGGCACCGAGCCCCTCAGCGAGACCACCACCACCGAGGCGTACAAGGGCACCGGCAACGGCGGTTCCACCGGCGTGCTCGGGCCGGACAACATCGCGGTCCCGGGCAACACCGCCTCGGGTGGTGCGAGCGCCGCGGCCAACGGCAACGGCAACTACACGTCCAGCTCCACGACCCGGAACAACGCCGTGGACAAGGTCACCGAGCAGCGCTCCCTCCCGGCCGGCTCCCTCAAGCGCCAGTCGGTCTCCGTGGCCGTCAACCAGAGCGCCGCGGGCGGCCTGAACGTCGCCTCCCTGAACCAGCTGGTGTCCGCGGCCGCCGGCATCAACGCTCAGCGCGGCGACACCCTGTCCCTGCAGGTCGTCCCCTTCAGCACCAGCGCGGCCCAGCAGGCCGACGCCGCCCTGAAGGCCGCCCAGGCCGAGGCCGACGCCCGCGCCAACCAGCAGATGTGGACCAACATCTTCCTCGGCGTCGGCGGCCTCTTCCTGCTCCTGATCATCGTCGGCATCCTGTGGCTGCGGTCCCGCCGCACCGCGCGCCAGCCCCTCGAACTCGGCGGCTCCCCGCTGACGCTGCAGGAGATGGTCGACGGCCCCGTCGCCGTCGAGGGTCCCGCCGTCGAGGCGATCGGCCCCGCCCCGATGACCTCGGCGATCCCGCTGGCGGCCCCGCTCGAGGCGATCACCCCGATCGACTCCGACGTCGAGCTGCGCCGCTCCCAGGTCGACGCCCTCGGCGGCGCCGACCCGAAGGTCGCGGCCGACTACCTGCGCGGCATGATGGATGATCGGGCCCGGGTGTGAACCAGCCCGCCGCGCTGCCGCGCCCCCTCAACGGCACCCAGAAGGCCGCCGTCGTGCTGATGCAGATGAGCGCCGAGAACGCCGCGCGCGTCCTCGCACAGTTCAGCGAGGCCGAGGCCGAGGAGATCGCCGGCGAGATCGTGCGCTTGAACCGGGTCGACTCGGAGACCGCCGAGTCGGTCATCGCCGAGTTCCACGATCTCGCCCTGTCGGGGCGGCGCACGCCGCTCGGCGGCCGTGGTGTGGCCGCCGATCTGCTCGAGGCCTCCTTCGGGGCCGAGCGGGCCGCCGGCGTGATGGACCGGGTCACCTCCACCGCCGCGGGCCGTTCCTTCGAGTTCCTCGAGGACATCGAGGCGGGCGACCTGGTCAACCTGCTCGACGGGGAACTGCCGGAGACGGCCGCGCTCGTGCTCGCGCACCTGGACCCGCAGCAGGCCTCCGCCGTGCTCGCCGGTCTGGACCGGTCCCGGTCCGTCGAGATCGCCCGCGCGATCGCCGTCATGGGCACCGCCACCCCCGAGGCCATCGGCGTCGTCGCCGAGACCCTGCGCGCCCGCGTCGGCACCTCCGGCGTGCCGCGCCGCGCGGCCACCGTCGGCGGCCTGCAGCCCCTGCTGAACATCATCAACCGGGCCGACGTCGCGACCGAGCGGGCCGTCCTGGACGGCCTCGACGAGCGCGACCCCGTGCTCGCCGAGGAGGTCCGCGCCCGGATGCTCACCTTCGAGGACCTCGTGACCTTCGAACGCCGCGACGTCCAGCGGATCCTGCGCGGCCTCGACCCGGCCCTGCTGGCCCGCGCCATGAAGGGCGCGCCCGCCCCCGTCGTCGAGGTCGTCCTCTGCAACGTCTCGGACCGCAACCGCGAGATCCTGCAGGCGGAGATGGCGTCCACCGGACCGGTGCGCGCCTCCGAGGTCGAGCAGGCCCGCGCCGAGGTCGTCCGCAGCATCCGGGCGCTCGAGGCCGACGGCGAGATCACCCTGCGCCGAGGGGAGGACGACTTTGTCGACTGACACGCCCACCGTGCGCCGGGCCCAGCCCGTGCCCGTCGTCTTCCCGCGCGTCTCCGCGCCCGGGGCCGACCAGGGCCAGACCGAGGGCTTCACCCGCGGCCACGCCGCCGGCTACGCGGCCGGGCTGCGCAGCGCCGAGGTGGCCGCGCGGCTGAGCCAGGACCGGTACGAGGCCGAGCAGCGCGCCCGGGCCGAGGCCGACCACGCCCGGCTCGAGGCCGCGACCGTCGCCCTGCAGCTCGCCGCCGGCCAGCTGCGCGCCCGCACCGCCCCCGTGCTCGCCGAGTGGGACGCCCGCTTCGTGGACGCCGTCGTCGACCTGGCCGAGGCGATGCTCGGCGACCACACGCAGCGCGACCCGTTCGCCGCCGCCCGCGCCGCCCTGACCCGGGCCGTCGCGGCCGACGACGCCGACGACGTCGTCCGCGTGCGCCTGAACCCCGCCGACGCCGCGCTCGTGCAGGACGCCGGCCTCGCCGCAGAGCTCGTGCCCGTCGGCGCGGCCCTCGTGGCCGACCCGGCCGTCGCCGCGGGCGACGCCCTCGCCGACTACTCCGCCGGGACGCTCGACGCCCGGCTCGGCACCGCCGTCGCGCGGGTCCGGGCCGCGCTCTCCGCGCCGCTCTCTGCGCCTCTCGCTCCGCGGGCGGAGGACGTCGCATGAGCATCGTGACCCTGCCCCTCCTCGACGCGCTCGACGCCGCCCCCGCGACCCGCCGCACCCCCGTGCCGGCGCGCCTGGCCGCCGCCCTGCGCGCCGCCGCTCCCGAGCGCCGCGGCGCCGTCACCGCCGTGCGCGGCCTCGGTCTGACCGTGGCCGGCCTGCCCGGCTCCGTCGGCGACGTGCTCGCGGTCGGTGAGGGCGCCGGCGTCGAGGTCGAGGTCGTCGCCGCCGCGCAGACCCTGACCTGCATGCCGCTCGGCCCGCTCGAGGGCATCCGCGTGGACGACCCGGTGCGCCGCCGTCCCGGCGGTTCGACCGTGCCCGTCGGCCGGGGCCTGCTCGGCCGCGTCATCGACGGCCTCGGCCGGCCCATCGACGGCCGCGGCTCGCTGACCGGCGTGCACACCGTCCCTTGGGCCAACACCGCGCCGTCCGCGATGGGCCGCGCCCGGATCGCCGACCCCATCGCCACCGGTGTCCGTGTCCTGGACACGCTGACCACCGTCGGGCGGGGCCAGCGGCTCGGCCTGTTCGCCGGTTCCGGCGTCGGCAAGTCGTCTCTGCTGTCGATGGTCGCGCGCGGCACCGCTGCCGACGTCGCCGTCATCGCCCTCGTCGGCGAGCGTGGCCGCGAGGTGCGCGAGTTCCTCGAGGACGACCTCGGCCCCGAGGGCCTGGCCCGCTCCGTCGTCGTCGTCGCGACCGGCGACGAGCCGGCCCTGATGCGCCTGCGCGCCGCCGGCACCGCCACCCGGATCGCCGAGGCGCTGCGCGACGAGGGCTCCGACGTGCTGCTCATGATGGACTCCCTGACCCGCGTCGCCATGGCGCAGCGGGAGATCGGCCTGTCCGCCGGCGAACCGCCCGCGACCCGCGGCTACCCGCCCTCGACCTTCGCCGTCCTCGCCCGGCTGCTCGAGCGCGCCGGCACCGCGTCGACCGGGTCCATCACCGGCATCTACACCGTGCTCGTCGACGGTGACGACCACAACGACCCCGTCGCGGACTCGGCCCGGTCCATCCTCGACGGGCACGTGGTCCTCGACCGGGCGCTCGCCGTGTCCGGCCACTTCCCGTCCGTCGACGCCCTCGGCTCCGTCTCCCGCCTCGCGTCCAAGGTCACCGACCCGCGGCAGAAGGCCCTGGCGACCGGGCTGCGCCGCGTGCTCGCGGCCCGCCGCTCCGCCCAGGACCTGCTCGACGTCGGCGCGTACCAGCCCGGAAGCAACCCGCTCGTCGACGCCGCCGTCGCCCACCGCGACGCAATCGACGGGTTCCTGCGCCAGCCGATCGAGGAGAGCACGGCACCGGCCGACGCCTGGCGTCGTCTCGGCGACCTGTGCGGGCTGCTGGGGGTGGCCGCATGAGCGCCCCGTTCCGGCTGGCCGGCCTGCTCCGGCTGCGGCGCCTGAACGAGGACGCCGCCGCCGCGCGCTGGGGCTCCGCCGCCGCCGAGCACCGCGCCGCCCGCTCCCGCCGGGACGACCTGTACGGGCGCGCCGTCGCGGGGGACACGACGCCGGACAGCGTCGCGAGCCTGCGCGCCATCGCCGCCGCCCGGTCCTCCACGGTGGCCCTGCTCGCGGAGCTCGACGCCGCGACGATGACCGCCGAGCAGGCCGAGCGCGACCTGAGGGACGCGTGGACCGCCGCCCGCACCGCGACCGCGGGCCTGGAGAAGCTCGAGGAACGGCACGACGAGCGGACCGCCCACGCCGAACTCGCGGCCGACCAGGCAGCCCTGGACGAACTGGCTGTCACCCGGCACGGACGGGGGCCGACCCCGTGAGCATGACCGAGGCCCTCGGCCGGATGGCGCAGATCCACGCGACCCTCGCCTCCCTCGCCCCCACGCGCACCACGTCCACCGCCGCCGTCGGCAGCGGATCGTCCGGCACGTCCAGCTCGACGTCGACGAACTCGCCGGCCTTCCAGGCGGCCCTGGCGAAGGCCCTCGCGGCCGGCGCCGTCTCCTCGTCGTCCGCCTCCACGGGACTGGACGCCTCCGCGGTGCCGGGCCTGTCCACGTACTCGGGCCTCTCCTCGATCACCGACCCGGCCACGGCTGCCGCCTCGGCGCTCGCGAGCGCCTCGTCCGTCGACGCCGTCTCGGGCGCAGCGACCGTCGGGACCGCTGCGGGGGGAGTGACCGGCACCGACGTCGTCGATGCCGCGAAGAAGTACGTCGGCGTCCCCTACGTGTGGGGCGGCACCGACCCGGCGGTCGGCATGGACTGCTCCGGCTTCGTCCAGCGGGTGTTCAAGGACGTCGGCATCCAACTGCCCCGCCTCGTCCGCGACCAGATGACGCACGGCACGCCCGTCGCGTCGCTGAAGGACGCCAAGCCGGGCGACCTGCTGATCAGCTTCGGCGGCGACCACATCGCCATCTACGTCGGCGACGGCAAGGCGATCGACGCGCCCGTGCCCGGCAAAACGATCCAGGTGCGCGACGCGTGGGAGAAGTACAGCAACCTCACCGCGATCCGCCGCATCGTCCCGGACTCCACCTCGAGCTCCGCCACCTCCGCCCTCATCGGCCCGACGGGGACCGCGCTGACCGGGACCGGGTCCACGGTCGGCGTCGCCGCCGCGTCCGCGCCCGTCACGGTGGGGGCGACGTCGGTGCCGCTGACGGCGTCGCAGAAGCAGTACGCCCAGCAGATCGTCAACCGGGTCAAGGAACGCGGGCTGCCGCAGCGGGCGGCCGAGATCGCGCTCGCCACCGCGATGCAGGAGTCCAACCTGCGCATGTACTGGAACCCGAAGGTTCCCGGTTCGCAGGCCCTCGCGCCCGACCAGTCGGCGCAGGGCGTGGACGGCTACTCCGTCGGCCTGTTCCAGCAGCAGGTCAACGGCTCGATGTTCTCGTGGGGCACGGTCTCCGACGCGATGAACCCGACGCGGTCGACCGACATGTTCCTCGACCGGCTGCAGACCATCCCGGGCTGGCAGCAGCTGCCCCTGACCGTGGCCGCCCAGCGCGTCCAGGTCTCCGCGTACCCGGACGCGTATGCCAAGTGGGAGAGCCAGGCACGTCAGCTGGCCCAGGACCTGAGCGTGGTGGCCCGATGACCAGCCTTCCGACGACGATGACGACGGCTCCCGCGAACCGTGCGACCGACCCGCGCCCCCGGTCGACCGGCGACGCCGCGTCCGGCCAGCGGTTCGCCGACCGGCTCTCCGACCTGCTCGGCGGCGCGGACACGGCGTCGACCGCGCCGGCCTCGGTGACCCGCCGCGACGACGCGCGACCGGCGGACGACGGGCGCGCCACCTCGACGCGTGGGGATACCCCGGCGGAGGCACGCGGCCTGACGCGCGCCGAGCTGTGCCGCGCCGACCGTGACCGTGCTGATCAGCGCCTGGCCGATCAGCGCCTGGCCGGCACTCCGCGGGCGCAGGCCCGGCACGGGGAACCGGCGCGCACCAGCGACGGAACGCCGCGCACCGATGCATCGGCGGACGCGACGGCGCCCGTGTCGACGGGTGGCGCGAACCCGCACGACCACGCCGGCGCCACGGTGTCGTCCACGACGGGCGCGACGGCGGATCCGGCGACCGGTGCCGCCGCGGCGGCCGCCGCCGGAGCTGCTGTCCCGGGGACTGCCACCTCGGAAACTGCTGCCCCGACGACCACCGTCTCGGGTGCCGCTCCGGTGTCCGGGGCCGCTACTTCCACGACGGCCGCCGCGACGGCCACCGGCATGACGGCCGCGACGGGGACCGGGACCACCACCCTCACGCCGTCGGACGCCACCGGGTTGACCGCCGCGAACGTGTTCGGCGCCGGCGCGACCGGAACAGGGGCGACGGGACACGTCCACGCCGGTGCCCACCGCGCCCTGCCGGTGCTCGCGCCGCGAGCTGAGCGGACGACCGACACCCCGGCCGTCACCGCGGGGACCGCGACCGGCACCGCGGCCGGAGCCACCGTCACCGCTGCCGCACCGACGGCCACCGGGACCGGTTCGGCTCGGCCCCCGACGGGCGCGACCGGCACCCCGGCGACCGGCACGACGGCTGCCGCCACCTCGACGGCCTCGGCCACCGCTGCCGGCACGGCCCCGACCGCTCTCGCGCCGACCGCTGCCGCGCCGACCGCTGCCGCGCCGACCACTGCCGCGCCGACCACTGTCCCGCCGACCACTGCCGTGGCGACCACCGCCGACACCGCCAGGGAGAACGGCACGGACGGCTTTGTGACGGCCTCGAGCGGCTCCGTGACGGCCGCGGCCGGCTCGGCGACGAGCGCGGGCACCACCCCGTCCGGTGACGCCGGTTCCGTGGGCACGGCTTCGCAGCAGTCCGGTGGCCAGCAGACCGGGACCCAGCACACCGGGACCCAGCAGGCGGGCGCCCAGGCCGACGGCATCCCGACGGCCACGCCCACCGGCACCGGGACCACCGGCACCGACGCCGCCGGCACCACCGCCGCCGGCTCGCCGGTGCCCGCCACCGCGACCACCGCGGCGCCCGCGACAGCGGCACCGACGGCGGCGGCCACCCCAGCCCTGCTCGCGACGGCTGCCCTGTCCGCGGACGGCGCCCGCACGACCCTCCGGGGCGCCGGGCCGACCCGGACCGGTGCCGCCGAGGCGACCGGAACGGCGTCGACCGACGCCGCGAGCGCCTTCGCCGCCGCGGCCACTCCCACCGGGGCGACGGCCACGTCACCGGCCGGCGCCGCCGCACCGACCGTGACGTCCCAGCCGCCCGTGCCCCCGCAGCTGCACGCCCAGCTCGGCCGGGCCCTGGCCGGCCTGCGCACCGCGGGGGAGGGGCGGCACGAGCTGACCATCGACGTCCACCCGCGCGACCTCGGCCCCATCACCGTGCAGGCCCTGATCGAGGGAGGCACGGTGCGGATCGAGCTGTTCGCGCCGACGGACGCCGGGCGCGACGCCGTCCGGTCCGCGCTCGCCGACCTGCGACGCACGCTCGCCGAGACCGGCCTGACCGCCGACCTCGACCTCTCGGACCGGTCAGCTCCCCAGACCTTCGGCCAGCAGGGGGGCCAGCCGGGAGGCCAGCCCGGCACCACGGGCGGCCGAGGGCGGTCGCGATCCTCGGCGGACAGCGGCCGGCTCGGCGCCGTCGGCGCGACGTCCCGGGCGGCCCCGCCCGGGACGCTGTCCGCGGCCGGCTCCCACGGCCGGCTCGACGTCCTCGCCTGACCCGCAGCACCGCACCGACCACCTGACCAGCACCACCGACCCGCAGAGAAGGAGCACCATGTCGATCGACCCCGTCAGCGGCGTCAGCGGCGCCACCGGCACCGCCACCACGACCACGGCCACCCGCACCCCGGTGCAGACCATGGGCTCGGACGTGTTCATGTCCCTGCTCGTCACGCAGCTGAAGAACCAGGACCCGAGCTCCCCGATGGACACCGGGCAGATGATCTCCCAGACGACCCAGCTGTCGATGATGGAGAAGCTCACCCAGCTGGCCGAGGACACGACCACCGCCCGCGACACCCAGGTCCGGGCCGCGTCCGCCGCGCTCGTGGGCAAGACCGTGTCCTACCGCGGCGCCGACGGTGCGACGACCACCGGCCTGGTGGACGGCGTCACCTACGCCGGCTCCGACACCCAGAAGGGCTCCGATCCCACGCTGTCCATCGGCGGCACCCGCGTGCACTACGCGGACGTGCTCGGCGTCGACGCCTGACCCGACAGACCCGCCAGACCCGCCAGACCAGACCCGACCGTCACCGCAGCTCCCGCTCGAACGCGTACCCCGACTCGAACCTCCACCACCACCCACGGCGACCGGCCGGCACCGACCGGCCCCCGACACCGAAAGGCGGCATCATGCTCCGCTCCCTGTACTCCGGCATCTCCGGCCTGCGCGCGCACCAGACGATGCTCGACGTCACCGGCAACAACATCGCCAACGCCAACTCCACCGGCTTCAAGGCCTCGACGACCCAGTTCCAGGACACGCTCTCGCAGCTGACCAAGAACGCGGGCGCCCCGCAGGGCACGACCGGTGGCACCAACCCGGCGCAGATCGGCCTCGGGGTGCAGGTCGCCGCCGTCACCAACGACTTCACCCAGGGCGCCGCGCAGTCCACCGGCCGCGCGACCGACATGATGATCTCCGGTGACGGCTTCTTCGTCACGAGCAAGGGCGGCAGCACCACCTACACCCGCGCGGGCTCCTTCGACTTCGACGGCATGGGCCGCCTGGTCAGCCCGGACGGCGCCATCCTGCAGGGCTGGATGGCGGACGCCAACGGCAGGGTCACCACCGGCGCCCAGCCGACCGACCTGTCCGTGCCCCGGACCCTGACCATGCCGGCGAGCACGACGACGCAGGCCAAGCTCGAGGGCAACCTGCCCGCCGACATCGCGACGGGCTCGACGACGACGAAGGACGTGCGCGTGTTCGACCAGCTCGGCGCCGCCCGGACCCTCAGCCTGACCATGACCCGCACCGCGACCGGCTGGGACATCACCGGTACCGACGGCAACGGCGGCACGGGGGCCACGAGCCTCACCCTGACCGGCGGCCAGCTGCAGTCCACCGGCCCGCTGCAGGTCGGGGGCGTGACCGTCGACATGGGCGACCTGACCGGCTACGCCGGGGTCAACACCGTGACCGGCAGCGCGACCAACGGCTCGGCGGCGGGCACCCTCGAGTCCTTCAGCCTCGGGTCCGACGGCACGCTCACCGGCTCGTTCAGCAACGGCGGCAAGTTCGTCATCGGCCAGGTGGCGCTCGCCCGCTTCACCAACCCGGCGGGCCTGGAGAAGGTCGGCAACACCGCCTTCCAGCCCAGCGCCAACTCGGGTGTCCCGCAGCTGGGCACGGCCGGCAACGGCGGCTTCGGCTCCCTCTCCGGCGGCCAGCTCGAGATGTCCAACGTGGACCTCTCCCAGCAGTTCACCAACCTGATCGTCGCGCAGCGCGGCTTCCAGGCCAACGCCCGCATCGTCACGACGTCCGACCAGGTGCTGCAGGAGCTCGTCGACCTCAAGCGCTGACCTCTCGGCCCGGCGTCCCGCACGTCCGACGGCCCGGATCCGGCACTGCCGGATCCGGGCCGTCGGCGTTCCCGGCGTCCGTTCCGGCGCCACATCCGTGCCATTCTCGGGAGCGCGTCGGGCGCTCGGCCGGCGCTCCTCCGGCGCTCGTCCGATCTGCGGCCGGGGCACGTCCGCGGCCCGCTCGGACCGCGAGCAGGACCGCGAGCCGGGCCTTACCGGAGGGGCCCGACGTGCCGACAGTGACCGGTGACGCGTTCGACCGGACGCGACCACTTCGGACGAGGAACCGCGCCCATGATCGTCGTCACCCGGCTGAACGGGACCCGCTTCGCGGTCAATCCCGATCTGATCGAGCGGGTCCACGCCAGCCCCGACACCTACCTGGTGATGGTCGACGGCACCACCTACGTGGTCTCCGAGTCGATGGACACGGTGATCGACCTGATCGCCCGGTACCGCGCGCGGGTGGTCGCGACGGCCCGCTCGCTCAGCGACGAGGTCGCCCCCCGGTTGAGCCTGGTCCCCGACCCGCATCCGCGGGACGTGCAGGGCGCCGGGCTCGTCCCCGAACTGACCACCGCCGCGGTGCCGACCGTCCTGCACCCGGCTCCCTGACCCGCCTGACCGTTCCACCCACCTGACCGCACCGCCGCCCCCACCGGCGTCCGGGGCGGCCGTCCCCCAAACGGCCTCCCTCGTCGGACAGCACCACCGAGCCCCATCCACACCAGCACGAGGAGCACCCCTTGGATCCCGCCACACTGATCGGCCTGGTGCTGGCGTTCGGCTCCGTCGTCGCCATGGTCACCCTCGAAGGTGCCTCGATCACCGCGCTGCTCCTGCCGGCGCCCATGATCCTCGTGTTCGGCGCCACGATCGCCGTCGGGTTCGCCGGCAACACCCTCAAGGACGGGATTCATGCGTTCTCGTCGATCCCGCGGGCCCTGATGGGCAAGACCACGCCCCCGCAGCAGAGCATCGACACGATCATCGGCCTGGCCGAGAAGGCGCGCGCGGACGGCCTGCTCGCCCTCGAGTCCGAGGCCGCGAGCAGCAAGGACCCGTTCCTGGCGGGTGCGCTGCAGAACATCGCCGACGGCACCGACCCGGAGGACCTGCGCATCCTGCTCGAGGACGAGATGTCCACCCGCTCGAAGTCGGACAAGGCGGCCGCCAGGTTCTTCGCCGTCCTCGGCGGCTACGCCCCGACCATCGGCATCGTCGGCACCGTCGTGTCCCTGACCCACGTGCTCGAGAACCTCTCCAAGCCCGAGGAGCTCGGGCACATGATCGCCAGCGCCTTCGTCGCCACCCTCTGGGGCCTGCTGTCCGCCAACTTCATCTGGCTGCCCCTCTCGGGCCGGCTCGGCCGTCTCGCCGAGCTGGAGAGCGAGCGGATGCTCCTGCTCATGGAGGGCCTGCTCGCCGTCCAGTCCGGCACCCAGCCGCTGCTGCTCGCCGAGCGGCTCAAGGCGATGGTCCCCGTGACCCAGCGCAAGGACGGCAAGGCCAAGGCCGGCAAGGCGAAGTCCGGGGCCGGCGCCACCGCCGACTCCCTCACGCTGGACGCGGCGTGAGCGCGTCCCGCCGTCGTCGCCGTCGCTCCGACCACGAGGGCGAGGAGCACCACGTCGACGAACGGTGGATGGCGTCCTACATGGACATGGTCACCGTGCTCATGTGCATGTTCATCGTGCTGTACGCGATGTCCACGGTCGACTCCGCGAAGTTCGAGAAGCTGCGCAACTCGCTGGCCACGGGCTTCGGGACCACGGTCTCCACGAGCGTGGACACGGCCGAGGGCACCGTCGTGCCCGCCAAGGACGTCAACAAGGACGCCCAGGGCTTCAGCGGCAACCAGACCCTCGCCGTCGCCGAGGCGAAGGACCTCACCGGTCTGCAGAAGAAGATGCAGACGGCCCTCGACAAGGCGGGCCTGTCCGGCAACGTGACGATGACCGTCGACTCCCGGGGCCTGACCGTGCGCCTGGTCGGCACGCAGACGTTCTTCCAACCCGACAGCGCCGACCTGAACGCCCACGCGGACCGGGTCCTCGACACCATCGCGTCGACGATGACCGCGTCGAAGAAGCAGATCTCGATCGAGGGCCACACCGCGGACCTGCTGACCGTCTACCCGTCCGTGTGGGAGCTGTCCACCGCCCGGGCCACCACGGTGCTGCGCCGCCTGGTGGAGCACGACGGCGTGCCCGCGGACGTGATCCGCGCGACCGGTTTCGGTTCCTCCCGGCCCCTGACGACGGGTCGCACCGCCGCGGACCACGAGCGGAACCGGCGCGTCGACATCGTGCTGCTCTCGGACCAGCCCGACGCCGTGCGCAAGCTGCTGCCCGCCGCCGCCGCGACCGCGGAGAGGGCCGCAGCGGCCACCTCGACGAAGCACTGACCCGGCCGTCCCGCCCCACGTCGGGACCCCTCCGCGGCCGGTCGCCGCCCCGCACCGACCCGCCGCGGGCCTTACCCGAACGGGGCCCGGGCCGATAGTCAGAGGCGTGAGCGTGCAGGAAGCGGAGTCCCCGGTCGAGGACAAGCAGGTGGCGGTGTACGACTTCCGTCGCCCCACGACGCTGGCTCGCCGGCACAGCCGCATCCTCGAACTCGGCTTCGAGACCTTCGCCCGCCAGTGGGGCACCCAGCTCACCGCCCGCGTCCGCGTCACGTCCAGCGTCGGCCTGCAGTCCCTGATCGTGCAGACCTACGACGAGTACGCGGCCAGCCTGCCCGCGACCACCGCGATGGTCCTCTGCGTCCCGATGGACAGCGAGGACACGATCATCGTCCAGTTCCCGACCGCCGCCGCGCTGGGCTGGATCGCCCGGATGCTCGGCGGCACGGGGGAGCGGCAGGACGCGGACCGCATCTTCACCCCGGTCGAGAAGGAACTCATTCAGCGGCTCATCAACGAGGCGCTCGAGGACCTGCACTACTCGCTCGGGCACCTGCTGCCCGGCTCCTCCCGCGTCGAGTCCATCCAGCACCACCCCCAGTTCGCCCAGGCGGCCGCTCCCGGTGACGTCATGGTCGTCGCGACCTTCATCGTCCGGGTCGCCCACACGGCCGCGCCCGCGACCGTCGTCCTGCCCGCGTCGGTGCTGCTGCCCCGGCTCGGCGCCGTCAACCCGACCATCGCCGCGGCCGACGCGCCCGGCCAGGTCCGCGCGCAGCTGGCCGAGGTGCCCGTGGACGTGGCCGTGACCCTCACCCCGCGGCGGGTCACCAGCCACGGGGTGCTCCGCCTCGCGGTCGGCGACACCGTGATGCTCCCGCACGGGACCCACCAGCCCTTCCGGGTGACCGTCGACGGCGTCCCCCTCGCCGGCGCGACCGCCACCCGCACGGGCGCCCGCACCGGCGCCCTCATCATCAGCACCGAGGAGAACCTCCGTTGACCGTCACCACCACCGGCGCCCAGTCCGCCGACCTGCTGGCCGCGTACCTGCCGCACCCGGGCCTGGCCGTGACCGGCCGCGTGGAGCCCTCCGCCGCCGTCGCCTTCGCCCCGCGCGCCGTGACCGCCGGTCACGTCGGTGCGAACGCCGTCGACGTCGCGGTCCTGCTGCGGGACACCGCCTTCCTGGCCGCCGCGGCCGGGGCAGGCGCGAGCGACCTCGTGCAGGCCACCGACGTGCTGCGCCCGGCCGTCGAGCACGCCGTCGAGCCGTTCGCGCCCGGCGCCCTCTCCGACCTGGCCGAGACCGACGCGACGGACCTGCTGCTCGACCCGCAGACGGAGGTCTACGAGATCTCCGACGGTCTCGCCGTGTTCGGCTGGTTCGCCATCCGCGTCCGCGCCGCCGTGGGTGGGGCCACCGGCCCCGCCGGCGTGCTGGACGCCTCCTTCGCGGACCGGCTCGGCCGCATCAACGACGTCGAGATGAACCTGACGGTGGAGATCGGCCGCGCCCGGATGCGGATCATCGACGCCCTCGCCCTCGAGCCCGGCCACGTGATCGAGCTCGACCGCTCCGCCGGTGCGCCCGCGGACATCATGCTCAACGGCCGCCGGATCGCCCTCGGGGAGGTCGTGGTCGTCGACCAGGACTATGGCGTGCGCATCACCCGCATCCTCGACGTGGCCGAGGCGCCCAACTGATGGATTCCTTCGTCCTCGGCCTGCGGGTCCTCGTCTCCCTCGGTGCGGTCCTCGGCCTCATCTGGGTGCTCCAGCGACGGGTCAAGCGGCGCGGCGGCCTCGTGCGCGCGGCCGGCCCCGCGATCAGCGTGCTGAGCCGGCAGGGCATCGGCCACAAGGCCTCCGTCGTGCTGCTCGACGCCGACGGGCAGCGCCTGCTGCTCGGCGTCACCGAGCACGGCGTCTCCGTGCTGCGCAGTGCCGAGGCCACCCCGGCCGCCGAGCCGGTCCAGGCTGCAGCTGCAGCCCCCGCCGCCGGTGGGACCGGGTCCTTCGCCTCCACCCTCTCGGCCGCGACTGCCACCTTCGACGACGCCACCGCTTCCGCCGCTGCTCCGTTCGGTCACCTCCCGTCCGCGCCGTCGCGCTTCGCGGCACGCCGGAGCGCCTCGTCGCTGCCGACGGCGGCCCTGCCGGCCGCGGCGAAGACCCCGCCGCTGGATCTGCCCGCCGGCACCGCGGCTGTCACCACGTCCTTCAGCGGACCGGACCACGGCAGCATCCTGCTCGCCGCGACCGCGCCCGCCGTGGTGCCCGTGGCCGACCCGTCGAGCACGGCCCCGTCGAGCACGGCCCCGCGCACCGACGACGTGCGCCCCCGCGGCCGGCACGCGGCCGCCGTGCCCGTGTCCACCAGCCCGCTCAGCGGTTCGATCCTCGACCTGAACACCTGGCGGCAGGCTCGCGACGCCGCGCGGTGGGTCGCCGGCGGGCGACGGTCGTGACGACCGGACGGGTCCGCCTCCCGTCCGTGCTCGCCGCGCTCGGACTGGTCGCCGCCCTCGTGCTCGCGGTGCTCCTGCTCTCGGCGGCGGGCGCGCACGCCGCTCCCACCGCTCCCGCGGTCCCGACCGCCCCCACCGCCCCGGCCGCGCCCGGCTCCGGCGGTACCGGCGGCCTGAACCTGCAGATCAACGGCGCGAACGGCACCCCCTCGGCCGCCGTCGTCACCCTGATCGGCATCACCCTGCTCTCGGTGGCGCCCGCGCTGCTGCTGATGATGACGTCGTTCACCAAGATCTTCGTCGTCCTGGCCATGACCCGGAACGCGCTGTCCCTGCCGTCCATCCCGCCGAACCAGGTGCTCGCCGGGCTCGCGCTGTTCCTCTCCCTGTTCGTCATGTTCCCGGTGGTCTCGCACATCAACACCGACGCGATCCAGCCCTACCTGCACGGCACCATCACCGTGGACACGGCGCTGCGGCTGGGCTCGGCGCCGCTGCAGACGTTCATGGTGGCGCACACCCGCCAGGAGGACATCGCCCTGATGACCCGGGCCGCCGGCCTGGCGAACCCGGCCACCCCGTCGGCGGTGCCGCTGCAGACCCTCATCCCGGCGTTCATGATCTCGGAGCTGCGCGCGGCCTTCATCATCGGGTTCGTCATCTTCATCCCGTTCCTCGTCATCGACCTGGTCGTCTCCGCGGCCCTGATGTCGATGGGCATGATGATGCTGCCTCCGGTGATCATCTCCCTGCCGTTCAAGATCCTGCTGTTCGTGCTCGTCGACGGGTGGGGCCTGATCATCACGTCGCTGATCAAGAGCTATCAGGGGACCGGATGAACACCAGTGCCGTCCTCGACATCGGCCTGCAGGCCCTGCTGACGGCCGCCAAGCTCTCCGCGCCCGTGCTCGTGACGGCCCTCGTCGTCGGCCTCGCCATCTCCCTGCTGCAGTCGATCACGCAGATCCAGGAGATGACCCTCTCGTTCGTCCCCAAGGCGATCGCCGTCGCGCTCGCCCTGCTGATCTGCGGCCACTGGATGATCACCGAGATGGTCGGCTTCACCCACGACATGATGGACCGCATCCCCGACCTGCTCGCGGGGGGCATCGGATGACGCTGCCCATCGACTTCGCATGGCTGCAGACCCTCGGCCTGGCCGCCGTGCGGTTCACCGCGTTCCTCGTCATCGCCCCGCCCTTCTCCTCGCCGGCCTTCCCCGCGCGGATCAAGGCGATGCTCGGCGTGGGCCTGGCCCTGGCCGTGACCGGGCGGATCCACCACGGGGGCGACGTCGACCCCGTCACCCTCATCACGGGGCTCGCCCTCGAGGCGGCCACGGGGCTCGCGCTCGGCTTCCTCGTCTCCGTCATCTTCTCGGCGGTGCAGTCGGCCGGCTCCCTGATCGACGTCTTCAGCGGTTTCCAGATGGCGCAGATGTACGACCCGCAGACCCAGGTCAACGGCGCCCAGTTCACCCGGCTGCTGCAGATGACGGCCCTCGCCCTGCTCATCGCCTCGGACGGCTACCAGTTGGTCCTCACCGGCCTGACCGGCTCCTTCTCCGCGATCCCGCTGGCCGGGGGCCTCGACCTGGCCCGGCCCGTGCAGGCGCTGACCACCGCCGTCAGCGGCATGCTCGTCTCGGCCGTCCAGATCGCCGGGCCCCTGGTGGTCGTCCTCTTCCTCGCCGACGTCGGGCTCGGGCTGCTGACCCGCGTGGCGCCGGCGCTGAACGCGTTCTCCCTCGGCTTCCCGCTGAAGATCATGCTGACGCTGGCGCTCGGGTCCATCCTCTTCCTCGCGCTGCCGCGGGTCGTCGCGGCGCTCGCCGGGGACGCGGCCCAGGCCCTGACCGGGGCGGGGTGACATGGCCGACGCGCAGGAGAGAACCGAGCAGGCCACCGACAAGCGGATGCGGGAGGTCCGGTCCAAGGGCAAGCTCGCCCGCTCGCAGGACGCCACCGCGTGGCTCGCCGTCGGTGCTGCCGCCGTCATGCTCGTGCCCACGATCGGCGCCGGCGAGGCCGCCCTGCGCAAGCAGCTCGCCGTCGTCCCGCAGGTCATCGCCCACCCCGATCCCGAGACGGCCACCCGGGCCCTCGGTGACGCGTTCTCCGACCTCGGCGGCGTCCTCGGGCCCCTGTTCGCCGTCGTCGTGGCCGCCGTGCTCGCCGGGTCGGTGCTGCAGGGCGGGATCCACGTCAAGAAGTTCCGCCTCACGGGGGAGCACTTCAACCTCGTCGCCGGGTTCGGGCGCATGTTCGGCACCCAGGCCCTGTGGGGCGGCGCCAAGGCGCTGCTGAAGACCGCCGTGGTCGGCGTCGTCCTCGTGTTCGCGATCCAGTCCCTCGTGCCGGTGCTCATGACGGCCGGCGGCCTGCCCATCGCGGGGCTGCTGTCCGCGGCCGGGGGTGGCGCCGTCTCGCTGCTCCAGGGCGCGGTGGCCGCGGGGCTCATCCTCGCCGGGCTCGACGTCCTCGTCGTCGCCCGCCGGAACCGCAAGCAGACCCGCATGACCAAGCGCGAGGTCAAGGACGAGACGAAGACCAGCGAGGGCGACCCGTTGATCCGCTCGCAGCGCCGCGCCCGGCAGATGGCGATGAGCCGGAACCGGATGATCGCCGCGATCGGCGACGCCGACGTCGTGCTCGTCAACCCGACCCACGTCGCCGTCGCCCTCAAGTACGAGCCGGGCCGGTCCGCGCCGCGCGTCGTCGCCAAGGGCGCCGACCGCATCGCCGACCGGATCCGCGCCGAGGCGAAGGACAAGGGCGTACCCATGGTCAAGGACATCCCGCTCGCCCGCGCCCTGCACGGCGCGTGCGACATCGGCCAGGAGATCCCGATCGAGCTGTACACGGCCGTGGCCGGCGTGCTCGCCTTCGTCATGTCCCTGGCCGCGCGGGGCGTGACCGGCGGGATGCACGAGATCGCCACCTCCCCGCACGCGGCCGGTGCGCTGCTCGGGCCGCGGGTGGCCGTCCGATGACCCGCTGCACCACTTCGATCCACTCGACCCCCGTCGCCCCCGTGACCTGCGAAGGAGCCCGACCGTGAACCGTGGACTGACCCGCATGGCGGTGCCCGTCGGCATCGTCGGCATCGTCCTGCTGCTCGTCGTGCCCATCCCGGCCGCCCTGCTGGACGTGCTGATCGTCTGCAACATCCTGCTGGCGCTCGTCATCCTGCTCACCAGCATGTTCGTCAAGAAGCCCCTGGACTTCTCGGTGTTCCCGTCGCTGCTGCTCGTGGCCACCCTCTTCCGGCTCGGCCTGAACGTCGCCTCGACCCGCCTCGTGCTCGGGCAGGGCCACGCCGGGCAGGTGATCGCCGCGTTCGGTCAGGTGACGGTCGGCGGCTCGCTCATCATCGGCGCCGTCATCTTCCTCATCCTCGTCGTCATCCAGTTCATCGTCGTCACCAAGGGCGCCGAGCGCGTCGCCGAGGTCGGCGCCCGCTTCACCCTCGACGCGATGCCCGGCAAGCAGATGGCCATCGACGCGGACCTGAACGCCGGCCTGATCACGGACACCCAGGCCCGCGAGCGCCGGGCGGACGTCTCCGCCGAGGCCGACTTCTACGGCGCGATGGACGGTGCGTCCAAGTTCGTCAAGGGCGACGCCATCGCCGGCATCGTCATCATCGCCATCAACATCATCGGCGGCATCGCGATCGGCATGCTGCAGCGCGGCCAGGCGCTGCCCGACGCGATCAACACCTACAGCCTGCTCACCATCGGCGACGGCCTCGTCACCCAGATCCCCGCCCTGCTGATGGCCGTCTCCACCGGCATGATCGTCACCCGCTCCAATGCGGAGGCGGACCTCGGCCGCACCGCGTCGGCGCAGCTGAGCCAGTCCCGCACGGCGCTGCTCGTCGCCGGGATCGCCGCGATCGCGATGGCGCTCATCCCCGGGATGCCGCCCTTGCCGTTCCTCGCCGTCGGCGCCGTGCTGATCATCGCGTCGCGGCGGATCAAGGACCGGTCCGTGGCCGACGAGGCCGTGACGGAGCCGGCCCCGGAGCCGGACCCCACAGCCGTGCTGATGCAGCAGATGCGCGCCCAGCCCGTCGAGATCCTGCTCGCCCCCGACCTCATCGACCTCGTCGGCTGCGGCGGGGACGACCTGCTCTCGCGCGTGAAGGTGCTGCGTCAGGAGATCGCGATGCAGCTGGGCATGGTGCTGCCCCCGGTCCGCACCCGGGACAGCGTCGAGCTGCCGCCTGCGACCTACCTGATCCGCGTGGCCGGGGTCGACGTCGGGCGCGGCACCGCGCCGGCCGGGTCCGTCCTCGCCCTCGGCGAGTTCCTCGACGCCCTGCCCGGCATCCCCGTCGTCGAACCGGTGTTCGGGCTGGCCGGCCGCTGGATCCCCGCCGAGCTCGCGCACAGCGCCGAGATGACCGGTGCCACGGTGATCGACCGCGTGTCCGTGATCGTCACCCACCTCTCCTCGATCGTCACCGCCCACGCGGCCCGGCTGCTCTCCAGCGACGACGTCAAGGCCCTCACCGACGCGGTCAAGGAGGCGCACCCGGCGGCGGTCGACGGGCTCGTGCCGTCCCTGCTGTCGCTGCCGGAACTGCACCGGGTGCTCCAGGGGCTGCTCGCCGAGCAGGTGCCGATCAACGACCTGCCGCGCATCCTCGAGGCGCTCTCCCTGCGCGCCAAGTCCTCGGCCGACCCCGAGGGGCTCATCGAGTCGGCCCGCCACGCACTCGGCCCCGTCATCGTGCAGAAGCACGCCGAGAACGGCGTCCTGCCGGTCATCACCCTCGACCCGGCGCTCGAGATGAGCCTGCTGGCCGACCTGCGGCCGGGGGAGTACGGCACCCAGCTCGTGCTCGAGGCGCCCCGCCTGGACGCCTTCATGAACGCCTTCACCGTGGCGGTCTCCGCGGCCGAGCAGACCGGACGCGCGGGCGTGCTCGTGTGTGCGCCGGCCCTGCGCCCCGCGATGCGCCGCCTGCTGCCGCACCCTCCCGCGGGCGTGCCGGTGCTGTCCTACAGCGAGGTGACCGCCAGCGCAGTGAACATCGAGACGATCGGAGTGGTCCGCCATGGCGCCGCACTTGCACCTGAGCGGTGACACGCTCGAGCAGGTCCGCGAGACCCTGCACAGCCGCTACGGCGGGGCGGCCCGGCTCGTCTCCGCGGACAAGGTCCGCGACGGCGGGATCGCCGGTCTGCTCGGCCGCTGGCACGTCGAGGTCGTCGCGGAGCTGCCCGAGGGCATGGCGATCGACGACGACGCGGCCGGGTCCCCGGCCGGCGACCCCGCCGCGGAGCTGCGATCGACCGCCGCGCGCGGTGCCGCGGCGCACGAGCTGACGGGCCGGTCCGGCCTCGCGGCACTGCTCGCCGCCGCCGACGACGAGGAGGAACTGCTGCACGCGCCGGGGACGGCGGCCGGCGTTTCCGCGGGCCTGTCCACGGCACCGACAGCGGGACCGGGCACCGGGCCGATCCCGCGGGCGACGCCGGCCGTCCCGGACGCCGCTGTCCCGACCACTGCTGCTTCGACCACTGCTGCTCCGGACACCGCCGTTCCGGCCGTCCCGCGTCCCGTCGCGCCCGCGCGGCCGGCCGCCGTCGTGCCCGAGCTCGACACTCCGGCCACGCGCGGCCGCGACTTCGCGGCCCTGTTGAGCCGGCTCGGGAGCGAGGCGCGCGGTGCCGCGCCGGCCACCACTCCGCCGGCCGGTCCGTCGCCCTCGGCCAACAGCGCTCTCGTCCTCGCGGCCGCCGTCACCGACCCCGTGACGGCGCTGTCCGGCCTCGAACGCCGGACCGAACCGTGGACCGGGTCCGTGGCGGCGGTGCCCGCCCCGGCCGTCCTCGACGGTGCCCCCACCACCGGTGAGTCCGGGGACGCCCTCGACGTCGTCGACCTGCCGGACGGTCCAGCCGGCTCAGCCCCGGCCGCCCTCGTGCCGACCGTCACGGCCGCCGTCGCCGGGCCGCCCGTGCCCGCCGTCCTCGGCGCACCCGGGGATCTGGTCGTCGTCCTCGGCGTCGGGAACCGGGCCGTCACCGCTGCGCGCACCATGGCTGCGTCCATCGGTGCCCAGCTGCACACCGCCGGCACCGCGGAGGACACGACGCTGCCGCGCCTGCAGAGCCCCCGCTCCGCGATCGCCGCCCGGGCCGGCGCCGTCCGCGCGGGCACGAGCGCGGTCGTCGGCTACGGGCTGGGCTCGCCGATCAGCCTCGGCACCCGCGCCGAGGTGACCGCGCAGCTGTCCACCGCCGTCGGGCTCGGCGCGGACCAGGTGTGGCTCGTCGTCGACGCGCGGCACAAGGTCGAGGACATCGAGCCGTGGGTACGGCGCATCGCGTCCCGGGTGCCGATCGACGCACTCGCCGTGGTCGGCGTGGAGGAGACCGCGAGCCCCGAGACGGTCAACGAGCTCGGCCTGCCGGTAGGCTGGGTCGACGGCGGTCCGGCGGCCCGCGCGTTCCTGTGACCGGGGGCTTCCCGTGAGCGGGAGCGAGACGGCGACCCGGAGGCATTCTGCCGCCACGGCGCCATCCAGGGAAGGAGTCCGCCGATGCTGGTCCTGACCCGCAAGCCCGGCGAGAAGATCATGCTGGGCGATGACATCGTCATCACGTTCCTCGAGAACCGCGGGGGTGAGGGGATCCGCATCGGGATCGACGCGCCCCGCCACGTGCGGATCAAGCGCCACGAGATCTTCACCGCGGTCGCCGACGCCAACCGGCAGGCGGCCGCCGAGTCGCCGGCCACCGAGCAGACGCTGCTCGGCCAGCTTCCGCCGGTGCCCGGCCAGGGCTGAGGCACACTCCTCCGAGCCGGGAGCCGCGCATCACCGCCGGTGCCGGCTCAGCGCAGCAGGTCCCGCAGCTCCGAGGGCACCAGGCCCGTCAGTGCGACGCGCGCCCGCAGCCGCGCCTGCCCCGCCAGCGCCGCCGCGATCTCCGCGTCGACGTCGTGGTCGACGTCCAAGTTGTCGACGGGTTCCGCCGCATCGGCGCTGAGCACGCTCTCCAGATCCGTGTCGAGCTGCACGGGGGCGGAGCCGGCGGTCTCCCGGACCGTCAGCAGCGTCACGATCCGGGCGCTCTCCTCCTCGATCTCGTGGATGCGCTCGCGCATGGCCGTCCGGTGGTCGATGAGGATCGCGTCCATCGGGGCGTCCGCGTCTGCGGCCAGCTCGCGCAGCGAACGGTCCACGTCGGTCGTCGACATGACGGTGCGCTCGAGCGTCGCCACCCGGAGCGCCTCGACGGAGACGAGCAGCGCGTCCAGGGTGCGCTCGAGCCAGCGCTCGCCGGAGTGCTCCAGATGCAGCCGCACGGTCTGCAGGGCATAGAGGACCTCGTCGAGCTCACGCCGTTCGTTCCACACGAAGCTCGACAGATCAGCAGCAACCACGATTTCCCCCTCCCCACCAGTGCGACACGCCGAAGAACCTCATCCCGCGGGACACGCCGTCCCGGGTAATATTCCCTCTTCCAAAACTTGAAGCTTGTGATATTTTACCCATAACGCGCAGATCGGCTTTGGGGGTTGATCTCGCGTCGCCCGGCCGCACCGCGGACGGACTCCCATCAGGTCTGACGGTCCTCGTGGTGTAGGGGAATCGGATGGCCACTGGTCTCAAGTGGGGAAAATTGGATATCGAACGCCGTAACCGGCTGGTGGTGGAGAACCTGCCCCTCGTCGGCTACCTGGTCTCAGACCTCTGCGCGCGAGCCACGCATCTCTCGCGTGACGATCTCGCCGCCGCCGGTGCGCTGGCCCTCGTGCTCGCCGCCGACGCCTTCGACGAAGAGCTGGGTGTCCCCTTCGGGGCCTTCGCCCGGCGCCGCATCCAGGGCGCTTTCCTGGACGACCTGCGTGCAGGCGACTGGGCCACCCGGTCCGCCCGCAAACGCATCAAGAGCACCCTCGCCGTCTCCGAGACGCTGACCGCGTCGCTGGGCCGGACGCCCACCTCCGACGAGATCGCCGCCGCGCTGGGTTCCACGCGCGCCGAGGTCGACGCCGCTCTGGCGGACGCCGCCCGGACCGTGTCGACCATCGACGAGACGGTCGAGGACCGCGTCGCCTCCTCGGCGGTCGGCCCGGAGGAGGCCACCCTCGCCGCCGAGCGCTCCCGCTACCTGGCCGCCGCCGTCGAGGCGCTGCCCGAGAGCATCCGGATCGTCGTCGAGGCCGTCTACCTGCAGGGGCGGGCCGTCAAGGACGTCGCCGCCGAGCTCGGTGTCACGCACGCCGCGGTCTCGCAGCGTCGGGCCGAGGGCATCCGCTTGCTGCGTGACGGCCTGGCCGTGCACTACGCCGACGACCCCACCCGTGAGCCGGTCGCCAGCCCGCAGCTGGCCGCCGGTCGCCGCAGCGCCTACCTCGGCGCCCTGGCCGACCTGACCACCGCCTTCCACCGACCCACCACGCCGCGCACCGCGCCGGTGATCGCGGCCGCCGGCTGACCCGGCCCCCGACCCTGCGAGGTCGCGGCGCCAGGCCGCGGTCCCGTGGATGACGACGAAGCCCCCTGACCGGCCGGTCAGGGGGCTTCGTTCGCCCGGGCCCGGGCCGCCGGGCCCGGGAATCAGCGGGTCAGCGGCCCAGCTGCGGGTCGCTCGTCAGCGGGCCGGCGTTCTCCAGCCGTCCGGCGAGCACCCGGACGAGGCCGGGCCGGTGCGCGGACGTGACCGTGACGTCGTACCAGCCGCCCGCGGTCGGGACCACCACCGTGCGGCTCTGACCGGTCGGCACGGAGAGCTCCTGCGTGCCGGTGCGGTAGGCGTCCGTCAGGGTGAGCGCCGCTGGTGCCGTCCCGGCGTTGGTGACCCGGAACCGGGCGTGCCCGGCCTTCCCGTCCGCCGCGACGGTCACGCGCAGGTCCGCCTCCGCCGTCGTGCCCGCCAGGCGCCGGTACCAGCCGTTGGGTCCGTGCATCTGCACGTCGTACTCCGCGCCCAGCGTCCACGAGGCGTCCAGGGCCGCCCCGGCCCCCACGGTGTAGGAGTACGGGCCGGCCGGCAGCTGCCGGGAGCGGACCTGCACGTGGGCGCCCACGGCGCCCCGGTTCACCCAGTGCGCGCTGAGCCGGCCACCGGACACGCGGGTCTCGACGTCGAGCGCGTAGCCGAGCCGGCGGGACGGGCGGGTCCCCGGCTCCTGGCCCGGCATCGTGTTGACCGCCGGCGGGGTGGGCACGTAGTTGGGGTGCCGGTCGTGGTCGGCGGGCCGGTACGCGGACGTGTCCGGCAGGGCAGGGGCACCGCCCTCGGCCGAGAAGTCGAACGCACTGGTCAGGTCCCCGCAGACGGCGCGGCGCCACGGCGTGATGTTCGGGGACTGCACGCCGAACCGCGTCTCGAGGAACCGGACGACCGACGTGTGGTCGAAGGTCTCCGAGCAGACCCAGCCACCCGTGCTCCACGGCGACGCGACGATCAGGGGCACCCGCACCCCGAGACCGAAGTGCCCGGGGACGTCGGTGTTGCCGTACGCGGTGGCGGACCCGTCGTACCACTCGCCGTCGGTCGAGACCGTCGAGGCGCCGGGGATCTGCGGCGTGTTCGGGTGCGGGGGAACGAGGTGGTCGAAGAAGCCGTCGTTCTCGTCGTACATGAAGAACACCGCGGTCCGGCTCCACACCTCGGGGTCGGAGGTCAGGATGTCCAGGACGTTCGCCGCGTACCAGGCCCCGAAGTTCGGCGGCCAGTTCGAGTGCTCCGTGTACGCCTCGGGGGCGACGACGTAGGAGACCTGCGGGAGGGTCCCGCGCTTCACATCGTCGCGCAGCACGCGGAACAGGTCGTCGCCGGCCTTCGCGTTCGTGCCGGTGCGGGCCTTCTCGTACAGCGGGCTGCCGGGCTGGGCGTTCTGGTACTGCTTGAAGTAGAGCAGCGAGTTGTCGCCGTAGTTGCCGATGTGGGCGTCCTTCGTCCAGCCCCACGAGTCGGCGGCGTCGAGGCCGTCACCGGCGTCCTGGTAGACCTTCCAGCTGACCCCGGCCTTCTCGAGGGCCTCCGGGTAGGTGCTCCACCAGTAGCCCTTCTCGGCGTTCCACAGGTCGGGGCCGCCGCCGTGGCCGTGCGGGTCGTCGCCGCCGGTGAACAGGTAGTAGCGGTTGGGGTCGGTCGGGCCGAGCATCGAGCAGTGGTACTGGTCGCACACCGTGAAGGCGTCGGCCAGGGCGAAGTGGAACGGGATGTCGCGGCGCTCGTAGAAGGCCATCGTCGCGTCGGACTTGGCCGGCAGCCACCGGTCGTACCGGCCCGCGTTGAACGCCTCGTGCGTCATCTTCCACGAGTGGTCCAGGTCCTCGAGGAACTGCATGCCGAGGTTCGGCGCCGTCGGGTGGTACGGCAGCACGTCGCGGGTGCCGTCGTTCTGGTGGAAGGCGTCCTTGCCGCTGGGCAGGATCGCCGGGTGGGGATCGGCGAAGCCGCGCACGCCCTTGAGCGTGCCGAAGTAGTGGTCGAAGGCGCGGTTCTCCTGCATGAAGACCACGACGTGCTCGACGTCCTTGATGGATCCGGTGGCGCGGTGGGCGGGGATCGACGCGGCGCGCGCGATGCTCTGCCCGAGCATCTGGGAGATCGCGGTGCCGGCCACACCGGCGCCGGAGAGCTGGAGGAAACGTCGACGGTTCAGGTTGGTCATCAGGTGCTCCTCGTGCGGGGGATGGAAACCACCGCGCAAGCCTGCCCCCGCCGGGTGACGGACGGGTGGAGACCGAGTGAACACTGGACGCGGCGGACGACGAAGCCCCCGACCGCGCGGTCGGGGGCTTCGTCGTCGTTGCGTCGGGTCGGGCGGCCCCGCGTGATGTCCGGGGCCGGCCCCCTCAGACCCGGTAGCCGGCGCCGGCGCCCTCGTCGAAGCGCTGACCCTGCGGGTTGGACGGCAGCAGGGTCAGGACCAGGACGATCAGGCCGCCCACGAAGGGGATGAGCCCGAGGAGGATCATCCAGCCGCTGAAGTTGCCGTCGTGCAGCCGGCGCACGGTCAGGGCCAGCTGCGGGATCAGCACGGCGAGGGCGTAGACGGCCAGCACGATGCCCGCGACGACGGACAGCGGCCCCGGAACCGGGACGGTGGCCGTCTCACCCGAGCTCAGGGTGGTGGTCGTGGGCGTCATGCCCGCGAAGAACACGGCGTAGAGGACGGCGACGATGATGATGGAGGCCAGGTACCACCACCAGTACTCGCTGCGGCTCGCGCGGCCGGAGAACACGGTGTACTTGGCGAAGAAGCGCTGCACGGCCTGCTTGAACGAGGCCCCGTACAGGGGCGCCGAGAGCGGCGCACTCGTGCGGCCGGCGGGCTGGGTCGAATAGGACGGTGCGGACATGGTGGTTTCCCCCTGATGGTGAACGGATGCATGCATCATGGTGATGGATGCATGCTGATCGTACGGTCGGCAGGCGCCGGCGGTCCGTAAGGGGTGCGCATGTCGCCGCACGTCACCGCGGGGATGAGAGAGCCCGGGGAACGGAGAGACCCCCGCCGATCCGTGGAACGGAACGACGGGGGCCCGGGGGAGCCTCCTGCCAGAATCGAACTGGCGACCTTCTCATTACGAGTGAGACGCTCTACCGACTGAGCTAAGGAGGCACCGGCGCGCGAGCACGCCTCCGATACTCTACGGCAGCGCGGATCGGACGGCAAAACGCGATCCACCGGTGGCGTTCACGCCCCGTTGGGTGGCCATTCAGCCGGTGTCCGTCCGGTCCCGGCACGCTGAGGCGACGGGCCCACCCACCCATCCAGAGGACGCATCGCCATGCTCGCGCAGGACACCTACCGGTCATCGTCGACCGTGCCCACGCGCCTGGTCTGCCTGGACATGAACGGCACCACCGTCGAGGACGACGGGCTCGTGCTCGAGTGCTTCGGGGAGGCGCTGGCCAGCCAGGGGATCGCCCCCGGCAGCGCCGCCCACCAGACCATGCTCAGCTTCGTCGAACAGACGATGGGTTCCTCCCGCCTCGAGGTGTTCAAGCGCCTGTTCGGCGCGGCGCCGGGGCCGGCGCTGGCCGCGAACCGGGTGTTCGAGCGGGGATACGCGTCGGCGGCGTCGGGCGGCCGCGTCCGGGCCGTCGACGGCGCCGTGGACGTCCTGCTGCGCCTGCGCGACGAGGGCGTGCACGTGGCCCTCACCACCGGCTTCTCCCGCCAGACGCAGAACCAGATCCTCGATCTGCTCGGGTGGACCGGCCTGGTGGATCTGAGCCTGTGCCCGGACGACGCCGGCCGCGGCGCGCCCTACCCCGACATGGTGCTGACCGCCCTGCTCGCCCTGGACCTGGACGACGTGCGCGCGGTCATGACGGTCGGCGACAGCCGGGCCGCGGTGCTGGCCGGCCGCCGCGCGGGCGCCGGGGCCAACATCGGGGTGCTGACCGGGCCGCACGGCGAGGCGGACCTGCTCGAGGCCGGGGCCGACGTCGTCGTTCCGTCCGTCCGGGCCGTGCCCGGCGTGCTCGCCTCCCACGCGGCCTGAGGGCTGCTCGCCCCTCGCGCGGTGCCGGCCCCGGGGTGGTCCGGGCGTTGCACGCCGTCGGAGGGGCCCCTCCCGGGGGGGGGGGGGG
>NZ_JBAJMW010000003.1:0-32141 GCF_036881825.1 Tersicoccus mangrovi | reverse complement strand
CCCGGGGGGGGGGGGGGGGGGGGCGTCAGGTGCCGCAGGAGAGACCGTTCTGCGGCACCGTCCCGTTCAGCAGGTACCCGTCGACCGCGCCGACGACGCACGTGTTGCCCTGGCCGTAGGCCGTGTGCCCCTCGCCCTGGAAGGTGATCAGGCGGCCGCTCTGCAGCTGGGCGGCGAGCGAACGGGCCCACGCGATGGGCGTCGCCGGATCCCCCGTCGTCCCGATGACGACGATCGGCTCCGCGCCCTCGGCGTGCAGCGGGTGAGGGGCGCTGACGGGCTTGAACGGCCAGGACGCGCACGTCAGGCCGCCGTACGCGAAGAACTTCCCGAGGGTGGGGGAAGCCTTCTGCAGGGCGGCGGCGTCCTGGCGCATCGCGTCCGGCGCGGTCTGCATGGGGTAGTCCAGGCAGGTGACGGCCTGGAACGCGACCATGCTGTTGGCGCTGTAGTGGCCGTCCTGCTCCCGGTCCGCGCCCAGGTCGGAGAAGCGGACGAGGTCGCCCGGGTCGCCCGAGGCGGCGTTGGCGACGGCCACGTCCAGCGCCTTCCAGCTCTGCTGGTTGTAGAGCGGCAGCACCAGCCCGGAGGCGAGCATCGAGACGGTCGCCTTCCGGCCGTCGGCGACCGTCATCGGGTCCCGCTCCGCGTCGGCGAGCAGCTTCCGGACCAGGGCGACGCCCTCGTCGGCGGAGGAGAACGCGCACGACGAGTCCTGCGGGCAGGCCTCGGCCCAGCTGTGCAGGGCCTTCTCGAACGCCTGCGCCTGCCCCAGGGTGAGCTGTTCGTTGCTCAGGGACGGGTCGACGGCGCCGTCGAGCACGAGCCGGCCGGCGCGGCGGGGGAACAGGTCGGCGTACGTGGCGCCGAGCTGGGTGCCGTAGGAGTACCCCAGGTAGGTCAGCTTCGTCTCGCCGAGCACGGCGCGGATGACGTCGAGGTCCCGGGCGGCGCTGACCGTGTCCATGTGGGCGAGCACCGGTCCGCTGTGCTGCCGGCACGCCGTCGCCAGCTGGCGCTGCAGCTCGGTGGCCCGCGCGAAGCCGGCGGCGGTCGCCGGGTCGGAGGCGTCCTCCCGGTAGGCGTCGCGCTGGGCGTCGGTCAGGCAGGTGATGCCCGCGGAGCGGTCGACGCCTCGCGGGTCGAAGCTGACGACGTCGAACCGCTGCCGCAGCGTCCTGGACGTGACCTGATCGAGGCTGTCCCGGACCATCGTGTAGCCCGAGGCGCCGGGTCCGCCGGGGTTCATCACGAGGGAGCCGACCCGCGCGCCGCCCGCGCGCTTGCGGATCAGCTGGAGCGCGATCGTGTCCCCGGTCGGGTGCGCGTAGTCGACCGGCACGGTGACCTTCGTGCACTCGAACGACTTCTCACACCCTGCCCACTGCACCTGCTGGGTGTAGAAGGCCTTGAGGTCCGGCGGGGTGCCGTTCGTCGCGGACGGGTTCGGCGAGGGCGCCGCGTCCTGGCCGGGCAGCAGCACGCACCCGCTCAGGGTCAGCACGACCGCGCAGAGCACGGCCAGCAGGGCGACCGCCCGCGACCGGCGCACGGTGCGGCTCACCGGCCCTCGGCCCTGTGACCACCGGACCCGTGACCACCCGCCCCGCGGCCCCCGGCTCTGCGACCCTCGGGCGGCGGCCGGCGTCGTGGCGGGGTCGCGGTGCATCGGGATCCTCACGAGAGCAGGCTGACGGTCATCGCCTCCAGGGCGAGCAGGGGAGCGACGTTGGTCGACAGGCGTTCGCGTGCCTCGGCGATGGCGTCGATGCGCCGCAGCGTCGTCTCCGGCGAACTCGCCTCGGCGAACTGCCGCAGCGTCGCGTCGAGATGGCCGTTGACCAGGTCGCTGTGCGCGCCGAGCTGGAGCACCAGCACGTCCCGGTAGAAGGTGCTCAGGTCGGTCATCGCCCGGTCCAGGGCGTCGCGCTGGCTGCGGGTCGCGCGCCGCTTCTGCTCGTCCGCCAGGTGCTTGAGCTGGGACCGGACGGCGGGAGGCACCTTGTCCTCCTCGGTCAGCCCGAGGGCCGCGAGCAGGTCCGCCTTCTCGGCCGCGTTCCGCGCGGTCGTCGACGCCTCGGCGTCGGCCTGCGCGAGGTCGACCAGGGTGCCCGCGGCGCGGACGGCCCCGCTGACGTCGGAGAGCCGCAGCGGCAGGGTGACGATCTCGTCGCGCCGCGCTCGCGCCTCCGGGTCGCGCGCGAGCCGCCGGGCGACGCCGATGTGGCTCTGCGCCATCCGGGCGACCGTCCGGGCGGTCTCGGGGTCCACACCGTCGCGCCGAGCGAGCAGCTCGGCGACGTCGTCCACCGGCGGGATCCGCAGGCCCACGGGCCGGCACCGGGACCGGATGGTGACGATGACGTCCGCGGGGCTCGGCGCGCACAGCATCCAGATCGTGCGCGGCGGTGGCTCCTCGATGGCCTTGAGCAGGACGTTGGTGGTCCGTTCGACCATGCGGTCCGCGTCCTCGATGATGAGGATCCGCCACCGGCCGGTGGACGGCTTGTCCTGGGCGCGGGAGATCAGCTCGCGCACCTCGGCGATCGAGATGGTCACCTTGTCCGTCGCGACGCGGGTGACGTCGGCATGGGTCCCGGCCAGCACGGTGTGGCACGCGTGGCAGCGGCCGCAGCCGCGGTCGGCCGCGGCGGGCTGCTCGCACTGCAGCGCGGCGGCGAACGCCCGCGCGGCGTTCGAGCGGCCGGATCCGGGCGGCCCGGTGAACAGCCAGGCGTGGGTGGGTGCGGACTCCTCGGCGGCTCGCCGCAGGGCGGTGACGACGGGCGCCTGACCCTGCAGGTCGTCCCAGACACTCATCGGTCGGCCCCCGCGCGACCGACTCCCGCTCGACCGGCCGCGACGTCGTCTCCGGCCCGGGCATCGTTCACGGTGTCCGGCCCGGGCCGGCTCGCGGCGTCGCTCCCGGGCCCGGGGAACGCGACGACCTCGATCTCGTGCTCGGTGCCGGTCGCGACCAGGTCGACGGCGTCCCGGCCGGCGGACGGGAGTGCGGGCAGCGGGTCGTCGACGAGCCGGAGCACGGCGTCGGCGACGTGCTCGGCGATCGACGTGACCGGTGCGGTCGCGTCGAGCACGAGGTAACGGTCGGGGTCCGCGGCGGCCCGGTGCAGGAAGGTCTGCCGGATGACGGTGTGGAAGGCGTCGGGCTCGGACTCCATCCGGTCCTCCGGCGCGCGGCCGGCGCGCCGGTCCCGACCGGCGGCCGGATCGACGTCCAGGAGCACGGTGAGGTCAGGGTGCAGGCCCCCGGTGGCCCAGGCGTTGATCGACGCGACGTCGTCGGTGCCGAGGCCACGGCCGGCACCCTGGTAGGCGATGGACGAGTCGACGAAGCGGTCGGTGACCACGGTGCGGCCGGCGGCCAGCGCCGGGCGGATGACCTGGTCGACGTGGGCGGCGCGGGCGGCGGCGAAGATCAGCGCCTCCGTGCGGGGATCGACGACGGCGTCGCCGTGCTCGAGCACGAGGTCGCGCAGCCGCTCGCCCACCGGGGTGCCGCCGGGCTCGCGGGTCGTCAGCACCGCGTGCCCGGCGGAGGTCAGCCGGTCCGCCAGCAGGTGCACCTGGGTGGACTTGCCGGCGCCGTCACCGCCCTCGAAGGCGACGAAGACGCCGCGTGTCCCGTCCTGCCGTGTCGCGGCCGGTGCGTCCGTGCCGGCGCCGTGGAGGGGGCGGCCGTCCGCGGCGGAGGCGGTGTCCGGGTGCGGATCCGGGGCGGTGGTGCTCACGGATCCAGCGTATCGGCCGCCCCTGACCGTTCCCGTCCGGCGTGCCCCGCCGGGCCTGCCTCGTCGACCATCGAGGGAGGGTCGCAACGACGGCCCGATGACCGCCTTTTCTCGATGGCCGACCTGACGCGCGGCCCGCGCGACCCGATGCAACGGCCACGCACGTTCCCGCGGCCCGTCGGCCGCTGTGGTTGGCTGGACCCATGACCGAGACCCCCTCCTCCGCCACCACCCGCGTCGCCGTCGTCACCGGCGCCTCCACCGGCATCGGCGAGGCCACCGCCCGCCGGCTGCGCGGTGAGGGCTGGACCGTCTACGCCGTCGCCCGGCGCGAGGACCGGCTGACCGCGCTCGCGCAGGAGTCCGGCGTCATCGCCGCCGCCTGCGACATCACCGTCGAGGCTGACGTGACCGCCCTGCGGGACCGCGTGCTCGCCGAGCAGGGCCGCATCGACGCCCTGGTCAACATCTCGGGCGGCGCTCGCGGGACGGACCGGGTGGGGGAGGCGAAGGACGAGGACTGGACCTGGATGTACGAGGTCAATGTCCTCGGCACGATGCGCGTGACCCGGGCGTTCCTGCCGGCGCTGCGGGAGAACGGCGAGGGGACGGTGCTGAACCTGACGTCTCTCGCCGCGCAGCGGGCCTACGAGGGGGGTGCCGGATACAACGCGGCGAAGTTCGCCGAGCACGCGATGACGGAGGCGCTCCGGCTGGAGGAGGTCGAGCACAACATCCGGGTCGTCGAGGTCGCGCCCGGTCTTGTGCAGACGCCCGAGTTCTCGCTCAACCGGCTCGGGGGCGACGCCGCCGCCGCGGACGCGGTGTACGCCGGTGTCGAGAAGCCGCTGACCAGCGACGACGTCGCCCGGGTGTGCGCCTTCGCCATCACCCTGCCCCATCACGTGGATCTGGACCTCATCACGATCAAGCCGGTGGCGCAGGCCGCCCCGCACAAGGTCATCCGCCGGTAGCCCCGGTCCGGGACGCCGCCGACGATTCACCCCACGACGAGGGCACCTCCCGGACATCCGGCGCGTCTAGGCTGACCGCATGACCGATCCGACGCCGCAGCCCCGTCCCGACCAGTCCGGCGACGCCGCCCACGTGGACCTTGCGCCGGACTCGCTCGTCGTCGCCGCCGGCCGACCGGAGCGCGTCGAGGAGGCGCCGGTCAACCCGCCGATCGTGTTGTCGTCCACGTACCGGTCGGTCGGGCCGGTCCAACCCGGTCGCCGCTCGTACGGCCGGTCCGAGAACCCGAGCTGGGAGCCCTTCGAGGAGGCGCTCGGCGACCTCGAGCACGCGTCGCTGCCGGCCCTCCTGTTCTCGTCCGGCATGGCCGCGATCGACGCGGCGCTGTCGCTGCTGCCCCTGGGCGGCACGGTCGTCATCCCGCGCCACAGCTATCAGGGCAGTCTCGTCGCCGTGCACGAGTCGGAGTCACGCGGCCACCTGACCGTCGTCGAGGTCGACGTCGCCGACACCGACGCCGTGATCGCGGCCCTGCCGGGAGCTGCGATGCTGTGGCTGGAGAGCCCCACCAACCCGATGATGGAGATCGCCGAGATCGCTGTCCTCGCCCGCGCCGCGCACGACGCCGGCGCGCTCGTCGTCACCGACAACACGTTCTGCACCCCGCTGCTGCAGCGGCCGCTGGAGCTCGGGGCCGACGTCGTCGTCCACTCGGTCACCAAGTACCTGGCCGGCCACTCCGACGTCGTGCTCGGTGCGGTCGTCACCTCCGACGCGGAGCTGCGCGCCCGGCTGCTGCGCACGCGTACCGTCCGCGGTGCGATCGCCGGGTCCTTCGAGGCGTGGCTGGCGCTGCGTGGCCTGCGGACCCTCGCCGTCCGGCTCGACCGGTCCGAGGCGACGGCGCGGCTGCTCGCGACGCGGCTCGCGGAGCACCCCGCGGTGAGCCGCGTGCGCTATCCGGGCCTGCCGGACGATCCGGGCCACGCACGCGCGGCGGCCCAGATGGACGGGTTCGGCTCGATCCTCGCCTTCGAGGCGGCCGGCGGCGCCCAGCCGGCCGAGGAGCTGACCGAGCGCGTGCGCCTGTGGCTGCCGGCGACGTCGCTGGGTGGGGTGGAGTCGCTCGTCGAGCGACGACGCCGGCACGAGACCGAGGCACCGACCGTGCCGCCGGGGCTGCTCCGTCTTTCGGTCGGCATCGAGAACGCCGAGGACCTCTGGGCCGATCTCGTGCAGGCCCTGGCCTGACCCGAGCATGACCCCGTGCTCGGCCGGCTCCGGCCGAGCCTGACGCCCGGAGTGCTCCCGGAGCGCTCCCGGACCAGGAGCGGAACCGGCGGGCAACACCCGGCCGGTTCCCCGGAAGCAAGGGGGACCCGCCCGATACACTGGGCGCGTGCAACTCATCGTGTGGTCCCAGACGATCGTCTTCGTGATCCTCGCGCTCGTGTCCTTCGGCATCGAGCTGTGGGCCCTCATCGACTGCGCCCGCAACAAGGGCGCCGACTTCCAGCGGGCCTTCAAGCGCACCAAGGGGTTCTGGCTGGGCATCACCGCGGCGGCGGCTGCGGTCGGTTTCCTCTCGATCCCGCAGCCCATCGGCCTGGCCCTGCTGCCGGTCTTCCTCCAGCTGATCGCCGTGACGGCGTCGTGCGTCTACCTCGCCGACGTCCGGCCGGCCCTCAAGTCGGTCCGCGGCCGGACCGGCAACGCGGGCCCCTACGGCCCCTGGTGATCCGGCCGCCGGTCGGCTGATCCCGGCGCGACGGCGCTCCACGCGACCGTCACCTCGCCGAGCCGCCACCGGGACGGTGAGTCCAGCAGCGGCCACCCGGACTGCTGCATCGCCGTGCACGCGCGCAGGAAGCGCTGCCGCCTCCCGAACGGCGCCACCGACGCCGCCTCCGCCCACGCCCGGTCGAACGCCTGCAGGAACCTGTGCACGTGTTCGCCCGGCACGTTCCGGTGAATGAGCGCCTTGGGCAGCCGCTCCGCGACGTCGGACGGACGGTCCAGGGTCGCGAACTTCACCGACAGCGTCAGGGACTGCGGGCCGTGTCCGTCCAGCGTGATCCAGGCGGCCCTGCGGCCGAGTTCGTCGCACGTGCCGTCCACCGCGATGCCGCCGGGGGAGAGCCGCGACCGGAGCAGCTCCCAGTGGGCGGGCACCTCCTCGACGGGGTACTGCCGGAGCACGTTGAAGGCGCGCACGACCACGGGCCGGCGTCCGGGCAGGGGCAGCTCGAAGCCGCCGAGCTTGAAGTCGAGGCCGTCGCGGCGCAGGGGAAGGGCGCGGTGCACGCGGGCGGGATCGATCTCCAGGCCCACGAGTTCGGTGCGTGGGGCGACGTTGCGCAGGCGGGCGAACAATTCGACGGCCGTCGCGGGGTGGGCGCCGTAGCCGAGGTCGACGACGAGCGGGTCCGACGCGGCGCGGAGCCGGTGGCCGTGGGTCGCCGCGAGCCACCGGTCGACCCGGCGGAGCCGGTTGTGGCCGGTGGTCCCTCGGGTGATGGTTCCGACCGGCCGGCTGTGCACCCCGATACCCTACGGGCCGGTAGGTCCCGGACGGCCGTTTCGTGAGGCGTTCCACACCGTCGCCGCGCGGTGCTCGTCACCGGGAGCGGCGCACGGCGTGCGACGTTGGCGCGGCCGGAGCGGTGCGGCAGACTGGGCGTATGACGCAGACCCACACGCTGATCCTGCTCCGCCACGGGCAGAGCGACTGGAACGAGAAGAACCTGTTCACCGGGTGGGTGGACGTCCCGCTCACCGACCAGGGGCGGACGGAGGCCGAGCACGGCGGCGAGCTGCTGGCCCAGCGAGGCCTGCTGCCCGACGTGCTCTACACGTCGCTGCTGCGCCGCGCGATCGTCACCGCGAACCTCGCCCTCGACGCCGCGGACCGGCTGTGGATCCCCGTCAAGCGCGACTGGCGCCTCAACGAGCGCCACTACGGCGCCCTGCAGGGCAAGGACAAGGCCCAGACCCTCGCCGAGTTCGGTGAGGACCAGTTCATGCTGTGGCGCCGCTCCTACGACACCCCGCCGCCGCCCATCGCCGACGACGATCAGTTCAGCCAGGCCCACGACCCGCGGTACGCGGACCTCGGCGACGACGTGCCCCGCACCGAGTGCCTCAAGGACGTCCTCGAGCGCCTGCTGCCGTACTGGGAGTCCGACATCAGTGCTGATCTGAAGGCCGGCAAGAAGGTCCTCGTGACCGCGCACGGCAACTCGCTGCGCGCCCTGGTCAAGCACCTGGACGGCATCAGCGACGACGACATCGCCGGCCTGAACATCCCCACCGGCATCCCGCTGCACTACGAGCTGGACGAGGACCTCACGCCGGTCAAGCCGGGCGGCACCTATCTGGATCCGGACGCCGCGGCCGAGTCCATCAAGGCCGTCGCGAACCAGGGCAAGAAGTAGCGACCGGCAGGTCGACAGCAGAAGGGCCCCGGACGCATCGTCCGGGGCCCTTCTCGTCCATGGTGAGCGCTGGGAGGTGCTCAGGCGTCGCCGGCGCCGACCGTGCCCTCGAGCCCCTCCAGGGCGTCCGCGTCCCACTCCCCGGTCACGAGGTAGGTGACCTTGCGGGAGACGGAGACGCCGTGGTCGCCGAAGCGCTCGAAGTAGCGGCTCGCGAGCACGACGTCGGCCGTCCGGGCCGGCGACTCGTGCCAGTCCGGCGCGGCCACCGCGTCGAACACGCTGCGGTGCAGTTCGTTGATGCGGACCTTGAGCCGCTGGATCCGGCTCGCGTGGGTGAGGTCCCGCGTGTCGAGCAGCTCGACCACGGCGCCGGCGATGTCGGCGTCGAGCCGGGCCATCTCGCGGAACGTCTCGACGAGGCTGTCGGCCATCACCTGCTGCGGGTAGCGCAGGCGCGCCAGCTGGGCGATGTGCCGGGCGAGGTCGCCCATCCGCTCCAGCGAGGTGCTCATCCGGAGGGCGCCGACGATCATCCGCAGGTCGGAGGCCACGGGGCCCTGCCGGGCGAGGATGTCGATGGCCCGCTCGTCGAGCTCGGTCTGCAGGAAGTCGATCCGCGCGTCGGCCGCGATCACGTCCTCGGCGAGCTCGACGTCGGCGTTCTGGAACGCGGTGGCGGCCTTCTCCACCGCGGTCCGCACGAGCGTCGCGATCTGGATGAGCTCGTCGCCCACCTGATGCAGCTCTGCCTGAAAAACCTTGCGCACTGGGCGTCCTTCCGTGATGACCCGTCGTCCCCGGTGGCCGCCGCCCCCGGTCGCTGCGCACAGTGAGTCCGGGCATCCGGCAGAACACCAACCAGCAGGCTCCCAGTCACGTGTGAACGAGAATCGCTGGTGAGATGAACGTTAGCTGAACGGCCCCGCGGTGGCCGAGAACCGTCCGGGACGCCCCTGGGCCCGTGCCTAGACTGATGCCGTGGATCCGGTGGTGCTCGCGGTCGGCGGCGGTGTGGTCGGGCTGGCGCTCGGCGTCGTCGGGCTGCTCGCGTACCGGTACAGCGGCCGGGGACGGCGCTCCGTCGTGGACGTCGACGAGCCGACGCTTCCCGACGGGGCCCTGCAGGTGCTCTCCGTGCTCGGCATGGCCTTCATCGTCGTCGACGACGTCGACGGGGTGGTGCGCGCCAGTCCCGCCGCCTATGCGCACGGGCTGGTCCGCGGGCACACGGTCGTGCACCCGGAGATCCTCGCCATCGTCGCCCGCGTCCGGCAGGACGGGGTGATCGAGGAACGGCAGTTCGAGCTCTCCCGGGGCCCGCTGGGGGAGGCCAGCAGCATCGTCCAGGTGCGCGTCGCGCCGCTCGGGTCCGAGTACTGCCTCATCCTGGCCGACGACCGCACCGAGATCATCCGCACCGAGCAGGTGCGCAACGACTTCGTCGCCAACGTCTCCCACGAGCTGAAGACCCCGGTCGGCGCCATCTCCCTGCTCTCCGAGGCGCTCGACGACGCCGCCGACGACGAGGAGGCCGTGCGCCGCTTCGCCGGGCGCATCCACCGGGAGTCCGGTCGCCTGAGCGCCCTCGTCCAGGACATCATCGAGCTCTCCCGGTTGCAGAGCGCCGACGTCGTCTCGACCGGTGCCGTCGTCGACCTGAACGCCGTCATCGCCGAGGCCGTGGACCGGAACCGGCTCGCCGCCGACGCGCGGCAGATCCGGGTCGACGTCGGCGGCCGGATCGAGCGTCCCGTGCACGGGGACGCCGACCTGCTCATGACCGCGTTCCGCAATCTCATCGACAACGCCATCCGCTACTCCCCGCCGGGATCGAAGATCGGCGTCGGCCTGCGGTCCCGCGACGACCTCGCGCTCGTCTCCGTCTCGGACCAGGGCCCCGGCATCCCGGAGGAGGAGCTGGACCGCATCTTCGAGCGGTTCTACCGCATCGACGCGGCGCGCTCGCGGGCCACCGGCGGCACCGGCCTCGGCCTGAGCATCGTCAAGCACGTCGTCGCCCGGCACGGCGGGGAGGTGACCGTCTGGTCCCGCGTCGGCCAGGGGTCCACCTTCACCGTGCGTCTGCCGCAGATCGACGCCGAAGAGGGGGCGCGCCTCGACGACCGCGACGCGCGGCCCGAGCGGACGCGGCGCCCCGTGTCCGCCGGCCGCCTGCAGGTGTTCGCCCCGGCGCTGCGCCCCGACGGCGCCCCCGTGGGCAGCGCGAGACCGGCGCCGGACCAGCCGTCGGCCGCCCCGGCCCCGCCGTTGCCGTCGCGTGCGGGCGCCACCCGGGTCGACACGACCGGGGTCCGCGCCGCGACCACCCGAACCGATCCCGACCGTCACCGAGGAGCCCGCCCGTGAGCAAGATCCTGATCGTGGAGGACGAGGAGTCCTTCAGCGACCCGCTGTCCTACCTGCTCGGCAAGGAGGGCTACGAGGTCGCGGTCGTCGACAACGGCACCGACGCGATCAGCGAGTTCGACCGGGACGGCGCGGACCTCGTGCTCCTCGACCTCATGCTGCCCGGCCTGCCCGGGACCGAGGTGTGCCGCCAGCTGCGGCAGCGCTCCAACGTGCCGGTCATCATGCTCACCGCGAAGGACGCCGAGATCGACAAGGTCGTCGGGCTCGAGCTCGGGGCGGACGACTACGTGACCAAGCCCTACTCCTCCCGCGAGCTGGTCGCCCGGGTGCGCGCGGTGCTGCGCCGGCAGGGCGAGCCGGAGGAGCTGGTCAGTGCGACGGTCGAGGCCGGGCCGGTGCGGATGGACGTGGACCGGCACGTCGTCACCGTCAGCGGGGAGCAGGTGCCGCTGCCGCTGAAGGAGTTCGAGCTGCTCGAGATGCTGTTGCGCAACGCCGGCCGCGTGCTGACGCGAGGGCAGCTGATCGACCGGGTCTGGGGTTCGGACTACGTCGGGGACACCAAGACCCTCGACGTGCATGTCAAGCGGCTCCGGTCCAAGGTCGAGCCGGACCCGTCCTCCCCGCGCCACCTCGTGACGGTGCGCGGGCTGGGGTACAAGTTCGAGGTCTGACCCGCCGACGGGCCGACGCACGACTTTCCGGCCCACGACGAACGACGCCCCGCCCGGATCACCGGGCGGGGCGTCGTCGTGACAGGTGGGGGCGGGTCAGCCCGTGGGGCTGCTGGTCGCGCTCGCACTCGTGGACTCCGTCGGCGTGCTCGTGGCGGTGCCGGTCGGGGACGGCGAGCCGGGCACGATCGTGCGGTACTCCTCGAGGGTGCCGTCGACGACCGGGACGCGCACCGTCGAGCTGGTGCCGGACGCCGTCTCCGTCAGCTTCATGTCGACGAGGGAGCCGGGCGCCTGGTCGACGTCGCCGACGTTCACGGCCGGTTCCTGCTGCAGGTAGTAGTTCGCGTTGGCGGGCAGCTTGATCGTCGTCTGCGTGCCCGAGCCGCTGCTCAGGGTCACGGTGGTCGCGCGGTCCGACTGGTTGAACAGGGCGCCGCCGAGCCGGGCCGGGTCGCCCTTCGCCGCGGCCGCCACGAACACGTTGCGGAGCTGGACCTGGCCCACGGTGGCCGAGACGCCGTCGGACGGGTCGTACGACATCTTCGTCGACTGGTCGTTGACGGCCTGGCAGCCGGAAGCGGCCAGGACGGACAGAGAGGCGACCAGGACGACCCCGGCCTGGCGGAGGCGGGTGCTCGCAGCGATTCTCACGGTCAGGCGCTCCTCGTCGACGGTGCTCGTGGGTCGGGTGACAACAGCTCCCAGCCTAACCGTTCGCGGACCGTGCTCGTGCCCACCGGGCGCCCGGCAGGCCGCTCGTGCCGCGAGATGACGCCGAAGTCGGGAAAACGGCTCGTGATAAACTCGTCTCCGGGAAAGGGGAATATACATATGGTGTTCGAGGTCGGCGAGACGGTTGTTTACCCCCACCACGGGGCGGCGAAGATCGAAGAGATCAAGCTGCGAACCGTCCGCGGCGAAGAGAAGATGTACCTCAAGCTCAAGGTCGCCCAGGGCGACCTGACCATTGAGGTCCCCGCCGAGAACGTCGACCTGGTCGGCGTTCGTGATGTGGTCGGCAAGGAGGGTCTGGAGCACGTGTTCGACGTGCTGCGGGCCGAGTTCACCGAGGAGCCGACCAACTGGTCCCGGCGCTACAAGGCCAACCTGGAGAAGCTCGCCTCGGGCGACGTCGTCAAGGTCGCCGAAGTGGTCCGTGACCTCTGGCGACGCGACAACGACCGTGGCCTGTCCGCGGGGGAGAAGCGGATGCTGGCCAAGGCCCGGCAGATCCTCATCTCCGAGCTGGCCCTCGCCGAGAAGACCGACGAGGAGAAGGCCGCCGGCGTGCTGGACGAGGTTCTCGCCTCGGCCTGAGCCGACTGCAACGACATGACGGGGTCCTCCGCTCTCGAGCGGAGGACCCCGTCGTCGTCTCCGGACACTGTTCTTCCGGGTCTCGTCGCCTTCGGGTCGTCGCCCGTCGTCGCGAGCCGGCAGGTGGTGGCGCTCAGTCGGCCGGCGAGCGGTCCTGCGGCGCCTCGCCCGGATCAGGCGCCGTGCTGCTCGGCGAGCAGCAGCTCGGCCAGCGGGAGATCCTCGGCGAACGTGATCTTCAGGTTCGTGGCCTGCGCCGGAACCCATCGAGCCGCGAGACCGGCGTGCGCTGCGACGACGCTCGCCGTGTCGGTTCCCTCGAAACCCGTGATGCGGGCGGCGGCGTAGGCGTCGAGCAGCACCGGGGCGGCGAACGCCTGCGGTGTCTGCACGGCCACGAGCGGCCCGGTGACGTCCGGCAGCAGTCCCGCCCCGTCACCCGTGACGACGGCGAGCTCCGGCCGGAGCACGCCGGGTACGGCGCCTCCGTACCGCAGGGCCGCCGCAAACACGCGCCTGCAGAGTCCCTCGTCCGTCAGGGGACGGGCCGAGTCATGGATCGCGATGACGTCCACCGTGCCGTCCCCGACCCGCTGGATCAGGTGCCGCAGCGCCGCGTGCTCGGAGGCCTGCCGAGTGTCGCCGCCGACCACGATCTCCACGGGTGCGCCGGCCTCGGCGACGACCCGCTGTGCCCGCTCCCGGTCGTCCTCGCGAATCACCAGAATCACGGAACCGACCTCGGGCAGGGCGGCGAACCGCCGCAGCGAGTGGGCGAGTACCGTCTCCCTACCGAGCGGCAGATAGGCCTTGTTCACCGGGGCGCCGAACCGGGTGCCCGATCCGGCGGCGAGCACGACGGCGGCCGCTCGCGGCGGAGGACCGGCGCTCTCACGGCATTCACTGCTCGGCTCCGCGCCGGCGACCGCGAACGACAGCGGAGGCAGCAGGCTCGCCGCCTCCGGGTGGGCCCGCGCCTGTCGTCGGCGGCTCAATTCGTCGCCGAGGGAGGCGCCCGCGGGCAGCCCGGGGACGGCGGCGACCGGGGCTCCGTTCGCGCCGGCAGCGCCGGAGGCGCCCGCGCGCCGCAGAGCGGCGTCGACGGTGAGCCCGTCCGACCCGTGCGCGTCCGGCTCGTGCCCCTCGGCCCGGGAAGCCGCGACCGCTGCCGCCAGGGCGTCCGGCGTGAATCCCCACGGCGAACAGACGGCCCGCACGTCGGTGCGGTCGACCGTGCGCCCGAGGACTCCGTCGACCATCGCGGTGATGGTGTCGGTGACCGGCAGCACCGGAACCGCCACCGGCGCGCCGCCCGCGAGCGCATCAAGGACGGCGGTGACCTGCGCGGCCGGGGTGAGGGCGTGGTCGAGCCGGTGCAGCAGGATCCGGTCGTGGCCGCCTTCGCGGGCGGCGTCCGCGGCGAACGCGAGCACGGGGGCGACCGATTCGTCGGTCGGGAGGGTCGGAGCTGCCGTGGCCGCCGGATCTCGTAGCGGGGCGTCGCCGACGCCGTTCCCCGGGACCAGGATCTCGTCGACCCCGGCGTCACGCAGCGCTCGCTGCGCGATGTCGAGCAGCCCGGCGGCGACGTCGCCCACGGCATGGCCGGGCAGGACGACGGCGAGAGTCGTGGGCAAGGGCACCTCCAGGGCTCGGGAACGGGCGAACACCATCGAACCATCCCGGGCCGCCGGGGACACGTCCTGCGACACTGATGCCATGAGCGAACCCGGTTCCCGTCCCTTGCAGCTTCCTCTCCCCCGCACCGGCATCGGGGTGGACGTGCATGCCTGGGGATTGCCCGGCACCCCCCTGTGGCTGGGCGGCCTGCTGTGGGAGGGCGAGGTGGGCCTCGCGGGCCACTCCGACGGCGACGTCGCCGCCCACGCCTGCTGCGACGCCCTGTTCTCCGCGGCCGGTGTCGGCGACCTCGGCACCCACTTCGGCACCGACCGCCCGGAGTACCGCGGGGCGGCCGGCGTCGTCCTGCTCGCCGAGGCCGCCCGGATCGTGCGGGACGCCGGCTTCACCGTGGGCAACGTCGCAGTCCAGGTGATCGGCAACCGGCCCCGGTTCGCGAGCCGCCGCGCGGAGGCGGCGTTTGTCCTCGGCGAGGCGGCGGGCTGCCCCGTGAGCATCAGCGCGACGACGAGCGACGGCCTCGGCCTCACCGGCCGTGGCGAGGGGCTGGCCGCCATCGCGACCGCCGTCGTCGTCGCAACATCCGGCGGCCCGGACCGCTCCCCTCGATAGACTGCACCGGTGACGCTGCGCCTCCACGACTCCAAGTCCGCCACCGTCGTCCCCTTCACCCCCGTGGTGCCCGGCCGGGCCAGTGTCTACTACTGCGGGGCCACCGTGCAGAGCGAACCGCACCTGGGGCACCTGCGCTCGGCCCTGAGCTTCGACCTGCTGACCCGCTGGCTCGAGGCCACCGGCCTGGACGTGACCGTGGTCCGGAACGTCACCGACATCGACGACAAGATCCTGGCCAACGCCGCGGCCTCCGCCGCGGACGGCTACGCCGGTCCGCACCCTCACGAGCCGTGGTGGGGCCTGGCCTACCGCGTCGAGCAGCAGTTCGAGGCCGCTTACGCCGCGATCGGCGTGCGCCGGCCCACCTACGAACCGCGCGCCACCGGCCACATCACCGAGATGCACGCCCTCGTCCACGAGCTGGTGCAGCGCGGACACGCCTACCCGGCCGAGGACGGGTCCGGTGACGTGTACTTCGACGTCCGGTCCTGGCCCGATTACGGCGCTCTGACCCGGCAGTCCGTCGACGACATGCAGGACGCCGCCGACGCGGACCCGCGCGGCAAGCGCGACCCCCGCGACTTCGCCCTGTGGAAGGGTTACAAGGAGGGGGAGCCGGAGACGGCGTCGTGGCCCGATCCGCTCGGTCGGCCGGACCTGCGCGGTCGTCCCGGCTGGCATCTGGAGTGCTCGGCGATGGCCGGCAAGTACCTCGGCACCGAGTTCGACATCCACGGCGGCGGCCTCGACCTGCGCTTCCCTCACCACGAGAACGAGCTCGCCCAGTCCACGGCCGCGGGCCACCGGTTCGCCCGGGTGTGGATGCACAACGGCCTCGTCACCCTCGAGGGTGAGAAGATGAGCAAGTCGGCCTTCCACTTCGTCACCGCGGCCGACGTGCTCGCCGGCGCCGAGCCCGTGGTCGTGCGCTACTTCATGACCGCGACCCACTACCGGTCGGTGCTGGACTTCCGCCCCGCGACCGGCGACGACGGCGGCTCACTCGCCGAGGCCGCGGCCGCGTACGGGCGGATCCGCACGTTCGTCCGCAACGCCGCCCGCGCAGTCCCGCGGCAGGGAACCCGTCTCCCCGAGGCCGGCGACGAGTCGGGGCAGGCGATGGCGGCGCGTGCCGCGTCGCTGCCGGCCGCCTTCACCGCAGCGATGGACGACGACCTGAACATCCCGGCGGCCCTCGGCGTCGTGCACGAGACGGTGCGCCGCGGCAACTCCGCGCTCGCGGCCGGCGACGGCGAGGCGGCCGCCGCGGCCCTCGCCGACGTCCGGGCGATGACCGGGGTGCTCGGCCTCGACCCGCTCGACCCTGCCTGGAACGCCGGAGGCGACCTCTCCGCCGCCGACGAGGCGCTCGATGCCCTCGTCACCGCGCGACTGGCCGACCGCGCCGCCGCCCGCGGTGCCCGGGACTTCGCCGCCGCCGACGCGATCCGGGACGGCCTGACCGCCGCCGGCATCGTGATCGAGGACGGCAAGGACGGCTCCACCTGGTCGCTGGGCTGACCCGGGGAGGGGGCACCCGGACGGGCACGCCCGGGTCGGTAGACTGTGTTACTCGCGTGTCCACCCCACCCGGGGCGGCCGTGGCGAGCACCAGCTGAACAACGGAAGGTCCCATGCCGAACAAGCCGCGCGCCGGAGCCATCCGCAAGCACAAGAAGGGCCCCTCCTCCGGCACCGGGGGACTGGGCCGCAAGGCCCTCGAGGGCCGGGGCCCCACACCGAAGGCCGAGGACCGGCCCTACCACAAGGCCTTCAAGGCCAAACAGGCCGCCCAGCGCCGCGGCGGCAGCAGCAGCGGTACGAGCGGGGCGGCGTCCCCCCACACGCGCACGCGACGGGACAAGGCCGAGGAGATGGTCACCGGCCGCAACTCCGTCCTGGAGGCCCTGCAGGCCGTGGTCCCCGCGCGCACCCTCTACGTCGCCGTCCGCATCGAGAGCGACGACCGGGTGCGGAACATCCTCAAGCTCGCCGCCGAGCAGTCCGTCCCGGTGCTGCAGGTCCACAAGACCGAGCTGGACCGGCTGACGCTCGACGCGGTTCACCAGGGCGTCGCCCTGCAGATCCCGCCCTACGAGTACGGCGACGCCGTCGAGCTCGGCCAGAAGCTGGCGGACCAGTGGGAGAAGGGCTACCTGCGCACCGCGCCGCTGATCGTCGCGCTCGACGGGGTGACCGACCCGCGCAACCTCGGCGCCATCATCCGCAGCGTCGCCGCGTTCGGCGGCCACGGCGTCGTCATCCCCGAGCGCCGCTCCGCGACGATGACGGCCACGGCCTGGAAGACCAGCGCCGGCGCGGCAGTGCGGGTGCCCGTGAACCGGGCCACCAACCTCAACCGCACCCTCGAGGGCTACCGCAAGCTCGGGATCCGGGTGGTCGGCCTCGACGGTGACGGCGAGATCTCCCTGCCGTCGCTGGACGCGGGCGAGGAGCCGTTGTGCGTCGTCGTCGGGTCCGAGGGCAAGGGACTGTCCCGGCTCACCCGGCAGACGTGCGACTCGATCGTCTCCATCCCGATCGACGCCGCGACGGAGTCGCTGAACGCGTCGATGGCCGTCGGCATCACCCTGTACGAGGTCGCGCGCAGCCGCCCCTCCGCCTGACCCGCCCGATGCGCGGCTGACCGCGTCGCCGGCACGGCCGTCCCTCCGCCCCGCGGACCCAACCGACCGAACGAGACCCATCGTGACCCAGACCGTCCCGAATCCGACCGGCCCCATGCAGACCGTGGACCCGCGTCGTCGTCCGCCGCGGGAACTGCGTCCGGCCTCGGCGCTCCGGTCCTTCCCGTGGCCGCTCGGCGTCAGCGCCGTGCACGACACGGCAGAGCACCGAGCGGAGCCCCGATCAGAGCACCGAGCCGAGCACAAGGGGGACCAGCGGGACGGTGCGGTCAACGTCGCCGTCTTCGCCCCGGGAGTCGCCGCGCTCGCCGTCGTGCACGAGACCGCGGACTCGGGCTGGGTGCAGACCCCGCTCGACGCGGTGGAGGACGGCGTCCACCACGGCGTGGTCGAGGACCTGCCCGTCGGCGCCAGGTACCACCTGCTCGACGACCAGGACCCGGCCGGCACCCTCCTGCTGGACCCCTACGCCCGGGGCCTGACCGAGGGGGAGGACGGGGAACCGGTCGCCGCGGTCCGGGTGGACGGCACCTTCGACTGGGACGGCGACGCCGCCCCGCGCACCCCGTGGCGGGACACCGTCGTCTACGAGGCGCACGTCGTGGGCCTGACGAAGCTCCACCCGGACGTCCCCGAGGAGCTGCGCGGCACCTACGCGGGCCTGGCGCACCCGGCGATGCTGGCCCACCTCACCCGGCTCGGGGTCACCGCGATCGAGCTGCTGCCCATCCACGCCCACGCCGACGAGCCGCACCTGGCCGCGCTCGGCCTGACCAACTACTGGGGCTACAACACGCTGGGCTTCTTCGCCCCGCACCCCGGGTACGCCACGGAGGCCAGCCGGGCGGCCGGCCCGCAGGCCGTGCTCGACGAGGTCAAAGGCATGATCGCGGCCCTGCACGAGGCCGGTCTCGAGGTGATCCTCGACGTCGTGTACAACCACACCGCCGAGGGCGGCAAGGACCAGCCGGCCCGCAGCTGGCGGGGCCTGGGGGACCGCACCTACTACCGTCACAGCGATCCGCACACCTACGAGGACACGACCGGCTGCGGCAACAGCCTGGACTACTCGCAGCCACGGGTCGTGCAGCTCGCGCTGGACTCCCTGCGTTACTGGGTGGAGCAGTGCCACGTCGACGGCTTCCGTTTCGACCTGGCGCCGACGCTGTGCCGGGATGCGGACAACGTCTTCACCAACCGGCATCCCTTCCTGGTCGCGGCAGCCGCCGATCCGGTCCTCGCCCCGGTCAAGCTGATCGCCGAGCCCTGGGACGTCGGCATGGGCGGCTGGCAGACCGGCAACTTCCCGCGCGGGTGGGCCGACTGGAACGACGGGTTCCGCGACGTCGCCCGCACCTTCTGGCTCTCGGACCAGGCCGCGCTCGACGCCGGCCGCCCGGGTGGCTCCCTCGCGGCCCTCGGGGGCGCGCTCGCCGGTTCGGCCTCGACGTTCGCCGAGTCCGGCCGGTCTCCGCTCGCGTCGGTCAACCTCGTCACCGCGCACGACGGCTTCACCCTCGCCGACCTGACGACCTACGACGGCAAGCACAACGAGGCCAACGGGGAGGACAACCGGGACGGCTCGGACAACAACCGCAGCTGGAACCACGGGGTCGAGGGCCCGACGACGGGCCACCGGGTGCTCCGGGCCCGCGAGCGCACGCAGCGCAACCTGATGGCGACGCTGCTGCTCTCGCTCGGGGTGCCGATGATCACGGCCGGGGACGAGATCGGCCGTACCCAGCACGGCAACAACAACGCCTACAGCCAGAACACCGCGATCTCCTGGGTCGACTGGCACCTCGACGAGCGGGCGCGGCGGATGCTGCGGGCCACTCGCAGGCTGATCCGCGTGCGGCGGGAGTTCCTCGCCCACCAGCCCGCGGACTACTCGCGGAACCCGGAGCGGCAGTACCTGCACTGGTACGGCACCGCGGGGTACCCGATGACCGAGCAGGAGTGGACGAACCCGCACGTGCGCGTGCTGCAGCTGCTCCTGGGGTCCCCGGAGGGCGAGATCGAGGGGCTGCTCGTCATCAACGGGTCAGCCAACTCCTCCCACGTCACGCTGCCCGACGTCGGTTTCAGCCGGCTGCCGGACGACGACCTGAACGGGACCGCTGGGGAGGGAGAGGGGGAGGGCTTCGTCCTGCGGCTGAGCACCGACCCCGGGACCGACCAACGCAAGGACGAACGGTTGACCAGCGACGAGGTCTTCACGGCACCGGCCCAGAGCATCACCGTCTTCCGGCGCGACCGGGAGGTCTGAGCGTGGTTCGGCGCCCACCCGAGTCCGGGAGGCCGACTCCCCGCCGCTCCGCCCTCGCCCGGGTCGCCGCGATCGTCGCCGCGCTGCTGCTCGCGGGCCTGCTCGGCGGGTGTTTCGCTCCCGGTCAGGGCGCCTCCGCGCCGGCCGCCGGGACGGCCGGCGCCTCGGCGAACCGGACGTCGACGAGCGAGCGCGACGCCCGGTCCGGTCTGCCCACCGTCGCCGCCTCGGCCCTGCCCCGGCAGGCCCAGCAGACCCTCGATCTCATCCGCCGCGGCGGCCCGTATCCGTACGAGCAGGACGGCTCGGTGTTCGGCAACTTCGAGCGGATCCTGCCCAGCCGCCCGCGCGGCTACTACCACGAGTACACCGTGCGCACGCCGGGCGAGTCGGATCGGGGCGCCCGGCGGATCATCGCCGGCTCCGACGGCGAGAAGTACTGGACGGCGGACCACTACGCGAGCTTCCGGGCCATCCGGGAGGACCGATGATGCGCCCCGGCCGCGCGGCCGTCACGCCACGGACGGGCACAGCCGGAGGAGGACGACCGTGGAGCAGCTGACCCTGTCGCAGTGGCGCCGCCGGCGCCACGAATCCGACACCGAGCGGCCCGATGCCACCCCGCCGGGAGCCGATCCGGGAACCAGAACCGGTCGGGACGAAGCGGTATGGTCCGACGACGTGCCCGTGCGCGAGGTGGCGTCGGGCACCGACCGGGCCGAGGCACTGGCCGCCCTCGCCCGGGCGCTCGCGTTCCCCGCCCACTTCAGTGGCACCCTCGACGCCCTGGCCGACAGCCTGCGCGACGCCGCGCGCACCCCGTTCACGCTCGTCTGGGTCGTCGACCCGGCGCTTCCCGCCGTCGACGCCGATCGGATCACCGACGTGCTCGCCTTCGTCGAGGAGGAGGCGGCCGACGGTGCCGGAGATCGTCCCGAGCGGCCCGGTGCCCGGGCCACCCACGGTGCCGCGGCCACGCCCGTCGCGCCCGCACGGCCGCGGTTCCGGGTCGTCGTCGTCCGTCCCTGACCCCGGACCTCAGCACACGCAGAAGGGGCCGGACCACGCCGCAGCGTGACCCGGCCCCGTCGGGCGTCGGCCCGTCAGGCCGGGGTCGCGATCAGCCCCAGCTCGGCCTTGCTCGCCATCCGGTCGATCGAGGGCAGCGCCCGCACGGTGTAGCCGAAGGGCCCCGAGCGGTCCACCACGAGGGTCCCGGTGAACCGGGCGCGGCCGTTGCCGAGGTCCTCGGCCGGCGTCAGGTCGGCGAAGGCCCGGTCGTGGATGTGGTCGGACTCGGAGACCCGGCCGTAGCCGACCTCCACGTCGACGTCGTCGGTGCTCAGCCCGCCGAGCGAGACGTACGCGTTGATCGTCAGGATGTCGCCGATCTGCGGGGCGTCGGTGACGCCCTCGGCGTCCACGTGCTCCACGTGCACCGACGGCCACGACCCGCGGATCTTCTGGTCCCAGCGGGCGGCGGCACGGGCCGCCGCGTGGTCGTCCTGCGCCACGTGGCGGCCGGACTCGGCGGCCGGCGTGTACAGGCGGTTGACGTAGTCCATCACCATGCGCTCGGCGGAGACCGCCGGGCCGAGGGTGGCCAGCGTGTGCTTGATCGCCGCGACCCACTGGTGCGGAACACCGTCGGTGGAGTCGCCCGCGGCCTGCTCCGAGCCGTAGAACATGGGCGCGACCGACTTCTCGATCAGCTCGTACAGCGCCGCGGCCTCGATGTCGTCCCGCTCGTCCGGGGTGGCCCGGTTGTCCGCGGTCGGGATGGCCCAGCCGTTGCGGCCGTCGTAGAGCTCGTCCCACCAGCCGTCGCGCACCGAGAGGTTCAGGCCGCCGTTCAGCGCCGCCTTCATGCCGGAGGTGCCGCACGCCTCGAGCGGGCGCAGCGGGTTGTTCAGCCACACGTCGCAGCCCGGGAACAGGGTCCGTGCCATCGCGATGTCGTAGTTGGGCAGGAACACGATGCGGTGCCGCACCTCGGGGTCGTCGGTGAACCGGACGAGGTCCTGGATCATCCGCTTGCCCTGCTCGTCGGCCGGGTGGGACTTGCCGGCGACGACGATCTGGATGGGCCGCTCGGGGTCCAGGAGCAGCCGTTTGAGCCGGGCGGGGTCGCGCAGCATCAGCGTCAGCCGCTTGTAGGTGGGCACGCGGCGGGCGAATCCGATGGTCAGCACGTCCGGGTCGAGGACGTCGTCCGTCCACGCCAGTTCCGCGTCCGCGGCACCGCGCGCGGTCCAGGACGTGCGCAGGCGGCGCCGGACGTCGGCGATCAGCGAGGAGCGCAGCTCCCGGCGCAGCCCCCACACCTCGGCGTCGTCCACCTGGAACACCTCGGACCAGTCCGGGGTCGGGCCGAACTTCGTCCGGGCCAGGTCCACGATTCTCGGGTCCACCCAGGTCGGCACGTGCACGCCGTTGGTGACCGAGGTGATCGGGATCTCCTCGTGGTCGAAGCCCGGCCAGAGGCCGGCGAACATCTCGCGGGAGACGACGCCGTGCAGCTTGGCGACGCCGTTGGCGCGCTGCGCGAGCCGCAGCCCCATGACCGCCATGTTGAACGTCGACGGGTTGCCGCCCGGGTAGGTCTCGGCGCCGAGAGCGAGGATGTTGGTGACCGGCACCGACGGGGCCAGGCCCGCATGGAAGAAGTGCTGGATCTGGGCGCTCTCGAACCGGTCGATGCCGGCGGGCACCGGGGTGTGCGTCGTGAACACGGTGGCCGCGCGGACCGAGACGAGCGCCTCGTCCCAGCTCAGGCCGCTGTCCATGAGTTCGCGGATGCGTTCGACGCCGAGGAAGCCGGCGTGCCCCTCGTTGGTGTGGAACACCTCCGGCTCGATGCCGTCGGTGAGCCGGGCGAAGGCGCGCAGCGCCTTGACGCCGCCCATGCCGAGCAGCAGCTCCTGCTGGAGCCGGTGGTCCCCGCCGCCGCCGTACAGGCGGTCGGTGATGGTCCGTGCGGCGTCGTCGTTGCCGGGGACGTTCGAGTCGAGCAGCAGCAGCGGCACGCGGCCGACGTCGGCCTTCCACACGTGGGCGAGCAGCTGGCGTCCGGCGGGCAGGGGCAGGCGGATCTCGACGGGGGTGCCGTCGTCCTCGCGCAGCAGAGAGAGGGGCAGGCCGTCGGGGTCGATGACGGGGTAGGTCTCCTCCTGCCACGCGTCGCGGGACAGGGACTGCTTGAAGTAGCCAGCCTGGTAGAGCAGGCCGACGCCGATGAGGGGAACGCCGAGGTCGGAGGCGGACTTGAGGTGGTCACCGGCGAGGATGCCGAGGCCGCCGGAGTACTGGGGGAGCACGGCGTCGATACCGAACTCGGGGGAGAAGTAGGCGATGCAGGCGGGCGCCTCGCTGCCGAGGGACTGGTACCAGCGCGGGCGCGACAGGTACTCCTGTAGGCCGGCGCCCAGCTCCTGGATCCGGGAGACGAGGGCGGCGTCCCCGGCGATCGTCTGCAGCTGGCCCCGGGTCAGGGTCGCGAGCAGTTCGACGGGGTCGGCGGTGCGAGCCCAGATCTCGGGGGCGATGTCGCCGAACAGGCGGCGGGTGGGTTCGTGCCACGACCAGCGCAGGTTGGTCGCGAGGGTGCTCAGCGGAGCGATGGCCTCGGGCAGGACGGTGCGGACGGTGAACCGGCGGATAGCTTTCACGCGCCACACAGTAGCCGATCGATGTGACGTACGACGCATATTGCGTAAACGCTTACGTCCATGTCGCGTGGCGTCGTGCCCTCGTGGACGCCGACGGGTCGATCGAGCCGTCGTCCACCCGCCGCCCGGCCGTCCATGACATCAGTGGCCTTCGCAATCCCGGCATCAATGGCTAACGTCTACCGTGTGACTACTCCAGCCGCGGCCGCGAGTCGCCCCGCAGGACAGGACAAGCCCGTACCAGCAGGTCAACACGCAGGAACGGTTCCGACCGGAGCTCATGGGGGTCCCACCCGCGCGCCCGGTGCGGTGACCCAGGGCCTGCGCTTCGACCGCATCCCCGTCACCGAGGTGGCGCCCGTCGTCGACGGCGGCGCCTTCGCCGCGAAGGCCATCCCGGGCGAGGACCTGCAGGTCGGCGCCACCGTGTTCCGGGAGGGACACGACCGGCTCGGCGCCACGGCCGTCCTCTACGACCCGGACGGCATCGAGGTCCAGCGCTCCCGGATGGTCGAGCACGTGCCCGGCACCGACCGGTACACGACGACGCTGCGCCCGCAGGGCCTCGGCGCGTGGAGCTTCACCATCGAGAGCTGGGCCGACCTCTACGGCACCTGGGAGCACGACGCGACCATCAAGGTGGCCGCCGGTGTCGACGTCGACCTGATGCTCGACGAGGGTGCCGCCCTCCTCGAGCGCGGAGCGCAGGAGTCCGACCGAGACGCGGAGGACGCACGGACGCTGCGGACCGCCGCCGCCCGGATCGGCGACACGACCCTGCCCGCCGGGGAGCGCCTCGCCGCGGGCATCAGCCCGCAGGTGCACGCGGTGATCGACCGCCGGCCGATCCGCGAGTTGGTCAGCGCCACGCGGCACTGGCCCGTCACGGTCGAGCGCGAGCGTGCCGGCCGCGCGTCCTGGTACGAGTTCTTCCCCCGCTCGGAGGGCGCGAGCTGGGACCCCGCGACCGGGCAGTGGACGTCGGGCACCTTCCGCACCGCGATCGAGCGGCTCGACGCCGTCGCCGCGATGGAGTTCGACGTCGTCTACCTGCCCCCGATCCACCCGATCGGCCGCACCAACCGCAAGGGCCCGAACAATACGCTGGTCGCCGGCCCGGGCGACCCCGGTTCCCCGTGGGCCATCGGCGCCGCCGAGGGCGGCCACGACACCATCCACCCGGACCTCGGCGGCTTCGAGGACTTCGACGCCTTCGTGGCGCGCACCCGCGAGCTCGGCATGGAGGTCGCACTCGACCTCGCGCTGCAGTGCACCCCGGACCACCCGTGGGTCACCGAGCACCCGGAGTGGTTCACGACGCGCATCGACGGGTCCATCGCCTTCGCCGAGAACCCGCCGAAGAAGTACCAGGACATCTACCCGCTCAACTTCGACAACGACCCCGAGGGCCTGTCGAACGAGGTGCTGCGGATCGTGCGGCTGTGGATGGACCACGGCGTGCGCACCTTCCGCGTGGACAACCCGCACACCAAGCCGCTGTGGTTCTGGGAGTGGCTGATCGGCCAGGTCAACGCGACCGACCCCGACGTCGTGTTCCTCGCCGAGGCGTTCACGCGCCCGCCGATGATGCACGGCCTCGGCAAGGCCGGGTTCCAGCAGTCCTACTCGTACTTCACGTGGCGGAACACGAAGGAGGAGATCCTCGACTACTTCACCGAGGTCTCCCACGAGACGCCGGCGTTCTACCGGCCGAACTTCTTCGTCAACACCCCCGACATCCTCACGCCGTACCTGCAGTACTCCGGCCCTGCGGGATTCAAGATCCGCGCGGTGCTCGCGGCGACCGGCAGCCCGCTGTGGGGCGTGTACTCCGGGTACGAGCTGTACGAGCACGTCGCTCGGCCCGGTGCCGAGGAGTACATCGACAACGAGAAGTTCGAGTACCGGCCCCGGGACTACGCCGCGGCCGAGGCCGAGGGCCGGTCCCTCGCCCCGTACATCACGCGCCTGAACGCCATCCGCCGCGCGCACCCGGCGCTCGGCGACCTGCAGAACCTCACCGTGGCGTCCACGACGGACGACCACACGGTGGCGTACGTCAAGCACAAGGCGAACCCGGACGGCACGAAGGACACGATCATCGTCGTCGTCAACCTCGACTCGCACGCCGCGCGGGAGGGGCTCGTCACCCTCGATCTCGATGCGCTGGAGCTGGATCCGGCGGATCTGGACGAGAACGGCCGGTTCTGGGTGGACGACCTGCTCTCGGGCAGCAGCTGGACGTGGGGCCGGGAGAACTACGTCCGGCTCGACCCGTGGCTCGAGCCGGCGCACATCTTCCACGTGCGGAGGGGCGCATGAGCGTACCGTCGGCGTTCGCCCTCAACGCCCCCGGTCTCGCCCACGACCCCCAGTGGTACCGCAAGGCGGTCTTCTACGAGGTCCTCGTCCGCGGGTTCGCCGACGCGAACGGAGACGGCTCGGGTGACTTCTCGGGCCTGATCGAGAAGCTCGACTACCTGCAGTGGCTCGGCATCGACTGCCTGTGGCTGCCCCCGTTCTTCGACTCGCCCCTGCGTGACGGCGGGTACGACATCGCGGACTACTACTCCGTGCTGGACGAGTTCGGCACCATCAGCGACTTCAAACGTCTGGTGGCCGAGGCCCACGCCCGCGGCCTGCGCGTCATCATCGACCTGCCGCTGAACCACACCTCGGACCAGCACGCCTGGTTCAAGGCGTCCCGCGAGGATCCGGAAGGTCCGTACGGGGACTTCTACGTGTGGAGTGACACGGACGAGAAGTACGAGGACGCGCGGATCATCTTCGTCGACACCGAGGAGTCGAACTGGACGTTCGACCCGGTGCGGCGCCAGTTCTTCTGGCACCGGTTCTTCTCCCACCAGCCGGACCTGAACTTCGAGAACCCGGCCGTCGTCGAGGCCGTGTTCGACGTCGTGAAGTTCTGGCTCGACCAGGGCGTCGACGGCTTCCGCGCCGACGCGATCCCGTATCTCTTCGAGGAGGACGGCACCAACTGCGAGAACCTGCCGGCGACGCACGGGTGCCTGCGGAGCCTCCGGTCCATGGTCGACGAGTTCTACCCCGGTCGTGTCATCATCGCCGAGGCGAACCAGCTGCCGAACGACGTCGTGGAGTACTTCGGGGACGCGGAGAATCCCGAGTGCCACATGTGCTTCCACTTCCCGATCATGCCGCGCCTGTTCTACGCCCTCCGGGACCAGAAGGCCGCGCCGATCGTCGAGACGATGAAGGACACCCCGAGCATCCCGGCCGGGGCGCAGTGGGGCACCTTCCTGCGGAACCACGACGAGCTGACCCTCGAGATGGTCACCACGGAGGAACGCCAGGTGATGCTCGGCTGGTACGCCCCGGACGCCCGGATGCGCGCCAACGTCGGCATCCGGCGGCGCCTGTCGCCGCTGCTGGACAACTCCCGCGCCGAGGTGGAGCTGATCCACGCCCTGCTGCTCGCCCTGCCCGGCAGCCCGTTCCTGTACTACGGGGACGAGATCGGGATGGGGGACAACATCTGGCTCGACGACCGCGACGCCTCCCGTACGCCGATGCAGTGGAACCCGGACCGCAACGCCGGGTTCTCCGTCGCGGACCCCGGCAAGCTCTACCTGCCGGTGATCCAGTCGCTCGTCTACCACTACAACCACGTCAATGTGGAGGCGCAGCTGGCGCACTCCTCGTCGTTGCTCCACTGGGTCCGGCAGATGCTGGGCGTGCGCAAGGCGCACCCGGCGTTCGGCCTCGGCGGCTACGAGAACGTCCGGGCGGACAACGAGCACATCCTCGCGTTCCTGCGGGAGATCCCGGACGCGGACGCCGAGGAGCACGGCGAGGCGGTGCTGTGCGTCTTCAACCTCTCGCAGCACCCGTCCTCCGCGGTCCTCGACCTGCCGCGCTTCGCGGGCCGCGGCCTGCGCGACGTCTTCGGCGGCACCCCGTTCCCGCCCGTGGGAGAGAACGGCCGGATCACCATCACGCTCGGCAGCCACGACTTCTTCTGGTTGCGCATGCGCTCGCCGTACTCGAACCCCGCCTCACCGGCCACCCAGGCACTGCCGGTGATCCTGCCCCAGCACGAGTTGTCGTCATGAAGGGAGAAGCCACGATGACGCTGACCCCCGACCTGACCGATCTGCTGCACCGCTGGCTCCCCGGCCAGCGCTGGTATCCCGCCCGCGGCAAGGGTGTGAGCCTGGCAGCCGTCGGCGGTTTCGAGCTGACCGATCCGGCCGGCCGCATCGGCATGAGGGTCCACCTGATCGCGATCGACTCCGGTGACCGGATCGACGTCGTCCAGGTGCCCTTGACCTACCGCCGCCGCGAGCACGTCCTGCACGGCATCGACCCGATCGGCAGCGTCCCGGCGGCCGAGGCGCCGCTGCCGGCCGTTGAGGCCGGTGCGGGCGACGAGCGTGTGGACGTGTACGACGGCGTCCGGGACCCCGTCCTGGTCGGCCTCTACCTCGACCTGATCACCGCGGGACCGGTCTTCGACGGCACGACATCGGCGACCGGCGACGGTGCAGCGATCGACGGTGACGGCGATGCCGCCGCCCCGCAGGGCCACCGCACCGGCCGGTGGGCCTCGACCCGCGCCGTGGGCGACCTGCCCACGGCGACGGTGCTCAGCGGCGAGCAGTCCAACACGTCGATCATCGTCGACGACCCGGACGCCCCGGCCATCATCAAGCTGTTCCGCGTGCTCGGCGCGGGCATGAACCCGGACGTCGAGGTCGGCATCGGACTGACCACCGCCGGGGTGGACGCCGTGGCCGCCACCTATGGGTGGATCGACGGCGCCTGGCAGCACCCCGAGCACGCCGCCGACGCGCAGCCGAGCAGGGACCCGCAGATCGACCACGGTCAGCTGGCCGTGCTCAGCGAGTTCATGGCCGGCAGCGAGGACGCGTGGCGCTCCGCCACCGCCGCGGCGCGGTCCGGCACCGACTTCACCGGGCCGGCCGCGGCCCTCGGCGAGGCGACCGCCCGGGTCCACGCCGGCCTGCGCGAGGCCTTCGGCAGCCAGGTGGCCGACGCCGGTCAGCGCGGCGACCTGCTGCGCGCGCTCGCCAGCCGGATCCGGTGGGCGTGGGCCGAGGCGGCCGACGCCGTGGGTCCCCACGACGACGCGATCCAGGCCGCCCTCGACGCCCTCGACCACGACGGCGAGGCGCCCGTCCTGCAGCGCATCCACGGCGACTACCACCTCGGCCAGGTCCTCGACTCCCCGCAGCGGGGGTGGATCCTGCTCGACTTCGAGGGCGAACCGCTGCGTCCGGTGGCCGAGCGGTCCCTGCCCGACACCGCCCTGCGCGACGTCGTCGGCATGCTCCGGTCCTTCGACTACGCGGGAGGCTTCGCGGCGCTGAACGGCGCCGACCCCGAGGCCGCCCGCGCCTGGACCGCCGCCGCCTCCGACGCCTTCCTGGACGGCTACCGCCGCGTGAGCGGGGAACCGGTCGACACCGGGTCGCCGCTCTACGTCGGCCTGTGGCTCGACAAGGCGCTCTACGAAGTGGTCTACGAACAGCGCAACCGGCCGGACTGGATCTCGGTCCCCGTGGGCGCGGTGCACCGCGCCCTGCGGGTGGGCACCGACGCATCCGCTCCGGCTCCGACGAAGGAGGATCCCACCATGATCAGGAAGATCCGGGCACCCCGGCCCGGCACGTCGTCGACCGAATCGGCGGCCGCTCCCGAGCAGGCGGCTCCGGCAGCGCCGGAGAGCGCGGCACCGGCCGCCGGTCAGGCCGGCGCAGCGGCCGGATCGGCACCGGACACGGACACCGACAAGGCCGCGACCGCGGCGACCGCCCCTGAGCCGTCGGCGTCCGGCGAGGACTCGGACGAGTCCGCGGCATCCGCGCCGCAGCAGCCGGCCTCCGCGCCGACCGCGAGCGGCGCCCCGCTGGACCGCAACCGCCCGGACCTGCCCGACGGGGATCCCGACGTCTCCCCGGAGGCGCTCGCCCAGGCGGCCAACCTCCATGTCAGCGCGGGCGCAGCATCCACCGCCGAGCCGGAGACCCGGCCGGCGGACGCCCGGCCCATCCCGGTGCCGACCGACGTGCTCGACGCCGTCGCCGCGGGCCGGTACTACAACCCGCACGGCATCCTCGGCGCCCACCTGGCTCCCGACGGCACCGTGACGGTGCGGACGCTGCGGCACATGGCGGCGTCGGTCGACGTCGTCACCCCGGACGGGACCACCGCGATGTCCCACGAGTACGGCGGCATCTGGACCGCGGTGCTCGAGACGCCCGAGGACGGTCACGTCCCGGACTACCGGCTCGACGTGACCTACGGGGACGGCGTCGCGCACCGGGTCGACGAGCCGTACCGGTTCATGCCGACGCTCGGCGAGCTGGATCTCCACCTGATCGGGGAGGGCCGCCACGAGACGCTGTGGACGGTGCTCGGTGCCCACGTGCAGGAGTACCCGTCGTCGATGGGCACGATCCACGGCACGAGCTTCGCCGTCTGGGCGCCCAACGCCCGGTCCGTCCGCGTGGTCGGTGACTTCAACGGCTGGGACGGCAAGGCGCACGGCATGCGAGCCCTCGGCTCGTCGGGCGTGTGGGAGATCTTCGTCCCGGACGCCGGCGCCGGCGCGACCTACAAGTTCGAGATCCTCGGCCAGGACGGCCAGTGGAGGATGAAGGCGGACCCGATGGCCCGCGGCACCGAGGTGCCCCCGCGCACCGGGTCGCGCGTCGTCGACTCGACCTACACCTTCGGCGACGACGAGTGGATCGCGCGGCGGTCCCGGCAGGACCCGCACAACGGTCCCATGAGCGTCTACGAGGTCCACCTCGGCTCGTGGCGCCTGGGCCTGGGCTACCGGGAGCTCACCGAGCAGCTCGTGGAGTACGTCTCGTGGCTGGGGTTCACCCACGTCGAGCTGATGCCCGTCGCCGAGCACCCCTTCGGCGGTTCGTGGGGCTACCAGGTCACCGGGTACTTCGCCCCGACGTCGCGCTTCGGCCACCCCGACGAGTTCAAGCACCTGGTGGACGCCCTCCACCAGGCGGGCATCGGCGTCATCATGGACTGGGTCCCGGCGCACTTCCCCAAGGACGAGTTCGCCCTGGCGAAGTTCGACGGGCAGCCCCTGTACGAGCACCCGGACCCGTTCCTCGGGGAACACCCGGACTGGGGCACGCTGATCTTCGACTTCGGCCGGCGCGAGGTGCGCAACTTCCTCGTGGCCAACGCGCTCTACTGGCTCGAGGAGTTCCACATCGACGGGCTGCGGGTCGACGCCGTCGCCTCGATGCTCTACCTGGACTACTCCCGCCAGGAGGGGCAGTGGCGGCCCAACCGGTTCGGCGGCCGCGAGAACCTCGAGGCGATCGGCTTCCTGCAGGAGGCGAACGCCACCGCCTACAAGCGGGTGCCCGGCATCGTCACCATCGCCGAGGAGTCGACCGCCTTCCCGGGTGTCACCCGGCCGACGGACCACAACGGCCTCGGGTTCGGGCTGAAGTGGAACATGGGCTGGATGCACGACTCGCTCTCGTACATCTCCGAGGATCCGGTCAACCGCGCCTACCACCACCACAAGGCCACGTTCTCGATGGTCTACGCGTACACGGAGAACTTCCTCCTGCCGATCAGCCACGACGAGGTCGTGCACGGCAAGGGCTCGATGCTGCGGAAGATGCCGGGCGACCGGTGGCAGCAGCTGGCCAACCTGCGTGCGTATCTGGCGTTCCAGTGGGCGCACCCGGGCAAGCAGCTGATCTTCATGGGCACCGAGTTCGGCCAGGAAGCCGAGTGGAACGAAGCGCACGGCCTGGACTGGTGGCTGACCGAGGCTCCGCCGCACCGTGGTGTGCAGCTGCTCGTCAAGGCGCTCAACGAGATCTACTCGTCCACGCCGGCCCTGTACCGCTGGGACAACGACCCGGCCGGGTTCGAGTGGATCGACGCCAACGACACCGGCCGGAACATGCTCACCTTCACCCGGTGGGATCCGCAGGGCAACCCGGTGGTCGTCGTCGCCAACTTCGCCGGCAACCCCCACCACGACGTCAAGCTGGCCCTGCCGTGGGCCGGCACGTGGGTCGAGGCGCTGAACACGGACGCCGAGGAGTTCGGTGGATCGGGCGTGGGCAACCAGGGGCGGATCACCGCGGTCGAGGGATCGTTCCAGGGCAAGCCGGCGTCGGCCACCGTGCAGGTGCCGCCGCTCGGGGTGCTCTACCTGACGCCCGCCACCGGGGACAGCGCCGGCTGACGTCCACCGGACCCGCGCGACGGGCCCTTCTTCCCCGGGATCCCGGGCCTCACGGCCGCTGGGAGCAGGGGAGGAAGGGCCCGTTTTGCACTGCCGCGCAGCCGGTGGTACAGTTTCATCTCGCGCCGATCGGAACGGTGAGACGCGAAGAGCCTCCCAGAGGCCACGCGAACACCGAGGATCGAACCGGAAACAGCCCCTCGAGGCGTATCCGGACTCCCTGGAGAAAACGGACGGAAACGGCCGATTTGGACAGAGAAGATCGGAGTGGTAAGTTAGACAAGTTGCTCCGGAGCGAAACGGAATGACGGAGAGGGATCCAAGAACAGGATCTCATGCCGCCGCTGAAACCGGAAGTGCCTGTTGTTTGAGAACTCAATAGTGTGTTGTTTTGTTTGTTGATGCCAGTTATTTACTGGTTGTGATGTCTGGCTGCCACCCCCGTGGTGGTCGGGATGTCATTGCCGGGATTGTTTTTTCGTTTTTTTGACGGAGAGTTTGATCCTGGCTCAGGACGAACGCTGGCGGCGTGC